>CAZAFU010000021.1:0-31183 GCA_964484475.1 uncultured Caulobacterales bacterium | reverse complement strand
AGGCCGAGGGGGATGTCGCGGTGCTGACCGGCGGGGTTGCACCGGAAGGCGAGACCTCGCTGGGCTTCCTGATGGGTGCGCGGGTGTTCCTGCCGGAGGGTCCGAGCTTCGCGCTCGCTGCGGTGACAATCGGCAATGACGAGATCCGGGTTCCCGTCCTCAGGAGCCGCGTGAGCGGACCGCAAAGCGTGCGGGTTGCGGCGCTTTCATCCGACGGGCGGGCGATCACCACGGCCGAGGCAGCCTTCGGTCCGAGTGACAGGGCCGCCGAAGCGAGCTTCCGCCTGCCGCTCGAGCTGCGGAACGAGATCGCCCGTTTCCAGGTGGAGGGTACGCGCAGTGCCGGCGCGACCAGGCTTCTGGGCTCGGACAGCCGCCGCACTCTCGCCGCCCTCGTGGGCAGCCGCGCCGACAACCTGCGCGATGGCGGGTTCTATATCGCCCGCGCGCTCGATCCGGTCGCGCAGCTCGTTGAAGGGCCGATCCTGAGCGTGGTCAGACGCGATCCGGGCATGATCGTCCTCGACGATGTCGGGACCTTCCAGCCGCAGGAGCGCCGCGCGCTCGAAACCTATGTGCGCGAGGGCGGACTCCTCGTCCGCTTCGCAGGGGGCAACCTTCTTTCCGCAGATACCCCGTCCCCCGATCCGCTCCTGCCCGCGCCGCTCCTCGGCGGCGACAGGTCACTTGGCGGTGCCCTCACCTGGGCCGAACCGCAGGCCGTGGCGGAGCTGTCGGCGGGGATGCCGCTCCAGGACCTTGCGATCACGGAGACGATCCCGGTGCGCAGGCAGGTCCTGATCGAGCCGGGCACCGCACAGGTCTGGGCCTCGCTGGCCGACGGGACGCCGCTGATCAGCGCCCGGCGCGAAGGGAGCGGCCTTGTGGTCCTTATCCATGTGAGCGCGGTTCCGACCTGGTCGGACCTTCCTGTCTCGGGCCTCTTCCCCGCCGTCCTGCAACGCCTGAGCCTGCTTGCGCGGACCAGCGCGGCGGAGGCCTCGTCTGGCGAAGGCCCGCTTCCCGCCCAGCAGCTCCTGACCGGCGCGGGTGGCCTCGTCCGCGCGGATGCCGGGACCCCGCCTCTCAGCGAGGAAAGCGAAAACCCCGCGCCCGGGCTCTATGGCGATGCAGCGAGGGTGGTGGCGGTGAACGCCTTCGAAGGCGGCGAGTTCCGCTCCATCACGAGGCGTGACCTTCCTTCCGGCATCAGCTACCTGCACCGGGGCACGGAGCGGCAGACCGATCTGACCATGCCGCTTCTCGTCTTCGCGCTGATCCTTCTCATCATCGACGGCATCGTCAGCCTGCGCCGCTTCGGCAGCGGAAAGGCAGCGACCGCCGCGGCGAGCCTCCTGGCCGCGGCCGTCCTCGTGCCCGGCGACGCCGGGGCGCAGATCCGTCCGCCCCTGCCGCAGAAGGCATCCGAAGCCGCGCTCTCCTTGCGCTTTGCCTATGTGGGCACCGGGGACGCGGCTCTCGACCGGTTGAGCGAGGCGGCGCTCAACGGCCTGAGCACCGAGGCCACGCGGCGGAGCTCGCTGGAGCCGGCAGCGGCGCAAAGGGTGGATCTCGACCGGGACGAGCTCTCAGTCTACACCATTCTCTACTGGCCGATCCGCCCCTCCCATCCCGAACCTTCCGAGAGCGCGCTGCAGCGGCTCGAGGAATACATGGCAGGTGGCGGCATGCTGATCATCGATACGGGGGACGGCGCCTCGCCCGGTCGCTCGGGCATTCTCGCCGATACCATGCGAAGGCTCGACGCCCCGCCCCTCGAACCGCTACCCGAAGACAGCGTCCTGCTCTTCTCATTCTACAGGCTCGACGACCTCCACGGAAGGAACTCCGGAGGCCAGGTCTGGGTCGAGGCGGTGAACGGCCTCGACCAGCGGCGCGACGGGGTGCCGTCCCTGATCGTTGCGGGACGCGACTGGGCCAGCGCCTGGGCCCTCGACGAGCGTGGCATCCCCTTACGGCCCGCAGGACCGGGGGGCGAGGCACGGCGCGAATATGCCTTCCGTGCCGGGATCAACATGGCCATGGTCGCGGTGACCGGGAACTACAAGGCGGACCAGGCGGACGTGCAGTCCATGCTGGACGAGCTTGGAGACAGCGATGAGCGTTGAGTTCTCTCCCCTCCTGCCCCTCTGGGGCCTTCTTGTCCTTGCGTCCGGACTGCTGATCGCCTCGCTCGTCCGTGTCCGCACGGCGCCTCTCGGGGCGTTCTTCCGTGTGCTGGCGGGCGGGATGGTGGTTCTCTTCCTCGCCGGCCCGCAGCTCATCCAGCGGACCTACCAGCCCCTCGGGGACCAGGCGATCATCCTCATCGACGAGAGCGCATCGTCCAGCGTTTCGGAGCGCAGCGCGATCGCGGACGCGGCCCTGCCTGAGCTCAGGGCCGCGCTCGAAGCCGAGGGCGTCGAGGTCCGCGAAGGCCGCTTCGGCGATGCAGACAGCAGCGATCTCGGTCGTGGGCTGAAGGAGGCTCTCGCGACCGTGGCGCGGGACCAGCTTGCAGGGGTCTTCGTGCTCTCGGACGGACAGGTGGACCTTGGCACCTTCGGCGAGGACCGAAGCCTCCCCGCCCCCGTGCATGGCCTGTTGCTGGGTGATCCTGACAGGCAGACCGACCGCCGGGTCGCGGTGACCACCGCGTCCCCTTACGGCATCCTCGGCGAGGATGCGCGCTTCGAGATCGAAGTGGAGGATACCACGGGCCTCCCCGCAGTGCCCGTCACGGTGAGGGTCGACGGCGAAGCACTCTTCACACGGGATATCCCCACCGGGGGCCCGCAGGCGATCGACGTGCCGATCGACGCGCCGGGGAGCCATATCGTCGAGTTCGCGACCCCGACGATCCCCGGAGAGATCACCAAACGGAACAATGTCGCCACCTCGAGGGTCAGCATCATCAGGGACCGGCTGCGCGTGCTCCTGATCTCCGGCGAGCCCCATGCGGGCGAGCGGGTCTGGCGCAATGTCCTGAACTCGGACCCGGCCGTGGACCTCGTCCACTTCACGATCCTCAAGCCCATGGAGAAACCCACCACGGCGCGTGCTGACGAGCTGAACCTCATCCCCTTCCCGAGCCGTGAGCTCTTTCTCGACAAGCTCAAGCATTTCAACGTGGTGATCTTCGACCGCTACACCTATCGCGGCGTGATCTCCTCCTTCGAGCTTTCGGAGGTGACCCGCTTCGTGGAAGGCGGCGGAGCGGTCCTGATCGCCGCAGGGCCGGAGCTTGCGAGCACAGGCTCTCTCGCGGCGCAGCCGAACCTCGGATACATCCTGCCCGCGGTGCCCAAGGGCACGGCGGTCAACAAGCCTTTCATCCCCCAGCTGACGGAAACCGGCGAGCGCCATCCGATCACCAAGAACCTGCCCGATCCCGGCGAATGGGGCCGTTGGCTGCGTCACGTACCCGTCGAGGTTCGAAGCGGCACGGCCCTGCTCGAGGACGGCTCGGGCGCACCCCTTCTCGTCACCGACAGGGTCGGCGAGGGCCGGATCGGGATGCTGCTCTCCGATCACCTGTGGCTCTGGGCGCGCGGTTTTGACGGTGGTGGTCCCCATGCGGAGTTCCTGCGCCGCCTTGTCCACTGGCTGATGGCGGAACCCGAGCTCGAGGAGGAAGCCCTCAACGCGACCCTCGATGCGGAAGGAACCCTGACCCTCACCCGGCGCAGCCTTGAGAGCGAGGTGAACCTTGCCACGGTGACGACGCCCGAAGGCGAGAGTTCGACCCTCAGTTTCGAGGAACAGAGCCCCGGGGTTTTCCAGGCCCGCGCGACCGGCATCACGGCCGATCAGGTGCGGGTCGAGACCGCGACCTCCGGCGGGCGGCCACTCACGGCGGCAGCGATCCGAGAGCGGGCCGCGACCCGGGAGTTCTCCGACATCACCACCACCACCGAGAAGCTCGCGCCCCTGGTTCAGGCGACCGGCGGCGGTTTCCATGTCCTGCCCGAACCAGGTGCGGGCCTGCCCCGCCTTCGCACGGTGTCGGCGGCGAGGGGCAGCCGTGCCGGGGACGACTGGCTGGGGCTCGCGAGCCGCAATGCCCGCGCGGTGACGTCGAGCAGGCGGGAGCCAGCCCTGCCGCGCTGGGCCTATGCCCTGATCGCGGGCAGCCTCCTCTTCGCAGCCTGGGTCGCGGAAAGCGGCCGGGTGGGTGACCTGCTCAAGGCCGGGCTCCCGCGGATGGCGTCCCGGGTCGGAACCTGAACCGGAACCGAAGAAGCCCAGCGAGACGAGAAGGAACGCTGCTATGATCCGAAGTTTGCTGCTCGCCTGCTCGTTCGCCCTGACGGGGTGCGGGGAGACCGCTACAGGTCAGGAACCGGCGGCAGGCCCAGAGGAGGCTCAGGTGTCGAACTTCAAGAAGGTCACGCCTGTCCTGCTGGCCGGGGACGTCGGGGCGTGCGTTACGTTCTGGGAAGCGTTGGGCCTGACCGCTACGATGACCGTGCCCCATGATGACGGTCTTGGCTTCGCTGCGCTGGCGTCGGGCGATGTCGAGCTGATGTACCAGTCCTTCGCCATGTCCCGTGCCCAGGACACCGCAGCGATCGAAGGGATCGAGCGGGCCATCGTCTATCTCGAAGTCCGCTCACTCGAGGACGTGCTAGCGAAGCTGGCGGAAACGGAGATCGTCGTCCCTGTCCGCGAGACCGGACACGGGACCCGCGAACTCTACGTCAGAGATCCCGCAGGCAACCTTATCGGGTTTGCCGAGACCCTGGACGGGGCCGGCTGAACCCAGGCGAGACGGCCGATCGCCGGCCTTCGTTCCGGCACGTGACAATCTACCCTCCCTGCGGCAGGCTGGGGTTCAGGGGTCGTTAGGGTTGATCGGCATGGGACAGGGAATTCACAAACGCGCACTTTCGGCTGGCATGGGTCTCATCGTCTTGCTCGGCGGCTGCGCCGGGGGGCCGGTGGGCAAGGCCGGCGCCTTCGCAGCCGACAAGGGCGGCGCCGCGGCGCTGGTCATCATGCGCGCCGCAGGGGTCGAGTCGCCGGCGCAAGCCAGTGCTACCGACCGCCCCCCGGCCCTTAGCAAAAGCCAGCCGCACTGGACCGAGGAATGGGTGTGGGAAGGCGATGCGCCGAATGGCCCTTAAGTCTCCCTTTACCCTGAAGGCGTCCTGTCGCCGTCGTGCAGGATAGCAGCTTTTCATCACTCAGGACCGGTTTCCTCAGGGCGCTCAGAAGCGAACGCCGGGCGAGCCCCTACACGGTGAGAAACTACGAGACCGCGCTTGGCCGTTTCGGCAGCTTTCTCACCGGCCACCTCGGCGGGGAAGCGAACGCAAACACGCTGAACACCCTCAGGACGCGTGACTTTCGAGCCTATCTCGCGGCTCTCCACCGCGAGGGGCTCGATCCCGCTACGGTCCGGCTGGAGCTGTCGGCGGTCAGGAGCTTTTTTCGTTACTGGGACAAGCGCGGCGTCCTGCAATCCGCGGCGCTCTCGGCTTTGCGCTCACCGAAGAGGCGGGCCATCCTCCCGCGGCCGGTGGCGGCGGATGCGGCGGAAAGGCTTCTCGAAGCCGCCGGCGAAGGCCGGACCGGCGAGGCGCCCTGGCTTGCGAAGCGCGACGCCGCGCTTTTCACCCTCCTCTACGGCGCAGGCCTGAGGATCAGTGAGGCCCTTGCCCTCGATGCCCGGGACCTCGACGAGACGCTCCGTATCCGGGGCAAGGGCGGAAAGACCCGGGAGGTTCCGCTGCTGCCGAAGGTTCGCGCAGCCATCGATGCCTACACGGACGAAGCCCGACGTGCCATGCCGGGGGTCGCGTCCGCGAAGGAAGCTCCGCTCTTTCTCGGTTCCCGGGGCGGAAGGCTGTCAGCCTCCGTGGCGCAGAAGAGAATGCGCCATCTCCGGGCCGCGCTCGGCCTGTCCGAAAGCGCGACGCCCCATGCGCTTCGTCACGCCTTCGCGACGGAACTCCTTGCGGGGGGCGCCGACCTCAGGGTCATCCAAGAGCTGCTCGGCCACGCTTCTCTTGCATCGACCCAGCGCTACACCGCGATCGATCCACAGCGTCTGGCGTCGGAGCATCGGCGTTGCCACCCTCGGGCTCTCCGCCGGAAGACGGGGTGAGCGCCGTTCCCTTGTCCCCTCCGGACCTTTGCATCATGTCATCTGCAACGCCGAGGACCTCGTCCATCGCCTCGCTGAGCGAGGTCAGGCCATTCAACCTGAAATAGGCCTCGAGCCTGACAAGGTGTTCAAGGGCCGGCAGGATCACCTGCCGGAAGGCTTCGGCTTCGTTCGTCTCGCTACGATTCATAAGGTACAACTCAAGTTCGCCCCGCCACAACCTGTAGCTGATGAATTCAAGCCCGACAACCCTTATGGTTTGCGATGCGTTGACTTCTCACCTGCAGGTCAGCAGTTTCGGCCCCGTTTTTTATCTCCCTTCTAAGGCACCCCGTTCATGCAGGTCGTGATTGTCGAATCCCCTTCGAAAGCGAAAACCATCGGGAAGTATCTCGGCAAGGACTATGCAGTCCTGGCGAGCTACGGACACATCAGGGACCTTCCGTCCAAGGATGGTTCCGTCGATCCCGAGCAGGAATTCGCGATGGTCTGGGACATGGACTCGAAGTCCAAGGCCCGCATCAAGGAAATCACCGATGCGCTGAAGGATGCCGACGGCGTCATCCTCGCCACCGACCCCGACCGCGAGGGCGAGGCGATCTCGTGGCACCTCTTCGATGTCCTGAACCAGAAGAAGGCCCTCAAGGACAAATCGGTGCAACGGGTGGCCTTCAATGCGGTCACCAAGAAAGCCGTTCAGGAGGCAATCGACAATCCGCGTACGATCGACCAGGATCTCGTCGACGCCTATCTCGCGCGCCGGGCCCTCGACTATCTCGTAGGCTTCTCCCTGTCCCCGATCCTGTGGCGCAAGCTGCCCGGCAGCCGTTCGGCGGGCCGGGTGCAGTCGGTTGCCCTCAGGCTGATCTGCGAGCGGGAGCTCGAGATCGAGAAATTCGTCGCCGAGGAGTTCTGGACGGTCGAGGCGCAGGTCGCGGCCAGTTCCGATCCGTTCACCGCGCGGCTGACCCACCTTGACGGCGAGAAGCTCGGCAAGTTCTCCCTCACCACCGAAGCTGACGGCCAGCGGGCGAAGGATCTGGTCGAGGCAGCGAGCTTCTCGATCGCTTCGGTCGAAGCCAAACCCACCAAACGCAATCCTGCGGCCCCCTTCACCACCTCCACCATGCAGCAGGAGGCGAGCCGCAAGATCGGCTTTGCCGCGAAGCGCACCATGCAGGCGGCACAGCGACTCTACGAAGCTGGCCTGATCACCTACATGCGGACCGACGGCATCGACATGGCGCCGGAGGCGGTGATGGCCTGCCGCGACGAGATCAAGTCCCGCTACGGCGAGCGGTTCGTCCCTTCGAGCCCGCGCATGTACAAATCGAAGCAGAAGAACGCTCAGGAAGCGCACGAGTGCATCCGTCCCACGGATTTTTCGCGGCACCCGGACGACCAGCGCCTGCAGGAGGACGAGGCGAAGCTCTACCGCCTGATCTGGCGGCGGGCGGTCGCCTGCCAGATGGCGTCGGCGGAACTCGAGCAGACGACCATCGACATCCGCTCCTCCGACGAGAAGATCGCTTTCCGTGCGACCGGCTCCGTGATCACCTTCGAGGGGTTCATCGCGGTCTATACGGAGGGTCGTGACGACGAGGAGGAAGAGAAGGAAGGTGTCCTTCCCAAGGTGAGCCAGGGGGCGGCCGCCGATGTCTCCAAGGTCGCGCCGGAGCAGCACTTTACCCAGCCCCCGCCCCGCTTCACTGAAGCGAGCCTCGTCAAGGCCCTCGAGGAGAACGGCATCGGCCGGCCCTCGACCTACGCTTCGATCATCTCGACCCTTCAGGACAGGAACTATGTCCGGATGGACAAGAACCGGTTCATTCCCGAGGACCGGGGACGGATCGTCACGGCATTTCTCGAGAACTTCTTCGGCAAGTATGTCGAATACGACTTCACCGCGCAGCTCGAGGATACGCTCGACGAGATCTCCGGCGGCCGCGAGAACTGGCGCGCCTTCCTCGCCAGGTTCTGGGAGGAGTTCCACGCCCGGATCAAGGGCATGGAGGGCCTGCGGATCACGGAGGTTCTCGATGCCCTCAACGAGGCGCTCGGCCCGCACATCTTCCCCGACCGGGGCGATGGCACCGACCCGCGCCTCTGCCCGACCTGCGGTGAGGGCCAGCTCTCCCTCAAGGTGGGCCGCTACGGCGCCTTCGTCGGCTGCTCGCGCTATCCCGACTGCAAACACACCCGACAGCTCGGGAAGGACGCGCAGGAGGCGCCGGAGGACAAGGTGCTGGGGATCGACCCCGACACGTCGACGGAAGTCTCGCTGAAGTCGGGCCGCTTCGGACCCTATGTCGAACGCGCGGCGGTGTCCGAGGACGAAAAGCCGAAACGCGGGTCGATCCCGAAGGGCTGGAACCCGGCGGATATCGACTTCGAAAAGGCGATGATGCTCCTCTCCCTGCCGCGTGACGTCGGTCCGCACCCAGAGGACGGAGAGACCATCGAGGCGGGAATCGGCCGTTTCGGACCCTATGTGAAGCACGGCAAGACCTATGCGAGCCTCGAAAGCGTCGATGACGTCTGGGAAGTGGGCCTGAACCGCGCGGTCTCGATCATCGCCGACAAGCTCGCGAACCCGCGGGGCCGCGGCCGGACGGCCGCGAAGCCGAAAAAGGAACTCGGCCAGCATCCCGATACGGAAGAAATGGTCGGCCTCTATGACGGCCGCTACGGACCTTACGTCAAGCACCAGAAGGTCAATGCCACGATCCCGAAGGAGATCAATCCGGACGAGATCACCCTCGAGCAGGCGCTCGAACTGATCGCGGCGAAGCAGGCGAAGAAGCCGACGAAGAAGAAGGCCGCGAAGAAGACCAAGAAGAAGGCGGCCAAGAAAAAAGCCGCGAAGAAGACGACGAAGAAAGCCGCAAAGAAGACTGCCAAGAAAACGGTGAAGGCGGACGACTAGGCAGGCCTACTGTCGAACCTATTCGACCTCCGGTCGTGCGTCGCTGATATGATGGTGCACGATCTCCCATTCGCCGTCGGTCTTCTGAAGAACGCACGTGCTGTGGACCCGGCGTTGATCGTCTGGACTGATGCAGCAGTTTTCTCCGACAGGACAGGTTGCGCTGGCGAGGAATGGGTCCAACATTCTGAAAAGACAGGAGGCAGACCCATGTGGCTCGGTATACTCTGGTGGGCATTCGACGATCATCTGGCCGAGGCGCTCGGCACTCCGGGCCTTGGCAGCCTGCCGATCTGGGTGCCCTTCCTGATCGGCCTGGCGTTCAGCTTCACAATCTCTGCGGGCAGCAAGAGCCGGAGCTGATCTTGGGGCCATCCGGTCTGCCCCTTCAAAGAAGGAAGAACAGCAGCGCCGCATAGCCGGCAGCACCAAGGGCGAAAGCCCAGAAGCGGCTCTTGCGCTCTTCCGGCAGCTCCTCCTTCAGGACGTTCAGGATGATGCCGCCGCCGAGGAAGGCGAGGAGAAGACTGACGAGAAGAGCGGGTGCCTCGGCCAGTTCCCCGAGCGTCAGGCCGAGGAACGGCGCCACCGCGAGGACCCAGCGCCCGGTTTTCAGGTAGCGTGGGCCATGATGGGCATAGAGGCCCCGGTCATTCACCAGGAAATGCAGCACCATGGCGAAGGCATAGATCGCAAGGCCGCCAAGACCGTCATCCTCGACCCGTTCAGGCAGGAGGTATCCGATCAGGCCATTGTAGAGAGCGAAGACGCCGAGATGGATCCAGAAGGACCGCGCCGGCATGTTCTTCGTGCGGTCGTCCGACGCCCGGTGCGACTTGGCCCAGCGTTCGAGACCGTAGAAGGTCATCAGCCCGGCGAGGGCCACGAAGAAGACTTCGGCCTCAGCTTCGGTCAGCTTCGCGGCGGAGAATGTCTCGGCCTGGTGGTTGGCCAATTCCGGCAGGAGATGGACGAAGACGTAGGCGGTCGAGATACCGCCCGCGGCCGAAAGCCATCGGCTGCGGGGGAGCCTGTCGAGCAGGGTCAGGCGCGGACTGAACACATGAACGAGGGCCATGGCGGTGGCCGCAGCAAGGCTCGCGATCATCGTCATACACCCCATTTGAAGGCCGGTCGGCCGCTGCTCGGTGTTTCTACGGCCGGCGGGGAAATCCCAAAGCCTCTTTTTGTGACCTAGCGCCGCTTCCTCGCGACCCGCTCGACCTCCTCCCAGACCCGGAGCGCGTTACCGGAGAGTATCTTCTCGATATCGCCCTCGGAATAGTCGCGGTCGAGAAGGCCCTGCACCAGGTTCGGCATCTGGCTTGCGTCCTTGATGTCGGTCGGAAGGCTGTCGCCGACGCCGTCGAAATCGGAACCCAGGCCCACATGGTCGATGCCCGCCACCTCAACCACCCGGTCGATCTGGTCGAGAACGTCAGAGAGGTCCGCGTAGGGATAGGGATTGTCCTTGCGGAAGATGGCGTCGAACTCCTCGAACCTTTCGTCGGAGGGCTCGGCGCCGTTCTCGGCGAGCCATTCATCGTAGGCATCACTGCGGGCGGCGGACCAGTCGGCGGGCTCGTTCGAGAGGAAGCGCGAGCCGTAATTGATCATCACCACGCCGCCGTTCTCACCGATCCGGGCCACCATCTCGTCGGAGAGGTTGCGCTCGAAATCGGGGGTGAAATGGCGGAGCGAGGAGTGGCTCGCGATCACCGGCGCCCTGGTGATGGCCATCACGTCCTCGAACGCTTCGTCGGAGATGTGGCTCACGTCCACCATGACGCCGAGGCGGTTCATCTCCTCGATCAGCATGGAACCGAAGGGAGAGAGCCCGCCCCAGCGGCGCTCCTCGTCGTAGGAGCTGTCGGAGATGTGGTTCACCTTCGAATGGGTCAGCGTGATGTAGCGGATGCCCCGGTCGTAGAAATGCTCGAGATTCTCGATGCTGCCCTCGATCGGTGCGCCGTTCTCCATGCCGAGGGGAAGCGCGATCCTGCCTGCTTTCGTGATCCGACGAACGTCCTTCGGCGATCTTGCGATCTCGAACTTGTCGGGGTGCTGATGGACAATTCCCTCGACGAGGCCGATCAGGCGGTCCGCCTGCGCCTTCGCCCCGCCTGTCTCCTGGTATCTGGCGGCGACATAGATCGACATGAACGGCGCGTTCAGGCCCCCCTCCATGGCGCGGGGAAAGTCGAAATCACCCGCCCCGGTGGCCACGCCGACATCCTCGCCGGAGCCCTGAACGCGGTAGGGCACGTCCACGTGACCGTCGAGGATGATCGTCTCGCGGGCGATGCGGACAGCGTCTTCGGACGGCTCCATGCCCTGCAGGGCGAGGACGGTGGCGAGGGCAGTGAGAAGCATCGGGGTCTCTCCGGTATGGCTGGGTTCCATCTAGGGGTTTTCCGCGGGGCTGCAAAATCTGAAGGCCGCCCTTTGCCATTACGGCGGGCAGGCGGCAGGATGGGACGATGCGTCTTTCAGCCTGGCTCGCAGCCTCCGCCCTCGCCATCGCCCCAGCCTTCGCGCAGGACCTGCGTGCCCAGGTCGACGAGGACTGGGACTATCTCGAGCCGCTCTACGAGCACCTTCACGCCAATCCCGAGCTTTCCTTCATGGAAAGGCAGACCGCGAAGAGGATGGCGCGGGAGATCAGGAAACTCGGCTTCAAGGTCACCGAGGGTGTCGGGAAGACCGGCGTGGTCGGCGTCATGGAGAACGGCGACGGCCCGGTCCTCATGCTTCGCGCGGACATGGACGGGCTGCCGGTCAAGGAAGCCACCGGCCTGCCCTATGCCTCAACGAAGATGGACGAAAACCGCTTCGGCGACACCCAGCCGACCATGCATTCCTGCGGCCACGACGTGCACATGACATCGCTGATCGGCACGCTTCGGCAGCTTTCGGAGATGAAGGACGAATGGTCAGGGACCCTGGTCGCCGTCTTCCAGCCCGCCGAGGAGATCGGAGAGGGCGCAAAAGCGATGATCGACGACGGGCTCTATGAGCGCTTTCCCAGGCCCGACCATGTCATCGGCCTGCATGACGCCGCCGCGCTTCCCGCCGGGATGGTCGCGTATACGGAGGGCTTCGCGCTGGCCAACGTCGATAGCGTCGATGTCCATGTCAGGGGTGTCGGCGGACACGGCGCTTATCCGCATACGGCCGTCGACCCGATCGTCATCGGCGCACAGATCGTCACGGGTCTCCAGACTCTGGTCAGCCGCGAGACCGATCCCCTCGACAGCGCCGTCGTGACGGTGGGGGCGTTCAATGCCGGCATGAAGCACAACATCATCTCGGACGAGGCGCACCTGCAACTGACCGTCAGGAGCTATTCCGACGAGACCCGTGAGCGCCTCCTTTCCGGGATCGAACGGATCGCCCGCGCGCAGGCGATGGCGGCCGGCCTCCCCGAGGAGCTGATGCCGGTGGTCGAAGTCTCCGATCCCTACACGCCCGCGACCTACAATGATCCTGAACTCACCGCCCGGGTGGCCAGGATCCTGAAGCAACAGCTCGGCGAAGATCAGGTGATCGCCACCTCACCGGTAATGGGCGGCGAGGACTTCTCGCAGTTCGGACGGACCGAGGATGACATCCCGACACTGATCTACTGGCTGGGCGCGGTATCGCCCGAGGCGTTCGAGGCGGCCCAGTCGGGCGGCGAAGAGCTGCCATCGCTCCATTCGCCCTTCTTTGCGCCAGTTCCGGAACCCACGATCAAGACCGGCGTCCGTACCATGACGGCCGCCGCTCTCGATCTTCTGGGCGATGGTCAGTCCGAATAGACCGGGCCGAAGAGGACCGCATTCGCAACCATCAGGTTGAGGCCGTTGAGATAGCCCCGGACCGTCGGGTCCTGGGCGAAGGCCACGACCTGCCCGTCGCCGTCCTCGCTCGCCATCACGAAGGGCTTGCGGGCGAGCTGGGTCCTCACATCGTCGAAGAGATAGCCCGACGCCCTGATTTCCTCGGCGCTCTTGTAGCGGAAGACGTTGGTCCCCTCGGACCGCGGCAGGGGCGAATAGATCGTGTTGCCCCGGAAGAGGGTCGTCGCCTCGTCGTAGCCTGCGCTCATCCAGTGGTTGGTATCTGCAACGGTATTGAGGAGCACCCCCGGCACCCGTTCGGGATTGGCATTCTCGCTTGCGATGGCGCGGTGGTAGTCGTCTTCGGACCAGAGCTCCGTACCCTCACCATCGGGCGCGCGGGCACCGCCGTCTTTCTCGACCTTCGCTTCGCGCTTGAGAGGCAGGAGGCCGAGACCGTCTTCGCCGAGCAGACGGGTGGCCGAGCCGAAGGTGACAAGAGTGCCGCCCTCGTCGGTGAACTCCTTCACGGCCGCCGTGCCGCGGCCGCCCAGGAGCCCCTTGAAGCCGTAGCCGAGCTCGGGAAGGACGAGGACGTCGTAGTTCTCGAGGCTCGCGCGGCTCATGCTGCGGACACGGATGGGGGTGACCGGAACGCCGAGCTGCCGCTCGATCACGAAACGGGCGGAACCTGCGCCAAGGGGTGACGTCCCCTCACCCCAAGCCATCGCGACCCTCGGCATGGTGACTTCCTGGAAACTCTCCGAGCCGAGATTGGGGCCTTCCTCGACCCAGCTCGTCTGCATGGCGACGATTTCGCCGCCTTTCGATTCGAGAATGGCAGACAGACGTTCGGAGAGATGGTCGCCGTTCATGGATACGGGGAAGACGACGGTCCCGCGCGGGAACTCGCGTCCGGCCTGGGTGAAGGGAGCGTCGGTGACCATGCCGCGCAGGCCCTCCTTGAGGGCGGCGATCACAACCTTGGCCTGGGTGCTATCCGACCAGGGGACGGCATAGCCCAAGGCCGCCTCTTCCACCGGCATCGCGGTGCGTCCGGCGTCGGGACCGAACGCTGCGATCTCGGCACGCCCGAGGCTGTCGCAGGTGTCGACAGTCACGTCATCCATGAGAGGCAGGGACCAGGCGGTGACGTCATAGAGCTGGTAGCCCAGCCCCGCGGCCCTGCGCTCCTCCTGTTTCTCGAGAAAATCCTCCGCGAGGGGGGTATCGGCTTCGAGGAGCGTCGCGATCATGCGACCGCGGGGTTGGGCCCGGTCGATGACGAGGGCGCCGTTCTCGTATTCCGTGCCGCAGACGCTCACCCCTTCGGAAAGCATCCCGACCTCGATGCCCTGCATGGCAAGGCGGCGACCCAGGTCCTCCGCCTGGCCGCGGCGATCGGAGAGATCCACCACGAAGTAGCGTTCGTCCGACCCCTCGCCCTCTTCCACCGCGCTCCTGCGGTTGTCGGCATAGGCGGAAAGGAAGCGCTCCTTGTTCTCGGCCACGGTGGACGCGGTCGTCAGGGTGGAGAGGAAATGGTTCCGGACCCCGTCGCGATAGGTCAGCGCCTCGCCGTCTTCCCTGTCGTGGCGGAGGCCACGCGCGGAGGCCTGCTCGTAGGTCATCGAGACCGCGCCGCCGAGCGCCGGCCACATGTCACCATAGCCGGGATAGAAGGCGTCATAGACCTCACGGGTGAAGTAGCGGATGCCGTTCTCATCGAAGATGTCGGCATTGGCCCTGCCGATGATCGCCTGACCTTCCTTCTGGTTGTCCTGGATCTGGGGATTGAACGGCCGGGCCGAGGGCGCAAAGAAGTAGGTCTCGTCAGACCCCATCTCATGGACGTCCACCAGCACCACGGGATTCCATTCGAGCACCGCCTCGACCTTGCCGCGGGTCTCGGGCTGGGTCAGCGAGAACCAGTCCCTGTTCATGTCGAAAAGCGCGTGGTTGTAGCGCCCCCCGGGCCATGGCTGGTCGCGTTCGGCCGCATAGCGGTCGCCCTGGATCTCGAGCCCCCGTGCGGCGGTGAAGGAGTTGACGAAGCGGGCGCGCCCGTCGGGGTTCTGCATCGGGTCGATGATGACGACCGTCTCCTCAAGGATCGTCTCCACCTCCTCGTCGCCCCGGGCCGCGAGAAGATGATAGGCGAGCGCGAGCCCGGCATCGGTCGAGGAAATCTCGTCGCCATGCACGCCGTAGGCGAGCCACGTGACGGCAGGCAGCTCGTCGATCATCCGCTCACGCTCCCGCCCGGTCACGCTCCGCCCGTCCGCGAGGCGGTCGAGCCCGGTCTTGATCTCGTCGAGCTCGGCGATGTTGCCGGGCGAGGAGATCACGGCATAGACCAGCGGCCGTCCTTCCCAGCTCTCGGCGTACCGGACCAGCTTGATCCGGTCGGGCGCCGCCTCCGCCAGGCTTTCAAGATAGCGGATCGCCTCGTCCGGCGTCGTGATCTCCATTCCCGGCTGGTGTCCGACGACGGCCTCCAATGTCGGGACCTGCGGTGCGTAGTCCGCCTCCACGAAGCCGGGCTGTGCCCAGGCAGCACCCAGTGTGAGCATCGTCGTTGCGGCAAGCGCGCGAATGGCCATCAAAAACCCCCAAGGTTCGGCATCGGTGCGGAACGTTACGCCATAGCGGTTAAGACACCAAACAACGCCAGGATGCCGGGACCGGCAACGTACACCGCCACCGGGTGTCGCGTGACACCTTGAATGGCCCCAACCCTCTTGGGCCCCCACCTGCCGCACGGCCTCGGCATGGCGAACGGAACGGAGGGGCAGCGGTTTTCAATGGGGTCGGCGAGCGGCCGGCCACGGGGTCGATTGCGCCTTCCGGCATGGCCAGAGAGTTGCCCTCTTCTGGCAAAACGCGCATGGGCGGGATCATGCTTCCCTTCATCCGCGCCAATGGCCGCTGGCTTCTCGGCGGCTTCCTGCTGACCTTCTTTTCGGGCTTCGGCCAGACGATCTTTATCGGAGCGAGCGGCGGCGAGCTGCGTGCGGCCTTCGACCTGACCAATGGAGAATGGGGCAATATCTACGGCCTTGCGACGCTGGCCAGCGCGGCGGTCCTGCCGATCGTCGGCCGGGTGATGGATTTCAGGCCGGGATGGCAGGTGGCGGCGGTGACCATCCCTCTCCTCGCCCTCGCCTGCATCTCGATGGCCCTCGCCACTTCGGTCGTGATGCTGGGGGTGAGCCTTTTTCTCCTGCGGCTTCTCGGCCAGGGAATGATGAGCCACATCGCCCTCACGGAAACCGGGCGATGGTTCGCGGCCTCGCGCGGCAAGGCGATCTCACTGGTGGTGCTCGGCTTCCAGGCGCAAGAGGCGATCTTCCCGCTGAGCTTCACCCTGATCGTCGCGGCTTTCGGCTACGCGATGGGCTGGTACGTCGCGGCAGGCGTGCTTCTTCTTGTGGCGCTGCCTCTCGTCGTCTGGCTCCTGAACAAGCCGCGTGAGCCCCAGGGCGAAGCACCCGTGCACGCGAGCGATGTCCGGGACTGGACCCGGGCGGAGGTGCTCGGCGACCCTGTGTTCTACATTCTCCTCTGCGGCGTGCTCGCCCCGCCATTCATCGGTACGACGCTCTTTTTCCATCGCGACTACCTTGCCGACCTGAGGGGTCTTTCGGACCAGACCATGGGGCTCGGGATCCCGGTGATGGCGGCGCTGACGGTGGTTTTCGCGCTCATCACGGGGCGGCTGGTCGACCGGTTCGGGGCGGCGCGGGTGCTGCCGACCTTCCTTCTGCCACTCGCTGCGGGATGCCTGTCGGTGGCCTTTCTCGGCGGGGCGTGGGGCGTGATCGTCTTCTTCGGCTTCTTCGGCATCAGCTACGGTTTTGCGACCACCCTCTTCGGCTCGCTCTGGCCCGAGGCCTACGGGACGAAATACCTGGGCTCGATCCGTTCGGTGACCCAGTCGGCCATGGTCTTTTCGACGGCGCTCGGCCCGTGGATCACCGGGGCACTGATCGACCGGGGCATTCCCCTGCCGACGCAGTTCGGTTGGATGGCGCTCTACTGCGTGGGTGCCTGCGTCATCCTTTTCTTCGCGACGAGGCGGCTTGTCGCACGGGCGGAAAACGGGGGCCGGGCAACGCCGGAGCCTGCCTGATCTCACGACGTGCTCACTTGATCTCCGGCGCAAACCGGAACAAGTTGAGAACATGGCGATCACCCAGAAGATCATCGACAAGCTGCGTATCCTCGCCGATGCCGCGAAATACGATGCCTCCTGCGCCTCATCCGGCTCGACCCGGCGGGACAGCGTCGGCGGTAAGGGCGTCGGCTCCGTCGAAGGGACGGGGATCTGCCATGCCTACGCGCCGGACGGGCGGTGCATCAGCCTCCTGAAGGTGCTCCTCACCAATTCCTGCATCTTCGACTGCGCCTATTGCATCAACCGGGCGAGTTCGAATGTCGAACGGGCCAGGTTCACCCCTCGTGAGATCGCCGATCTCACCGTGGATTTCTACAAGCGGAACTATATCGAGGGCCTGTTCCTCAGCTCGGGGATCATCCGCTCTCCCGACTATACCCAGGAACAGATCAACGAAGTGGCCCGCATCCTTCGGGATGAGCATGATTTCCGCGGTTACCTGCACCTCAAATCGATCCCGGAAGCCGCTACCGAGCTGATCGAGGAGGCCGGGCGAAGGGCGGACCGGGTTTCGATCAATGTCGAACTGCCTTCGAGGCAGAGCCTCGGAGCCCTCGCTCCGGAAAAGAACCGCGACACGATCGAAGGGGCGATGGCATCGATGCGGGAACGGATCGATGCCGCGAAGAAGGACAAGGTGAAGCGCGCAAGGCCCCGCCTTTTCGCGCCCGGGGGCCAGTCGACCCAGATGATCGTCGGCGCGGACAACGAGAACGACGCCAGCATCCTGACCACCGCGACCGGACTTTACGACAAGCACCGACTGCGGCGGGTCTATTACTCCGCCTACTCCCCGATCCCCGATGCCAAGCCCGGCCTGCCGGTCAACCGGCCGCCCCTCATCCGCGAGCACCGGCTCTATCAGGCGGACTGGCTGACAAGGTTCTATGGCTTCGGTCGGGATGAGCTGATCGGCTCGATGGACAATGGCATGCTCGACCTTGCCGCCGATCCGAAACTCGTCTGGGCCCTCAAGAACCAGGGTTTCTTCCCGATCGACGTGAACCGCGCCACACGGGAAGAGCTGCTGCGGATTCCGGGCATCGGCACCAGGGGCGTCGACAAGATCATCGCAGCACGGCGGTTCGGAAGGCTGCGTTATGATGACCTCTCGCGGGTCGCAGCGTCGGTCAGGAAGATCAGGCCCTTTGTCACCGCGCTCGACTGGCGCCCGACTTCGCTCCTCGATTCGGGGGTTCTCGAAGCGCGGATGAAGAAGCCGGCCGAGCAGGCCGATCTCTTCGCGCAGGCCGCCTGACCCCTCCGGTGGCTTTGCGTCGAATCACTCTTGCGGGGGATGGCGATCTCGATGGCTTCAGGAAAGCCGCGAGGCGTCTCCTGGCAGAAGGGGCTTGCCCGGGTGACGTCCTTTTCCGGTTAAGCGGAGAGAGCGACCTTTTCGCCCCTGAAACCGGTTCGGACGTGCGGCCCGGGCCCGAGGTCAAGGTCCCGCGCGGTGCTGCCGATCTCGTCAACGCCGCGCTGCCCCATCAGGGGCCGGAGCGGTTCGGCCTTCTCTACCGCTTTCTCTACAGGTCGCTCGACGACCGGGACCTCGCCAGGAATATCGCCGATCCTGATACCGTGGCGGTGAGCCGGCTTGCGAAGTCCGTCAAACGGGACGCCCACAAGATGCATGCCTTCGTCCGTTTCAGGAAAGTGGACGAGGAAGATGGCCGCGAACGCTTCGCGGCGTGGTTCGAACCCGACCATCACATCGTGGAGCGCGAAGCCCCTTTCTTCGTGCGCCGTTTCGCCAACATGGACTGGGCCATCGTGACGCCCCGCAAGACCGCGATCTATCGGGGCGGCGAGGTGTTCTTCACGGACGGCGGGTCTCGCGAGGAGGTCCCCGGCAATGACGCGTTCGAGGAGGCCTGGCGGACCTATTATGCCAGTATCTTCAATCCCGCGCGCATCATGACCGATGCGATGAGGGCGGAGATGCCGAAGAAATACTGGCGCAACCTGCCGGAAGCTTCGCTGATCCCCCAGCTTCTCGAACAGGCACCGAGGAGGGTTCAGGCCATGGCCGACGCAGCGCTATCGAACGAGGAGCACGCCAGGATCATCGCGAAGATGGGCCGTGCGGAGCCTGGGTATAACGACCTCGACGCTGTCCACCGGGGCGTGCGGAACTGCACCGCCTGCCCCCTTCACTGCGACGCGACTCAGGCCGTACCGGGGGAGGGACCGGTCAACGCGCCGCTCTTCTTCATCGGCGAGCAGCCGGGTGACCAGGAAGACCTCAGCGGCCAGCCCTTCGTCGGGCCGGCCGGGCAGCTCTTCAGCCGCTACCTCGAAGAAGCGGGGATCGAGCGGGAAAAAAGCTACGTCACCAACGCGGTCAAGCACTTCAAATTCGTCCAGCGCGGCAAGCGGCGTATCCACCAGACCCCGAAAGCGGGCGAGATCGATGCCTGTGTGCCGTGGCTCCAGCACGAGCATCGCCTGGTCGCTCCGAAGGTCACGGTGACACTGGGCGCCTCGGCATTGCGAGGATTCTTCGGCAGGCCTGTCACCCTCAATCGCGTGCGAGGTACGGAGATTCCGCTTCCTGACGATATTGGCGGGATCTGCATTCCGACCTTCCACCCTTCCTATCTGCTCAGGATCGAGGACGAGGGACAGCGCAAGGTGGAAGCGGGAAAATTCGTGCAGGACCTTGCGAAAGCGCGCTCGCTGGCCTTCTCTGCCTCGTAGCTTGAGGTGATCGGTGACGGCGAAGGGCGAGGCAGACTGTCAGAGGTTCGACAAGTGGCTGTGGACGGTGCGGATCTTCAAGACCCGGGCCGACGCGGCCAAGGCCATCGCCAAACAGTCACCGCGCCTCAGTCGCGGCGGCCAGACTCTCAGGACCGACAAACCGGGCTTCAGGCTCAGGCCCGGAGACACAATCAGCATCATGCGCGGGCCGAGGCTTTTCGTTCTGGAGGTGGCGGGTTTTCCGCCCAAGCGCCTCTCGGCGCCCGAGGCTGCGGCCTGCTATATCGACCACACCCCCGAACGTGACGCCGAGCGCCGCTGTTAGACCTTCCGGAAGCTCTTGATCTTGGTGGGGTTTGCCGGCGGCTCACCCTTCGAAATCTCGTGCACGTGGTCCATGCCTTCGACCACCTTGCCCCATGCGGTGTACTGACCGTCAAGGAAGGTCGCGTCGTCGAGACAGATGAAGAACTGGCTGGAGGCGGAGTTGGGGTCCTGCGCGCGCGCCATGGAGCAGGTCCCCTCGACATGGGGGACGTCGTTGAATTCGGCAGGCAGGTTTTCCTTGGCACCGCCCATCCCCGTGCCGTCCGGGCAGCCGCCCTGGGCCATGAAGCCTTCGATGACGCGGTGGAATGTCAGGCCATCATAGAAACCCTCTTCCGCAAGACGCGTGATCTGCTCGACGTGTTTGGGGGCCTTGTCGTCGAATGTCTCGATGACGACGTCACCGGTCTCGAGTTCCAGTTTCAGCTTGCTCATGACTTGATCTCACCTTCGATGCGAACGGGTACGCGAACATTGCAGACGTCATCGAAATAGCCGTCCTCACTGATCTGTCGCGTCTCTTCGAGCCAAGCCATGAAGGTTTCGCTCTCGGTGCTCAAGACCTGAACCTGCATTTGCTCTTCAGGAGGAAGATCGGCCATCACCCGGGCCCTAAGGACCGGCGTCGGGCGTTCGGGCGGCTCGCCCCGGTTGATGCGCCGGACGTTGCGGTCGCCGTCGATGACCCGGCCCCAGGCCGTATAGCTCTGGTCGAGGCTGCGGCGATTGTCACCGAACATGATGAAGAACTGGGAGTTCGCCGAATTCGGGTCCCCGCCGCGGGCCATGGACACGACCCCGGTGCAGTGCATCGGCCAGAGCCCGACCTCTTCGGTGTTCAGGAACTCGGTCATGGTCGGCGGCTGGAACGCGACCGGCAGGGCGCCGAGGAACCCGATCCTCGGTGATCTGTTGTCACGGCCGATCGCCTGGACATTCTCGAATTCCCGCATGGATTTGACGAACTCGCCCTGAAGATCGGGAAGATCCGACGCGCCTCTACCGGTCCCGGTGGGATCACCCCCCTGCGCCATGAAGCCGTCGATGACCCGGTGGAAGATCGTGCCGTCATAAAAGCCCTGCCGGGCGAGGTACTTCACCCGCTCCACATGCGCCTGCGAGAAATCGGGGCGCATCTCGATCAGGATTTCTCCCGACGGCAGGTCGAGCAACAGGATGTTCTCGGGATCGAGGGTCCGCCACACCCCGTCGGGTGCCTGCGCGAGGAGTTGGTCGGCCGGGCTTTCCTGCGCCGTCTGCGCGAGGGCCGGGCTGAAGCCGAAGATGGCGGCCATGGCCGCAAGCAAGGTCGTTCTCATGGGAGTTCGGTAGCCGATCACGTTTCTGCGGGCCAGCGTCTCGGCGCTTAAACGCGCGTTACCTGCGAAGTTTCTTCGAAAGCGCTGCGTGCACCGGCGGGGGCACGAAGGGCGCAAAATCACCACCAAGGACCGCGATCTCCTTCACGAGGCGGCTGGCGATGGCCTGATAGCGGGCGTCGGCCATCAGGAAGACGATCTCGATATCGTCGTTCAGCTCCGCGTTCATGCCCGCCATCTGGAATTCGTACTCGAAATCGCTGACGGCCCTCAGGCCCCGCACGATGATCTGCGCGCCGAGGCTTTCCGCATAGTGCATCAGGAGCCCTTCGAAGGGCTCGACCCGGACCGTGGCACGGGCGCCCTCCTCCATGTCGGCAATCGATGCCTTGATGAGGGCTTCGCGCTCTTCGAGGCAGAACATCGGGTTCTTGCCGGAGTGCTTGGCGACCCCGATCACCAGTTCGTCCACCAGCTTCAGCGCCCGCTTGATGATATCCACATGCCCAAGAGTGATGGGATCGAAGGTGCCCGGGTAAAGGCCGATCAGCGGTTTGGTCACGAAGCGTCCCCCTCAACTCTGAACCCTGCGGCGACAAGCTGCCGCCAGCGGTTTTGCCGGTGGGTGTAAAAGCGTCGGGCAAAAGTCGCAACGATGGGGGTACGCAGGCCGGCATCGAGAACGAGATGGTCCTCGTAGAAGGTCCCGCCGTCCCGGGGCGCCACGGTGATCACGTGGTCCCACCGGCGGATGCTGGCGCTGTGGCCGTTGTCCCGCAGGTACCGCCGGTCACCCTCGGGCGGCGGCCGCGAGATCGAGATGACCTGCCGTCCGACGGGCAGCCAGCCGAACAGGTGCATGGCGCAGAGATAGTCCCGCTCCTCCCAGACCTCGGGAAGCGCAGCGGGATCGATGGGTGTGAAGCGGATCATCGGCTTCGAGACCGCGACCAGGGTGGCGGGCCGGTTCATGCGCCGCCAGATCTCGTCCGGCGGCGCATCGAGTTGGGTCGCTATGCGGACCTCCGCGGTCACCCGTCCAGGCTGCCCTCGTCCGCCTCGCCGGATACGTCAGCGTCCTGTTCGCCGACGCCCTCCACCGAGACGACCTTTTCGTCGTTCCGGGTCGAGATGATCGTAACGCCCTGGGTATTGCGGCCTGCGATGCGGATATCGTCGACCGGCGTCCTGATGAGCTGCCCGCCATTGGTGACGAGCATGATCTCTTCGCCGTCCTGGGCGGGGAAGCTCGCGACGACCCGGCCGTTCCTCTTGGACGTAACGATGGCGATGATCCCCTTCCCGCCCCTGCCCGAGGTCCTGTATTCGAAAGAACTGGTTCTCTTGCCGTAGCCGTTTTCGGTCACGGTCAGGATGAATTCCTCCGACGCGGCCATGGCCGCGATCTGTTCGGGGCTGAGGGCCGCTTCGGCGCCCTCCTCCTCGGAGCCTTCGGTCTCGCCATCGCCCGCCGCCCTGCGCATCGCGGCGGCGTGCTTCAGGTAAGCCCTGGTTTCCTCGGGCGTCGCATCGAAGTGGCGGACCACCGACATGCCGATGACGACGTCGTCATCGGCGAGCCTGATGCCGCGCACCCCTGTTGACGTCCGCCCGCTGAACACCCTGACAGCATCGAGAGGGAAGCGGATCGCCATGCCCTGGGCAGTGGTGAGAAGGACGTCCTGCTCGGGTCTCGCAAGGCGCACACCGACGAGGATATCCCCTTCGTCGAGCTTCATCGCAATCTTGCCGGCGCGATTGATGTTGGAGAAGTCCGACAGCTTGTTACGGCGCACATTGCCCGAGCGCGTCGCGAAGACGATGTCGAAGCTCTCCTGGTCTTCCGGCAACGGAAGGATGACGCTTACCCGTTCGCCCTGCTCGAGGGGGAGAAGGTTGACGAAAGCCTTGCCGCGTGAGGTCGGCCCGCCTTCGGGCAGGCGCCACAGCTTGAGCTGGTAGACCATGCCGCGGTCGGTGAAGAAGAGAAGCGGTGTATGGGTATTGCCGACAAAGAGCTGGCTGACGAAATCCTCGTTCTTCATGGCCATGCCCGAACGGCCCTTCCCGCCCCTGCGCTGGGCGCGGTAGGTCGAGAGGGGGGTCCGCTTGACGTATCCCGAATGGGTGACCGTGACGACCATGTCCTCGCGGTCGATGAGGTCCTCGTCCTCCATCTCGATCGCTTCGATGAATTCGGTCCGCCTCGGGGTCGCGAATTTCTCGCGCACCTCGGCAAGCTCGTCCTTGGCGATGGTCAGCACACGGTCACGATTGGAGAGGATGTCGAGATAGTCCTCGATCTGCTTCGAGAGCTTGGTCAGCTCCTCTCCGATCTCGTCGCGGCCAAGCGCGGTCAGGCGCTGCAACCTCAGATCGAGAATGGCGCGGGCCTGGGTCTCGGAGAGCCTGAGCGTTCCGTCTTCGGACAGACGGTGGCGCGGATCGTCGATCAGCTGGATGAGCGGTGCCATGTCCTCGGCGGGCCAGGCCCGCGCCATCAGCGCCTCTCGCGCGTCCTGCGGCGTCGGAGAGGAGCGGATCAGGCGGACGACCTCGTCGATGTTCGCCACCGCTATTGCGAGACCTGCGAGAACGTGGGCGCGATCGCGGGCCTTGCCAAGCTCGTGCTTGGTCCTCCTCGTGATCACTTCCTCGCGGAAGGCGATGAAGCTCATCAGCACGGAGCGCAGGTTCATCTGCTCGGGACGGCCGCCATTCAGAGCGAGCATGTTGACGCCGAACGAAGTCTGAAGCGGGCTCTGCTTGTAGAGGTTGTTCAGCACCACCTCGGGGTTGGCGTCGCGCTTGAGTTCGATCACGACGCGGATGCCGTGACGGTCGCTTTCGTCGCGCAGGTCGGCGATGCCCTCGATCTTCTTCTCACGGACGAGGCCGGCGATCTTCTCCACCATGGCCGCCTTGTTCACCTGGAAGGGCACCTCGGTAACGATGATCGCGAAACGGTCCTTGCGGATCTCCTCGACGGCGGCGCGGCCGCGCATCACGACGGAGCCGCGTCCGGTCAGGAGGCCCGAGCGGGCGCCCGACTGGCCGAGAATCTGGCCGCCGGTGGGAAAGTCCGGACCGGGCACGATCTCGAGAAGCGCCTGATCGTCGGTCTCCGGCGCGTCGATCAGGGTGACCGTCGCGTCGATGATCTCGCCGAGATTGTGGGGCGGGATATTGGTGGCCATGCCAACGGCGATACCCCCCGCACCGTTCACGAGGAGGTTCGGGAAGCGCGCCGGCAGGCAGGTCGGCTCCTGCCTCTCGCCGTCATAGGTGTCCTGGTAGTTGACGGTGTCCTTTTCGATGTCGGCGAGGAGCGACATCGCGGGATGGTCCATCCGGCACTCGGTGTAACGCATGGCCGCGGGCGGGTCGTTGTCGATCGAACCGAAATTTCCCTGCCCGTCGATCAGCGGCAGGCGCATGGAGAAATTCTGCGCCATTCTCACAAGCGCGTCATAGACCGCCGTGTCGCCATGGGGGTGATACTTACCGATCACGTCGCCCACGACATTGGCGGACTTGCGGTGCTTCTTGTCCGGGGTGAACCCGGTCTGGTGCATCGACCAGAGGATGCGCCGGTGCACGGGCTTCAGGCCATCGCGGGCATCGGGGATCGCCCGGCTGACGATGACCGACATGGCATAGTCGAGATAGCTCTTCTCCATTTCGGAGGAGATTGAAACTGTGTCGATGCCAGCGGGTTGGTCTTGCTGCGGTTGGTCGTTGTGTTCGTCGTCAGCCACTTCGAGCCTAACTGTTCGGAATTGGAATCAGGATCGGCTGGGCCTAGCAGCCTTCGTCGCCGATCGAAAGAAACTCGAGGAGGTCTCTTCCATGAAGATATGGGTATGGGCGGCGCTGGGCGCCACGGCAATCACGGCTTGCGGCAATGAAGCGAACGGTAGCGATGCTTCGGACACGACCGTCGAAACCACGACGGTGTCCAGCACTCAGCAGGACGACCGGCGGACCGGCAGGTCGATGGCGACGCGCAATCCGGACATGGACGCAGACATGAGCGCGGACATCATCGGGACCGACGGGGACACCATCGGCACCGCCATGCTGCGGAACGGACCTCACGGCATGATCATCCGGGTCGACGCGGACGGCATCGCGGACGGCTGGCACGCCGCCCACCTTCACGGTGTCGGCGACTGCTCGGACCCCGAAGCCGGCTTCAAGGCCTCGGGCAGCCACATCAACGTCGATGACCGCAAGCACGGTCTTCTCAATCCCGAAGGCTTCCACACCGGCGCGGATTTCCCGAATCTCTACGCCTCGGGCGACAGCGTCCGCGGCGAGCTCTTCGCGGTGGACCTCCTGATGTCCGATGCCATGGACGAGGACGGCTTCGCGCTCATCATGCACGAAAACGAGGACGACCACATGACCCAGCCGATCGGCGGGGCGGGTGGCAGGATCGCCTGCGCGGCTTTCAACGACTGACCCGGGCTAGCGGGGCGCCGAAGGTGCTCCGCCACCAGGCTCGCCGGCGATAGCGGCCTCGGGCAGCGCGGCGCCATCCTCCGCCGGGTCCGCTCTGGGATCGAGCTCGAAGATGCCGCTGTTCGTTCTCATGATCGGGACATAGGGCTCTGTCTCCTTCGGCGCGGCGCGCTGGCGAAGGCGGATGAGGCCGAACACCACGAGAGCCAGGTAGACCCCGGCGATCCAGGTGAAGAGAACGTCGGTGCCGAAGAACCGCATGAGCTGGCTCGCGACCAGCGGGCCGACCGTCGCCGCACAGCCATAAAGCAGAAGAAGGCTGCCGTTGACGCTGACCGAGGTGCCGGGTTCGGCATGGTCATTGGCATGGGCGACGGTGAGGCCGAACGCAGGCACCGCGGCTGCTCCGAACAGGATACCGGTGCCGATGAGCCAGCCCTCCCCTCGCCCGGCGAAGACCGGAAGCAGCAACGCAACGACCACGGCCGTCCCTGCCATGCCGATGATGACATGCCGCCGGTCCGTGCGGTCGGAAAGATAGCCGACCGGCCATTGTGCAAGGGCACCACCGAAAATGAGAGCGCCGATGAAGAGGCCCGTCACTTCGGGCGGATAGCCGAGACCTTCAACGAAGAGCGGTCCCATCGCCCAGTAGGAACTCGCCGAAAGGCCGACCAGTGCGGCTCCGGCAGCCGCCAGTGGCGAGACCCGCCAGACCTGCCGCAGGTCGAGACTGGCGCTCTTGGGCGGGGCAGGAGCGTCGACCCTGGTCAGCGCCACCGGCACGAGGGAGATGCTGATGAGAATCGTCAGCACACCGAATGGTAGGAAGCTCGTGGGGTCGAAGAGCGGCAGGAAGGCCTGGAAAAGCGTCGCCGAGGTGAAATCCGTGATGCGGTAGACGGACAGGATCTTGCCGCGGTTCTCGTTCGTCGCCCGCTCGTTCAGCCAGCTTTCGATGATCATCTGGAGGCCCGCGAAGCAGAACCCCGTCAGGATCCGTGTCAGCACCCAGGACCAGCTCTCGATGAAGAGGGCATGGCTGACGGCGGCTGCCGAGGCGATCGATGCGAAAGCGGTGAAGGCACGGATATGGCCCACGTCTCTGATGATGCCGGGGGCCCTGCGGCAGCCTGCGATGAACCCGACATAATAGGCGGTGAGAAGAAGCGCGATCTCGACCGGCGCGAAGCCTTCGAGGGCGCCTCTCACTCCAAGCAGCGTCGAATGCATCCCGTTGCTGCCCAGGAGAAGTGCGGCAGCCAACAGGAGGGACAGGAGCGGCAGGAGAGCGGCGCGCATGCGAACGGGCTTTATTTCTTGCGACGTGTGATGACGGGAAGGGGCTCGTTCAGCTCGTCGGTATGGGCGTGGTTGCCTTCGGCCTTCTGCGCGAAAAGACGGTCGCTGTCCCGCTCGCGGAATTCTGTCTCGATTTCCTCGATGGTGGCATCGTCGATCCCGAGATAGCTCAGGGTCGCGCTCGCCATCCTCACCGAGCTTTCGAAACTCTCCCTGACGATGAGATCGACATCTTCGTCCAGGAGCTCGAGCTCGTGCATCCGGTCATAGGCCCGGACGATGATCTTCACGTTCGGGCAGCGCTCCCTCAGGCCGGCGATGGCGTGCCGGACCCGGGCCTTGTCCTTGATGGCGAAGACGATGGCCTCGGCTGAGATGGCACCGGCCGCGATGAGCAGGTGAAGGTCGGTGCCGTCGCCGTAATAGACCTTCGCACCAAAGGCGCGGGCCGTCTCGATCCTGCCGGGGTCGTTGTCGATGGCGGTCACGTTGACCCCCGAGCCCTTGAGCATTTGGCTGACGATCTGGCCGATCCGGCCATAGCCGACGACGAGGACCTCGCCCTCTTCTCCATTGGGCCCTTCGGGGGCGGTGAGGCTCTGCGAGCGCTGGCCGAGGCGGCTGATGACCATCATGATGATCGGTGTCGCGATCATCGACAGCGTGATGGTTGCGGTGGCGAGGGTCGCGAAATCTCCACCGAAGATCCCCCGCGCGGCACCGAGGCTGAAGACGACGAAGCCGAACTCGCCGCCCTGGCTCAGGACCCCGCCGACCCTGAGCGCCTCGAGGTGCCTTGCCCCGAAGGTACGGGCGAGGAGGTAGAGAAGCACACCCTTGAAGACGATCAGGAGCACTGCGGCGCCAAGGACGATCATCCAGCGCTCGACCATGACGGCGAGGTCGAGCTGCATCCCGACACCGATGAAGAAGAGCCCGAGAAGGAGTTCGCGGAAGGGGTCGATATCCGCCTCGATCTGGTGGCGGAACGAACTCTCCGCGAGGAGAAGACCGGCGATGAACGCGCCGAGGGCGAGGGAGAGCCCCGCATAGTCGAGAAGCAGTGCCGTCACCGCCACCACGAAGAGCGCGGCCGCCGTGAAAGCCTCCCGCGAGCCCGACCGGGCGACCGTCCGGAAGAAGGGGTTGAGGAGAAAGCGGCCGAAGACGATCAAAAGGACGATTGCGAGCCCCGCCCGCACGATGGCCCAGACATCGACCGGCAGGCCCTCCCCGCTGCTCGACGACTGGGCGACGAAAGGGATCGAGGCGAGAAGAGGGATGACGGCGATATCCTGAAGGAGGAGGACCGAGAAAGCCTTGGTGCCGTAAGGGGTGTTCAGCTCCCCGCGCTCCTGCATCAGGCTGAGGGCGAAGGCGGTGGACGAGCAGGCGAGCGCGAAACCCGCCACGTAGGACGGTCCCGTCGCAAGCAGGCCGGTCGCGTCGAAGAGGTAGCCGAGGGGCAGGCCGGTCACGAGCATCTGCAGAAGCCCGAGACCGAAGATCGTCCGCCTGAGCGACCAGAGCCGTCTGAAACTGAGTTCGAGCCCTATGACAAAGAGGAAAAGCACGACGCCGAGTTCGGCGATCTGGAACAGCTCCTCGTCGTCGGAGAGCAGGCCGAGAGCGTAGGGGCCGAAGAGAACGCCCGCGGCGAGGAAGCCCAGGATGGTGCCGAGCTTCAGCTTCTTGAAGACCGGAACCGCGACAGCGGTGGCACCCAGATAGATCGCGGCATCGAAGAGAAACTCAGATCCGCCCGACGCCATCACCACTCCCCTCAAGGTTCCAGTCGGGCCCTTAGCTATCGTCGCGGGGTGGCGCTAGGCGGTTTCCAAACCAGCGCCGAGGCCGTTCATCAGTTCCGCGAAACCCGGGAAGCTGCTGCCGATCGCTTCGGCACCGGTGATCGCCATGGGCGACTGCGCGGCGATGCCGAGCACGAGGGCGGCCATGCCGATGCGGTGGTCGTGATCGGTCTCGATCTCCCCGCCGCCGCGCACCTTGCCGCCCTGCCCGTCGATCTCGAGCCAGTCGTCGCCGGTTTCGCAGGTGACCCCGGCGCTCTTCAGGAGCTTCGCGGTGGCGGCGAGCCGGTCGCTTTCCTTCACCTTCAGCTCGCAGAGCCCTTCGATCCTCGTGCGCCCTTTCGCGAAGGCCGCAGCCACGGCGAGAACCGGGATCTCGTCGATCATGTCGGGAATATCGGCGGCCGGAACCTCTATACCGCGCAAGGGACCGTGGGTGATCACGAGATCCGCGACCTCCTCCCCGCCGATCGTTCTTGGGTTTTCCCGCCCGATCGTCGCGCCCATCCGCTCAAGCGTCGCCAGGAGCCCGGCGCGGCGCGGGTTCAGCATCACGTCGTCCAGCCTGATCTCGGAGCCCGGGGCGATGAGCGCCGCGACCATCGGAAACGCGGCGGAGGACGGGTCGGCGGGAATGCCGAGGCTGATCCCCGTGAGGTTGCCCGCCGGTATGTAGGAGATCGCGTCGCCGTCCTTGCTGATGTCGGCACCGAACGCCGTCAGCATCCGCTCTGTATGGTCGCGGGTCTCGATGGCCTCCACCACCGTCACGGGCTGGCGCGCGCCGACACCTGCGAGAAGCACCGCGGACTTCACCTGCGCGGAGGGAACGGGCAGCTCGTAGCGGAACGGGCCCAGAGTACTCGCCGTCAGCGCGGCGGGAAGGCGTTTGCCATCCGCCGCGTCGATCTTCGCGCCCATCGCCGTGAGGGGGTCGATCACCCGGCCCATGGGCCTGCGCCTGAGGCTCGGGTCGCCGGTGAAGCGGCAATTGACACCCATCCCCGCGGCAAGCCCCATGAGCAGCCTGACACCTGTTCCGGCGTTGCCGAGATCGAGCGTCCTCGGAGGCTGCCGCCACGGGCCGCCTTCCACATGAACGTGCCCGCCCCGCCGCTCGATGGAGATTCCGAAGGCCCGCAGGGCCGCGCCCGTTCCCAGGACGTCCTCCGCCTCGAGAAGACCCGAAACCCTCGTCGTCCCTTGCGCGATGGCGCCGAGCAGCAGGGCCCGATGGCTCATGCTCTTGTCGCTCGGCACCCGGGCCCGGCCCTTCAGCGGACCCCCTGCCCTTGCGGTCATGCGTGCCATGTCGGAATTCCTCGCGGCTTGGGAGAGATGGGCTTTTGACAGCCGCGCCGGGCTCTGCCAACTGGCGCGCTTCAGACATCATTTTCGGCCGAACAAATGGGACTCCTGTGGCGAACGAAGACCTTGGAACCAAACGCGACTGCCCGAACTGCGCGGCGCGCTTCTACGACCTGAACAAAGACCCGGCGCATTGCCCGAAATGCGACCACGAGTTCACACCCGACGTTCTCCTGAAATCGCGCAAGCGAAGGGGCGACGAGGAAGAGACCGTCAAGAAACCCTCGCCCAAGGTCGCCGAGCCTGCGACCGAGGACGACGAGGACGTTGTCGAGGTCAACGAGGAGAACCAGACGAGCCTCGAGGATGCCGACGGCGAGGCGACCGCCGTCAAGTCCAAGCGCGTCAAGGCGATGGACGAGGATGATGAGGAGGACGACGACGACGAGGACGACGAACTGGCCGACCTCGAAGGCATCGACCTGCCCGACGATGACGACGACGATACGCTCCTCGACGATGAGGAGGACGACGACGATCTCGGCGGCATCGCTACCAACACTGATGATGATGAGGAACGTTGACCGGATGAGGACCGTCCTCGAAACCCGGCAACAGAAGAACTAAGGAGTCACGGCATGGCCAAGATCAAGGTCAAAAACCCCGTCGTCGAGCTCGACGGCGACGAGATGACGCGGATCATCTGGCAGCTGATCAAAGACAAGCTGATCCATCCGTATCTCGACATCGACCTGCACTACTACGATCTCGGGATCGAGCATCGCGACGCGACCGACGACCAGGTCACCGTCGATGCGGCCCACGCGATCAAGGAACACGGCGTCGGCGTCAAATGCGCGACCATCACCCCGGACGAGGCGCGGGTCGAGGAGTTCGGCCTCAAGAACATGTG
>CAZAFU010000020.1:23991-31381 GCA_964484475.1 uncultured Caulobacterales bacterium | reverse complement strand
CGCAGGTGTTCGGCCAGCGCATCCTCCATCGTCACGAAGACCTCATTGATGTCCGCCGGGATGAGAACATCCGTATCGGGACGGGCTTCGAAAAGCTGCGCGACCGAGAGGGCATGGCGATGTGCGGTCCCGGCCAGCTCGAGCCAGAGGCCGTCGCGGAAATAGGCCGGCCACTGGGCGGAGAAGAAACGCTGTTTCGATGTTCCGAGCCCGGCCCGTTTGGCACGGTAGGCCAGGGCTTCATCGAACTCGTCCGTGAACGCGACCACCGCCTCGGCCGCCAGGCACCCGTTCTTGGTGGCGCCAAGGGACAGGAGCTCGACCCCGGCCCGCCAGGTGAGGTCCGCGGGACTTTCCCCGGACGCGTTCACACTGCCCGCGAACCGCGCGCCGTCCATATGCACCCTGAGACCGAAACCCCTGGCGGTCTCGCAGAGCGCCCCGATCTCGGCGGACGAATAGGCGGTGCCCCATTCCGTCGCCTGGGTCAGCGACAGAGCGGTGGGCTTGACCCGGTGGGTCATCGGCGGGTGGTACGGTGCCATGGCCTCGCCGATCGTGGCAGGCGTGAGCTTGCCGCCCTCCCCGCGGGCCGGAATGACCTTCGCTCCGCCGGTATAGAACTCCGGCGCGCCGCATTCGTCGATCAGGACATGGCCGTGCTCGTGACAGAGGACCGCGCCATAGGGCGGGACGATGGAGGACAGGGCGAGGCCGTTGGCCGCCGAACCGGTCGGAACGAAGAAGACCGAACAGCGGTGCTCGAAGACATCCTCGAAAGCCTGCCGGGCAGCCCTCGTCGCGTCGTCGTTGCCGTAGGCGGGGGCGAAGCCCTCATTCACTGCGGTGATCGCTTCGAGGATCGACGGATGGACCCGGCCCCAGTTGTCGGAAGTGAAAAGCATCAGATGGACGAACCCATGAGCCGCCGGCAGAGATCGTCGAGCTGGTCGAGATTGTCGTAGCGCAGGAGGATCTCCCCGCCATTGCCCTTCGCGGCGCGCCGAATGTCCACGGCCAGGCCGAGCGTATCCTCGAGATCCTTCTCGAGAGCACGGGTGTCGGCATCCTTGACCGCCTTGGCGACCTTCTTGAGGGGCGCCTTCTCCCCTGCCTCTGGCTTCGGCGCGGCAACGAGCTTTTCCGTGGCGCGAACGGACAGGCCCTCGGTCACGACTTTTTTGGCGAGAGGCAGCGGGTCCTCGGCGGAGAGGAGAGCCCGCGCATGGCCCATGCTCAACTCGCCCGCCACGACCATGGCGCGGACATCGTCAGGCAGCGCAGTCAGACGCAGCATGTTGGCGACGTGGCTGCGGCTCTTGCCGACGGCATCCGCGATCTCGGCGGCGGAACGTCCGTGACGCTCCCTGAGATGCTCGTAGGCATCGGCCTCCTCGATCGGGTTGAGGTCGACACGCTGGACGTTCTCTATGAGAGCGAGTTCGGCACTCACCCCCGGCTCGACTTCCTTGACGAGCGCCGGGATGGCGTGGAGGCCCGCACGCTGGGCGGCGCGCCACCGGCGTTCGCCGGCGATGATGGTGAAACCCCGCCCGCCATCCGCAGTCCGGACCAGGATCGGCTGGAGCACGCCGCGGATCCGCATCGACGCAGCCAGGGCTTCGATCTCGTCCTCCGAGAAATGCTTACGCGGCTGCTCCTTGTCGGGAGCGATGTCCGTGAGCGCGATCTCCTTGACGCCGCCTGCCTGCGGAACGTCCGGCGTCGGCATGTCGCCGAGGATCGCCTCGAGCCCCCGGCCAAGACCCTTCTTTGCCATCGTCATGCTGCCCTTTCGCGGCCGATCACTTCACTTGCGAGTTGAACATAGGCCTGGCTCCCGGCGCAGCGCAGATCATAGAGGAGGGCGGGCTTCCCGTGGGAAGGTGCCTCGGAGATGCGCACGTTGCGCGGGATCGCCGTACGGTAGACCTTGTCGCCGAGATGCTGGCGCACGTCCGCCTCGACATCCGCAGACAGATTGTTCCGCTTGTCATACATCGTCAGGACGACGCCCTGAAGCTCGAGATGAGGATTAAGACGTGTACGAACAGTATCGATCGTGCGCAGGATCTGGCTGAGACCCTCGAGGGCGAAGAACTCACACTGTAGGGGAATCAGGACAGCATCCGACGCCGTCATCGCGCCCACCGTCAGGAGGCCCAGCGATGGGGGGCAATCCACGAGCACATAGGTGATCTGCGGACGGGTGTTCAAGAGGTCGCTCAGGGCCTCGCGCAGGCGGAAATGGCGGCGACCATCCTCCAGGAGTTCGATCTCGGCCCCGGCCAGGGACATACCGGCAGGCGCGACCTCGAGGCCCGGGACCGAGGTGGGCCTCAGGACATCGCTGAGCGCTGCGTCGCCGACAAGCACGTCATAGGTGGTGCTCGCCCGCTCTGAAACCGAAACCCCGAGGCCGGTCGAAGCATTGCCTTGGGGGTCGAGATCGAGAAGCACGACCTTCTCGCCCACAGCCGCCAGGGCCGTGGCGAGATTGATGGCGGTCGTCGTCTTGCCGACGCCGCCCTTCTGGTTCGCGATCGAAAGAATGCGCGCCATGGTTCAGGATCTCCCTGCTTTGGCTGACGGCCGGGCATCTGCGTTCACGCGGGGCTCCCTGATCAGAAGGATCGTCGCGTCGGGATCGGTATGGCTGGGTCGACGCTCAACCTGCATCGACCACCGTTCTCGCGCGGCGTCCAGTTCGACTTCTGCACGTCTGCCCTTGGGAAAGATCATGAGCCCGTCCGGAGCGAGGCGCGGCCCGGCAAGGTCGAGAAGCTTCGGTAGAGCTGTGACGGCCCTGGCGGTAATCACCCCGGCAGGCGGAATTGAGACGGACTCCATTCGCTCGGCCATGACTTTCAGGTTGCAGAGATTGCAGATGTCGGCGCACTCACGAAGGAATGTCGCCTTTTTCCCGATGCTTTCGACGAGGATGAGCTCGAGGTCGGGACGACGGGCCTGCGCCATGATCCCCAGCACGACACCCGGAAAACCTGCGCCGGATCCGATATCGACAAGGCATGGCGCGCGCTCTGGAATAAGCGGAAACAGTTGCGCGCTGTCCGCATAGTGCCGGGTCCAGCGCGCCTCGACCGTCGATCTCGCAATGAGGTTGGTATGGGTGTTGAACGCGATCAGGTGTCGGTCGAAGGCAGCGATTGCTGCGCTTTCTTCGGGGGTGAGCCCAAAAATGCCGCAGAAATCATCGAGGGTGTCAGGCTGCATGGTTTTTGCGGACATGGACAAGAAGAAGAGAGAGGGCCGCGGGGGTTATCCCTTCGACACGGGCGGCCTGGCCCAGCGATTCCGGCCTCACACGGGAAAGCCGCTCGGCAACTTCCGTGGAGAGGCCCGGAAGTGAGCGGAAATCGAGGCTCTTGGGGATCTTCAAGCCTTCGTCCTTACGGAACTGGGCAATATCGGCTTCCTGACGGTCGAGGAAACCGGCATAAGTGGCGTCAGCTTCCAGCCGGGCCCGCTCATCGGCGTTCGCCGTCTCAAGCTCGGGGAATGAGTTCAGGATCTGGTCGAAACCGACGTCCGGCAGGGCCAACAGATCGAGAACCGACCGTCGCCGCCCGTCCTTTTTCACTGTGAAGCCGAGCTTCTCGAGCTCGTTCGGTGTTTTCGCAGCCGACTGAGCCCACCCCTTCAGGCGTTCGTATCGCGCCTGTTTCACGTGAAACACCTCGGCTCGCTCTTCAGAAACAACGCCCTTTGCAATACCCAATGGGGTCAGCCGCTCATCGGCGTTGTCCGCGCGAAGAACAAGGCGATATTCGGCCCTCGACGTGAACATACGATAGGGCTCCGACACGCCCAAGGTCACGAGATCATCGATGAGGACACCAATATAGCCTTGAGTTCGGTCGACCTCGAATTCGATGCCTGCGGCGTTGATACCCGCTACCAACCCTTGGGCCGCAGCCTCCTCGTAGCCGGTCGTTCCATTGATCTGGCCCGCCAGATACAGCCCTGGGATCGCGCGAAGCTCCAACCGCCGATTGAGAGACCGCGGATCGACGTAGTCGTACTCAATTGCATAACCATGTTCGAAGATCTCGACGCCTTCCAGCCCTTCGATCGTCCGGATGAAAGCGTCCTGCACGTCGGCAGGGAGCGACGTCGAAATGCCGTTGGGGTAGACCGTATGATCGTCCAGCCCTTCCGGCTCCAGAAAGATCTGATGGCTCGACTTCTGGGAGAACCGCACGATCTTGTCCTCGACGGAGGGGCAGTAGCGTGGCCCCTTACCGCCGATCTGGCCGCCATAGACCGCCGATTTCTCGAGGTTTTTCTGAATGATATCGTGGGTGGCCGAGTTGGTCGCCGTCATTCCGCAAGCGATCTGGGGCACTTCGATCCGCTCGGTCAGAAACGAGAACGGAACGGGTTCCGCGTCGGCCTCCTGCATCTCGAGGCAGTCCCAGTTGATGGTTCGGCCGTCGAGTCTCGCGGGAGTCCCGGTTTTGAGGCGCCCAAGGCGAAGGCGCATCGCTTCGAGCCGTTCTCCAAGGGCCGTGGCCGGGCCCTCACCCATCCGTCCGGCTGGAATACGCTCGGCGCCGCGATGGATCATACCACGCAGGAATGTGCCAGTGGTCAGGACGACGGCATCGGCCTCCACAGACGAGCCGTCGGCGAGGATTACGCCGCAGCACCGCCCGTCCTTGATCACGACATCCTCCACGGCGCCATCACGAACCGTAAGGCCCGATGTGTCGCCGATCAGCCGCTGCATGGCGCGCCTGTAGAGTTTGCGATCGGCCTGCGATCGTGGTCCGCGAACGGCCGGGCCCTTGGAGCGGTTCAGCATCCGGAACTGGATACCCGCCTCGTCGATGGCGGTAGCCATCAACCCGTCAAGGGCATCGATCTCGCGGACCAAGTGCCCCTTGCCAACCCCACCAATGGCTGGATTGCACGACATCTCGCCGATTTTCGCGGCGTCATGGGTCACAAGGGTTACGGTCGCACCGGCTCTGGCGGCAGCACTAGCAGCCTCGCAGCCCGCATGACCACCACCGACGACGATGACATGCCTGTCTCGCTGTTTCACGTGAAACACCTATTTCCCAATACAGAAGGAAGAGAAGATATCACCGAGAACGTCATCCGTCGCAATACGCCCAGTTAAGGTTTCGATGGCGGTCGCAGCCCGACGGACCTGCTCGCTTCTCAACTCCGGAGGCAAACTATCGTCGTCCGCCCCTTTCAGGGCATCTGCGAATTGCCGGAGGCTCGTGACCTGTCGCGCGGTCGCGGTCAGCCCGGGTGCTGCCATCATGTCAAACCGCTGGCGCAACCGTCGAACGAGCGTTTCGATGTCGGCGTCGGACTTCACCGAGAATCCGGCCCCATCCCGCAAATCTGCCTTCGAACGCAGGACGATATCGCCTTCCTGCTGCAAGGCCGTCATCCACGATGGCAGTTCGCCATCGGTGACCGGAAAGAGCAAGATCCGAACATCCGCTTCTTCCGCCATCTGCCGCGCCCGGCGAATCCCCTCCTGCTCCACAACGCTTTCCGATGTCTCCCTCAGCCCGGCGGTATCGAGCAATTCGACACGGTGGCCGCCTATATCCACGACCGCTGAGACGATATCGCGAGTCGTACCGGCCTCGTCAGAGACAATCGCTCGGTTATCCTGGAGTATTGCGTTGAAAAGACTGGACTTTCCAGCATTCGGGGGTCCTATCAGAGCCACCTTGATGCCTTTGGCGACCTGTCGGGCGCGCGGCGCCTGGCCGAGAATTTGATCGATCTCCTGCCACAGCTCCCTGACGATTGGCGACGCGGCGCTCGCCACTGTGTCCCCGACGTCTTCTTCGTCCGGAAAATCCACAGCGGCGTCGAGTGAAGCCATGATCGAAATCAGGGACCGCCGCCACCCTTCGGCGCGCTCGCGAAGCGCTCCGCGCATCTGGCCAAGCGCCTGCTTGTGCTGGTGCGCGGTTTCGGCCTCGAGGAGATCGGCCAACCCCTCGACCTGCGTGAGGTCCATCTTGCCGGCGCCGAACGCCTTGAGAGTGAAGGCACCGGGCCCAGCCGGCTGCAGGCCCAAGGCGTCGAGTTCTTCGTTCAGGCGGAGTTCGACCGCGACCGACCCATGCAGATGCAGCTCGAGAACGTCATCCCCGGTGAAGCTGTTCGGTCCGGGAAAGAACAGGGCCAGGCCATCGTCAATGGGGGTGCCATCAGCGCCCCGGACAAGCGTCCTCGTTGCAACTCGGGGTTTGAGCTCCTTTCTCCGAAGGAGCTTTTCGATGACGTCGTTGCATAGCGGACCGGATATCCGGTGAACCGCGACGCCGGCGCGACCCCCACCGGAAGCCCGCGCATAGATCGTCGGCTCGCTCAACTTTTGTCTTGGGCCTTCATGGCCTGCGCGAATGCGGCCTGCATCGCTTCCATGCCTTGGCTACCGGAAGACATCGCACGCTCCCAGAACCGTATCGGATCCGAAAGCGTATCTATATTGTCTTCGACCCGCACCTTGAGCGCATCGACAACGACAGCGTTGACGGCGCTGAAATCAGGAAGCCCGAGGAAAGCCCGCGCTTCGGCTGGCGTGCAATCGATGTCGATGGTGATCTTCATGGAAGGGAAAGAGGACCTCTCCCCCCTGATTGTCAACAGGTGAACGCAAGAGCCCGCGTCAGGTGTTCATGGAATCGAAGAAGTCCTGGTTCGTTCGGGTCTGCCGCAACTTCTCGAGCAGGAAGTCGATCGAGTCCTGAGGGTTCATCGGCGACAGGATGCGCCGCAGAACGAAGATCTTGGCGAGTTCGTCCTTCTCTATCAGGCGATCCTCGTTCCTCGTGCCGGACTTGGCGATATCGATCGCCGGGAAGACCCGCTTGTCCGCGACCTTGCGGTCAAGCACGACCTCGGAGTTGCCGGTCCCCTTGAACTCCTCGAAGACGACCTCGTCCATCCGCGAGCCGGTATCGATCAGCGCGGTCGCGATGATGGTGAGGGAGCCGCCCTCCTCGATGTTCCTCGCGGCACCGAAGAACCGCTTGGGCCGCTGGAGCGCATTGGCGTCGACGCCGCCGGTCAGGACCTTGCCCGAGCTCGGCACGGTGGCGTTGTAGGCCCGGCCGAGGCGGGTGATCGAGTCGAGGAGGATGACCACGTCACGGCCGTGCTCGACGAGGCGTTTCGCCTTCTCGATGACCATTTCGGAGACCTGCACGTGGCGGGTGGCGGGCTCGTCGAAGGTGGAGCTGACCACCTCGCCCCTCACCGACCGCTGCATGTCGGTAACCTCTTCGGGACGCTCGTCGATCAGGAGTACGATCAGGTAGCATTCCGGGTGGTTGGTGGTAATCGCGTGGGCGATGTTCTGAAGCAGGACCGTCTTGCCGGTACGCGGCGG
>CAZAFU010000020.1:0-23981 GCA_964484475.1 uncultured Caulobacterales bacterium | reverse complement strand
CCCGCTGGCCCTTGCCGAGTGGAGCCACGATATCGATCACCCGGTGGGAAAGATCCTTTCGCTCCTTCGACTTGAGCGTGTCCGTCGGTACGACTTCCATTTTCAGCCGCTGTTCGGGGTAGAGTGGCGTGAGGTTGTCGAAGTGGACCTTGAGACGCGCCTTCTCCGGCTCTTCGAAGTTGATCTCGTCGATCGAGGTCAGGGCGAAGTAGCGCTCGCCCTCCTTCGGCGACCGGATCTCGCCGAAGACCGTGTCCCCGGTCTTCAGGGTATGTCTCCGGATCATCTGCGGGGAAACGTAGATGTCGTCGGGGCCAGCGAGGTAGTTGGCATCCGCGGAGCGGAGAAAGCCGAAACCGTCGGGCAGGATCTCGAGGACCCCCGAACCCTTGATCTCGATGTCCTGGTCCGCGAGCTCCCGGAGGATCGAAAACAGAAGGTCCTGCTTGCGGAGCGCTGAGGCGTTATCGACCCCGACTTCCTCGGCGAAGCTTACGAGGTCCTGGGGGCTTTTCTCCTTGAGTTCATCAAGGGTGATACGGTCGGGGAGCATACGGGGGTCCACAGGTCGTGGGCGGCAGGTGCCGCGGGTGATGGACGTAAGGGAAACTGCCGCAGCGAGGACCGCCGCGTGACCCCTCAACTAAGCTCGTCGCGTCCGGGCGTCAACACCCGGCCACCGTCACCCGATGAGGAGGACGAGGACCGTGTAGACCAGGAGGCCCGCCGCGATGATGAAAGGATAGAAGCGCCCGCCAAGGGACGCGCGCGTCTGTTCGCTCAAGCGGTGCATGACCTCGGGCCAGGTGTAGCTGACGAAATCGCCCTGGCTCATCATCACCACGGGTCCGCCTTCTTCGGCCTGCACGGGCACGTGGCGAAACCTCTCGTTGGACATCAGCCTCATCCAGTCCCTCAGGTCATCGGTGGGTTTGGCGACTTTGACATCCCGGGTCATGACGTCGGAGAGAAGGGTGGCGGCCGGGTCCTTCTGCGCCGCGACAACGCGGCTCATCAGGTCGCGTTCGGTGAAAATGCCCACCAGCATCCCGTTCTCATCGATGACCGCACAGGCGCCGAAGTTCTTCGATGCCATGCCCTTCACGGCCTCGACCACCGGCGTATTGGGCGGAAAAGACAACGCCGTTGATTTCTGCCGGTATTCCTGACGGTCCTGGATGATCATGACGGTCTCCCTCAAGCTCGATCATCCCGAAGTTAGACCGGATGAAAGGAAAATCCCGCCCCGTGAGCTGTACCCTCCCGCGGTTCACGCCGAATAGACGGGAAGCTCCCGCAAGCCGTTGAGAAGGAGGCGGTCTCCCCTGACCAGATCGGAATAGGCCGCTCGCACCTCCGCGGAACGGAGCCGGTCATCCCCGGAGAGGGGCTGAACATTCTCGTTGGGGACCTTGATGTTGCGATGGGGGATACCGCATTCGTTGCAGATCCTGGGCAACATCCGTGAAAGGGCCTGCTGGTTCACGACGTGGTCGAAATTCTCCGCGATGAGGAGGAGTGATTTCCAGACATCCGTGGCCCTGACCTCATAGTTCCTGACCTGCCCGAAGTACCGGGTCTGGCAGTTGTCGAACAGCGTGAGGCTGATGGGCCTGTTCTTCTCGAGAACATGCCGGACCTGATCGGTGTCGGAGAGCGCGGTCGCCTCGAGGTCCGTGGCGAGCCTGTAGATCGAATCGGGCAGCCCCCGATCGCCCCGCCTGAGCGTGTTCTGAACCCAGCGCAGATGCGAGATCAGATGGTCTGTCGGCTCACGGACGACGGTGATAACCGTCCACTCCGCGCGATTTGTTTTTGCGACCTTCAAGAGGTCGAGAAGGGCAGGGGCCGTGACGTGGCCGGAAACGACCTGCGCTTCCCTGAACCGGTCGGTCTCGACGAAGGTATCGAAACGATCCTGATACGTCTCCACGTGATCGAGCACTTTTTCGGGCCCGAGCACCTTGCGCAGGTAGGCGTTGACCGCACTGCCTGCCGTCTTGGCGATGTGCATGAACAGGATGCGCTTGCGCATGCTCACCGCACGAGGGGCTTGAGTATCACCATGGCGACGATGATCGCGAGAAGCAGGAAGGGCAGTTCGTTGATGGCCCGCCAGAAGCGCTCGGACCTGGGCTTCTCTCCCAGAGCGAACGCCTTGCGGCTTTTCGCATAGAACCCGTGCACGCCGGTGAGGGCGAGAACCGACAGGAACTTGATGATGAACCAGCCGTCATTGCCCCAGCCCGGGGCGGCGGCGACCATCAGGAGCCCGAACACCCAGGTCGCGATCATGGCCGGATTCATGATCAGCTTGAGGAGTTTCTTCTCCATCACCGAAAGAAGGCCATGGGCCTCCCCGCCGGCCACCGCCTGGTGGTGATAGACGAAGATCCGCGGCAGGTAGAGCATACCCGCCATCCAGGCGACAAAACTCAGGATATGGCCGATCTTCAGCCATTCATAAAACGGGGCGAGCCAGTCCATAAAGCTACGCGTTCTCCTCGCGGATGATCGACATCAGTTCCGCGACATGTTCCGGCGGTGTTTCGGGAACGAAACCATGCCCGAGGTTGAATATGTAAGGCCTGCCCCTGAAGGTCTCCACGAGATCCCGTGCCATCTGCCGCATCGGCTCGCCGCCTTCGACCACGGCGAGGGGATCCAGTCCCCCCTGAAGGGTCACATGGGACGAAAGGGTATCACGGGCCCAGGCCCTCGGCATCTGCGTGTCGATGGCAAGCGCATCGAAGCCGCCTTCGGTGGCGACCTTTTCGTAGAGCGGACCCGCACCCTTGGGAAAGTAGAGGATGGGGACGTCCGTCGCCTCGCGCACCTTGGTGGCGATGCGGCGGTTCGGCTCGAGGCAGAGCCGGTCGAAAAGCTCCTCGGGCAGGCCCGCCGCCCAGCTGTCGAAAAGCTTGAGGGCGTCCGCGCCGGCCCTGGCCTGGCCGATGAGGTAGGCCGCCGTGGTCTCGACAAGAATATCCATCAGCCTGTCGATGAGTTCCGGCTCACGATAGACCAGCTGCCTCGCAGCCGCGGGGTCCTTCGTACCCTGCCCGTTGATCATGTAGGTCGCGACCGTCCACGGAGAGCCCGCAAAGCCGATGAGGGCCTTGTCCTGGGGCAGGCCATCCCTGACCCGCTCGACCGTTTCCATCACCGGCGCGAGGATATCGCCTGCGCGGGCCGGATCGAGGCTGTCCAGAAGCTCCGGCGAGAGAAGCGGGGAGAGTTTCGGGCCCTCGCCTTTGACGAAGCGGACATCCTGACCCAAGGCGTAGGGAACGAGCAGGATGTCGGCAAACAGGATGGCTGCGTCCATGTCGAAACGACGGATCGGCTGGAGCGTGACCTCGGCTGCATCCTCGGGATGGAAACAGAAATCGATGAAGCTCGGATGCTTCGCCCGGACCTCCCGGTACTCCGGCAGGTAGCGCCCCGCCTGACGCATGAACCAGCACGGCGGAGGAGAGAGGGCCTCCCCGCGTAAGACCTGAACCAGACGCTTTTCCATCCCAGTCATACCTTCATCCTAGAATCTGAATCCGAGTCCATAGCAGGGGGAAACTGTGGGTAATGCCCGGAAGGGCCAGTTGCCAAGAGTTTTCACAGTTATCCTTACGGCCGTACCGAAGGGACTTTCCACAGTGCGAGGGCAGGAGGAATGGTACGGAGCCAAAAGTTTTCGACTCGGCCGTGGGGATCACGGACCCGTGAGAGGGGGAAAACCTTTCCCAGAGGTTAACGGGGGAAAACCTCTGGTTTAGAAGGATGACCTTGGGGAGGCATCCGACTATGGGTATAGAACCCTAGTTCCTAACAGCCGGTAAACGCATGGATCAGACAGCGCGAGCCGAGCGCAACGCGCTTCGCTACCGGACGTTCTTTCACGTCCACCTCGTCAGTGATTCGACGGGTGAGACCCTGAGCACCGTCCTCAAATCGGTTTCGGCGCGGTTTCCCTCCGCCAAGCCCCTCGAGCACGTGGCCTCGCTGGTGCGGAGCCACACCCAGCTCGATCGCGTGCTCGCCCGCATCGAACAGGCGCCCGGTCTCGTCATGTACACGATCGTCGACGAGAGCATGCGGCGGCGCCTCGAGGTCAAATGCGCGGAGCTCCAGATCCCCGCGATCTCGGTTCTCGACCCGCTGCTCAATGCTTTCGCGGATTATCTCGGTCTCGAACAGACCGCGCAGGCCGGGATGCAGTACGAGCTCGACGAGGATTACTTCCGCAGGATCGGTGCGATCGACTTCACGCTCGCCCATGACGACGGCCAGCTCGCCTGGGACCTCGAGGGCGCGGACGTCGTGCTCGTCGGGGTGAGCCGGACGTCGAAGACCCCGACCTGCATGTACCTGGCAAACAAGGGTATCAAGGCGGCCAATGTTCCCCTCGTGCCCGACGTCGAGCCGCCGCCCGAGCTCGAACAGTTGCGAAAGCCCTTGGTGGTCGGCCTGACCGCCAATCCTGACCGCCTTTCGCAGATCAGGACATCGCGGCTCTCCAACCTCGGAAGTGAAGAGCGCGCGAGGAGCTATACCGACGCCCAGAAGGTCCGGGAGGAAGTGACCAAGGCGAAACGCTATTTCGTCAGGAACGAGTGGCCGACCATCGACGTCACCAAGAAGTCCGTCGAAGAGACCGCGGCGAAGATCCTCACCCTGCTCTCGAACAAGCGGGAGGGCCGCCGGTGATGCGGATCGTCCTGGGTTCGGGCAGCGCTTCACGCCGGGCGATCCTCGAAGGGGCGGGCGTGCCCTTCGACGTCATTCGCCCCGCGGTGGATGAGGAGGCCCTGAAGGCCGGATTGGGCGACCTGTCGCCCTCTGACCTGGCACTCGAGCTGGCGAGGGGGAAGGGCGCCTCGATCGAGGTGCCGGACGCCCTGGTGATCGCTGCGGACCAGGTCCTCGAATTCCAGGGTGTTTCCTACGACAAGCCGAAATCCATGGAGGAGCTTCGCGGGCGGCTGCGGCAGATGTCAGGTAGGACCCACTTCTTGCGCGGAGGATGCGTCATCTTCAGGAACGGCGAGCCCGTCGCCGAGATCTGCGAGAGTTCGGCCCTGACCATGCGAGATCTCACAGCCGACGAGATCGGTTTCTATCTCGAAACGGTGGGCGAAGATGTTCTTTCCACGGTCGGTGGATACGCCCTCGAGGGGGCTGGCGCCCGGCTTTTCGAACGGATCGAGGGTGATTTCTTCTCGATCCTCGGGCTGCCCCTTCTTCCGGTCCTCGAGGTTCTCCGGCGCGAGGGGGCGCTGTCCTTTTGATCCGCGCAGCCGTTGTCGGGGACCCGGTGGAGCACAGCCTCTCACCACGCATTTTCGCAGCCTGGTTCGAAGGCGCGGGGATCGATGGTATCTACGAGAGAAAGCGCGTGCCGCCGGATGGGTTCGCGGCGCTGGTTCGCGAGCTTGCCGCCGGAGGCTGGAACGGCATCAACGTCACCATCCCGCACAAATCGGCCGCTCTCGCGTTGGCCGACGAAGCCAGTGAGGCAGCCCACCGGATCGGCGCTGCGAATCTCCTGACTTTCGAGGGACGCAGGATCCGGGCAGACAACACCGACCACACCGGCTTCGCCCGGGCGCTTCGCGAAGCCGGAACGGAAGCTGAGGGGAGAAAAGCGCTTGTGCTCGGCGCCGGGGGTGCGGCGGGGGCGATCGTCCACGCCCTGAGGAACTGCCGCGAGGTCGCGATCTGCAACCGCACCCTTTACAGGGCGGAGCAGCTTGCGGACCGGTTCGACAACGCTGTTGCCTACCCCTGGGAGAGCCGCGACGGGGTGCTCGTGGATACCGACATCCTCGTCAACACCACCAGCCTCGGGATGGAGGGGCAGGCGGCTCTCGAGATCGACCTTGCGAGCCTGCCGGATGGAGGGGTGGTCGCCGACATTGTCTACGCCCCGTTGCAGACACCCCTTCTCAAGCAGGCCTCGGCCCGGGGTCTGCGCACGGTGCATGGGCTTTCCATGCTGGTATGGCAGGCGGTACCGAGCTTCGAGGCTGTCACGGGACGCCCTCCGGTTTCCCCCGAAACGATCCTTCGCGAACTTGTCGAGGAGAGGGCATGATCGTCATAGGCCTCACCGGGTCCATCGGCATGGGCAAGACGACGACGGCGAAGCTCTTCTCAGGCGAAGGCGTGCCGGTCTGGGATGCCGACGCGGCCGTCCACCGGCTCTATGCCCCGGGCGGGCGCGCCGTGAAGCCCATTCTCGAGGCTTTTCCAAATGCCGGGAACGAAGAGACGGGTATCGACCGGTCCTCGCTTTCGGCAGCCCTTCAGCAGGCGGCGGAACTTCGCAGGCTCGAAAGCATCGTGCATCCGCTGGTCCGTGAGGACCAGGCCGCTTTCCTCGATCTTCAACGCCGGAAGAACGCGCCCGTCGTCGTTCTGGATATTCCGCTTCTGGCCGAGAGCGGGGCGGCTGCGGCATTCGATGCTGTGGTGGTGGTCACCGCGGACGAGAACGTCAGGCGGGCCCGGGTTCTTTCGCGGCCGGGCATGACCGAGGACAAGTTCGAGGCGATCCTGTCCCGGCAGGCCCCGGAGGCCGAGCGCCTCGCCATCGCCGATCACGTCATTCGGACCGATCGGGGAATCCCGCACGCCCGGGAAGAGGTCCGCGCCGTTCTGAGCGCCCTTCGGGAAAAGCACGGACTTCCCAAATCACCCTCGAAGGGGTCAGATGAAGCATGAAGCGCATCGTTATTTTTGACACCGAAACGACAGGTCTTTCACCGCAGGACGGGCACAGGCTGATCGAGATCGGAGCTGTCGAGATGCTCGAGGGCTCGCTCACCGGTCGGAATTTCCACGCCTACATCAATCCTGACAGGGACGTCCCCCTCGAAGCCTACCGGGTGCACAGGATCTCGACCGAGATGCTGGCCGACAAGCCACGTTTTGCGGACGCCGCCGTGGTCGAGGCCTTTCTCGAGTTCATCGAAGGGGCGGAGCTGGTTGCGCACAACGCTCCCTTCGATGTCGGCTTCATCAACCACGAACTGGAACTTTGCAGCCGGGAGCGACTGAGGAACCGGATCACCGATACGGTTCCAATGGCCCGGCGCAAGTTTCCCGGGGCCCCGGCATCTCTCGATGCGCTCTGCAACCGGTTCGGCATCAGCCGCGCCGAACGGGAGTCCAAGGGTCACGGGGCGCTTCTGGACTCCGAACTTCTGGCACGGGTCTATATCGAGCTGACTGGCGGTGCCCAGGGCGGGCTGGCTTTTCACCGGCAGGAGCGAGCCACCTCCGGCACCGCGGGCGGGATGATGCAAAACCCGACACCGCAGCGACCGCAACCCTTGCCCTCCCGCCTGACCGAGGCCGAACGCGAAGCGCACAGGGCGTTCATCGAGGAACTGAGCGAGCCCCTGTGGCTGCGCAAAGAGCGCGAAGCCTCCTGAGAAGGGGTCAGTAACTGCTGGGGGGATCGACCTTGAGGATCCCGTGCTGCTCGCGGTCCTTGAGGACACGCGCAACCACCTGGTCGTCGACCTGCTGTTCCTCCGAAGCGAAGGCGTAGACCAGCGCGGTGTCGGCGAGGATGTTGATCTGGCGGGGAATGCCGTTCGACGCCTCGTGAAGGAGATCGATCGATGACGGCGTGAAGAGGTCCGCCTTGCCGTTCGAGGCGACGAGGCGGGCGGCGATGTATTCGCCCGTCTCCTCCCGGTTGAAGGCGCGGAGATGGTAATGCGCCACCACCCTTTGGCGGAACTGGGCGAGCTGGGGCATGTTCAGGAGCGCGCCGAGTTCCGGCTGTCCGAAGAGGACCAGCTGGAGGACGGGCTTGCCGCCCGACTGCCGCTCGGCAAGCACCCGCACCCGTTCGAGAAGCCGCGGCTCCAGAAGCTGCGCCTCGTCGATGAACAGGACCGCTTTCCTGCCGGCATTGCGGTTCTGGGCGAGGAACTTGTCGAGTTGCGCCAGCGATTGGGCAGCGGTCCCCTGTTTGGTTTCGATACCAAAACCATACAGGATCCAGCTTGCCACATCGTTCTCGAAGCCGATATCCCCGGTCAGCGCGCCAAACCGGTTCCCGTCCTTGTGCCGCCTCGCGAGATCATGCAGCAGCGTGGTCTTGCCGCTTCCGATCTCGCCGGTGATCACCACCGTGCCGTTGCCTGAGGTCAGCCCATAGGCCAGCATGGTGCGCGCCATCTTGTGGCCGTCCGACCAGAACAGCATGTCCGGCTCTGGATGGCTGGCGAAGGGTTTTCGCCGCAGCCGAAAATGCTTCTCGTACATACTCGTCCTCTACGCTCGAGGTCGTCCGCGGCACGGTTGTCGAACGGCTTCAGAGCCCGTCGATAGCCGCCCGGATGGTCTCTTCGCTGACGCTCTCGGTCTTGCCCGGAGCTTCCAGTGCCTTTTCGAACGCTTCGCGGGCGGCGTCTACGTCGCCCGTCTCCGCAGCGATCACGCCCCGATGATAAAGGATCTCGGCCTGGGGGTCGGCGTTGTCGACAGCGACCTTGCTGTACTCATTGGCCTTTTCGAGATTGCCGGTGCGGTAGTAGGCCCAGGCCAGCGTATCGGCGAAGAAGGGCTGCTCGGTGCCTTCGAACCGCCTTGCCACCTCGAGCGCGCGCTCGGGGTCGTCGGCGAGGTCCAGAAGGAGCGCCGCGTAGTTGTTTGCGGCCAGGTCGTTGAGGCTGTCGGCGTCGGCGAGCATGGTGAGCTGCTCGAACGCCGCCTGGCGTTCGCCCTCCTGCAGGAGGTCGTTCGAATAGACGAGGCGGAGGGCGTTTTTCGTCTCCGCTCTCTCGATGCCTTCGAGGATGGTCTGGCGTGCCGCGGAGATGTTGTCGGCTTCGCGCTGTGCCGTCGACAGGCTCAGCCAGAGGGCCTCGCGGTCAGGGTAGCGCTGCACCGCTTCTTGCAGGACTTCGCCGGCCTGGCCCGCATTGTCGTTGCGCAGGTCGTACTGCGCCAGAAGCACATAGGCCTGGGGCATGTCCCCTTCGGTGGCCGTCGTGCGCAGGAAGGAGCGAAGCTCTTCCTCGCGACCCGCAGCGGCGAGGACTTCCGATCTCACCCGGACATTCGCGATATCCGCCCGCGCCTCGTCTGGCATTCCGTCGAGGATTTCGAGGGCCTCGTCATACCGTTCCTGGGGCACCAGCGAGGCAGCGAGGATCCGCATCGATCCGATATCGCCGGGATCACGGCGGAGGAGCGACCGGGCGACGGTCTCCGCCTCCTCCTCGCGTCCCTGACCGAGAAGAACAGCCGCGCTCTCGCGCTGGGCCTGGGGGGTGGCTTCGCTGGTCTGGGCGAAGCGGAGCGTGAGGTCGGCGGCTTCCTGCGACTTGCCGTTGCGGATCAGCATGCCGCGATAGGCGTTGAAGAGGTTCGGTGTCAGGCCGAGACGGTCGATCGCCTGGGCAAGCTGCGCCTCGGCGAAGGATTTCCGGCCGTCCGCCTCGTAGGCGAGGCCGAGGAGGATGAGCGTCGGCTCCTTGTTCGGATCCGAGTTCAGGGCCTCGCGGAAGGTCTCGATAGCGGGCTCGATCTCCTGGCGGGCAAGCTGCACCTTCCCGCGGAGCGTCAGCGCGCTTGAATCCACGTCGTTCTCGGCGAGCACTTCATTGGCGAGTGTCATGGCGCGATCGAACTCACGCTCGCGGAAGGCGCGTTCGCCGAGTTCCACCTTGGCACCCTGGCGGATGGTGGGATCGACCTCTTCGGAGGTTGCAAGGCGGTTGAGCTCGGAGAGGCAGCGTTCCTCGTCGCCGATCTCGCAGAGATAGGAGGGCAGGGCAAAGGCGAGGACAGGGTCGTCATTCTCGGCGATGATCTCGCGCAGCCACTCCTCGGCGGCTTCCTCGCCCTCGAGCCTGCGCACGAGGCCGATCAGCTTGCCGACGACGTCGGTCTTGTCCTCCATCAGGGGGAGGGCGGCGGCATACTGCTCCTGTGCGCCTTCGAGGTCGTTCCGCGCAATCAGGAAGGTCGCATAGCGCTCGCGGTAGAAGCCGTTGTCGGGGCTAGCGGCGATGAGTTGCTGGAACGTCTCGTCCATACCCTCCGCATCCTGGAGGCGCTGGGCCATCAGAAGCTTGACGACGAGCAGGGCCTGGCTTTCGGGGTTCGTGGCAAGCCCTTCGGCGATGACCTCACGGGCCCGGTCATAGTCCTCGTTCCTGATGAACCGCGCGGCGAGGAGGTTGCGGATCTCGACATTGTCCGGAGCCGCTTCGAGACCCCTTTCGAGATATTCGCTGGCCGCTTCGAGGTTGTTCCTGAGAACCATCGAGGCACCCATCACGGTGAGTGCGTCGATATTGGCAGGGTCGCTCTCGAGGACCCGTTCGGCCCGCTCGATGGCTTCATCCACCTCGCCGCCCAGAAGGGACAGGCGCGCAAGGTCACCCAGCGCGTCGGTGTCGCCGGGTTCGATGTTGACGAGGCGCTGGAGGTAGCGAAGCTGGTCACCCCAGCGCTCCTCACGCTCCGCGACATCGGCGGCACCGCGCAGGGCCTCGACGTTGTTGGGATCGGCCTGGAGGGCATTGGCGAACTGTAGCCGGGCCCGGTTCAGCTCGCCTTCCTCGAGATATTCCTGGGCGTTATCGGCGAATTTGGCTGCCTTCTCCTCGGGGCTTTCGCAGGCCACCAGCGCCAGCACCGCAATCGAGACACCTGTCCATTTCATCGACTTCATTGATCCAAACCCATCCGAAACTGCTCAGCCCATTGCTGCCTGCAAGAGAGGCATGCAGGGGTCATGCCGTCCCGCGCCCATAATGCAAAGAGAAGACGCAGTTAGCTGAAGTCATAGGCGCGTCCACCCTTTTCCCAGTCGCCATATCTCGTGGGCTCCGCCGGCCTGTCGCCCCCGGCGATTTCCCTGGGCACCCGGGCGCGGGCATCGATGGCCTTGCGCCTCTCCCGCGCCTCGCGGAGAGCCTCGATCTCAACGGACGACAGTTTCCGCCCGTTCACGACGAGAGGGATCCCGTCCTCGGTGGTGGGGACCTGCTCAGGCGCCCCGGACTCTTCGGTCATGCTGTCGCTCCTCTTCAAACGCGGCGGTGATACATCCATTTAAGTCAGTGACACCCGGTACGGCGAGACCACATATGCACGCAGGATTTCGGACTTTCATACTCATGGCCGCGATGACCGCCATCTTCGGCGTCATCGGAACACTGATCGGCGGACGCGGAGGGCTGCTTCTCGCGCTCGGCTTCGCCGGCATCAGCAACGCCTTCGCCTATTGGAACGCCGACAAGATCGTCCTTCGGATGTATCGCGCGCGGGAAATCGAACCCGACGAAGGCGATCCGCGCCTTCGCCGCTACGCCGAGGGGGTCGCGGGCCTCGCCCGCCGCGCAGGAATGCCCGTTCCCCGCATCTACGTGATCGACCAGGAGCAGCCGAACGCCTTCGCGACGGGGCGCAATCCCGAAAACGCGGCCGTGGCGGCGACCAGGGGCCTTCTTGACCGGCTGACGGAGGAAGAGGTCCTCGGCGTGATGGCCCACGAGCTTGCGCATGTGCGCAACCGCGACACCCTCACCATGACCATGACCGCAACCCTTGCGGGAGCCATCTCCGCCCTGGCCAATTTCGCCCTCTTCTTCGGTGGCCAGCGAAACCAGGGAACCCATCCGATCGCGTTCCTGGCGCTCATCTTCCTCGCGCCGATGGCCGCGAGCCTGGTCCAGCTCGCGATCAGCAGGACCCGGGAATACGATGCGGACAGGGTGGGAGCGGAGATCTGCGGCCATCCCGAATGGCTCGCCTCGGCGCTCGCGAAGATCTCGGGCACCAAGGAAGCGATCCCGATGCCCATCGCCGAGCGGAACCCCTCCTCGGGACAGATGATGATCGTCAACCCCCTGAGCGGAGGAGGCGTGCGTGGTCTCTTCTCCACCCACCCGCCGATGGAAGAGCGGATCCGCCGTCTGGGGGGCATTCAGGAAGAGTTCAGCGCCTCGGCCGGGCCCTGGTCGGGCGGCAGGGGCGAGAAACCCGCGGCGCGCCCCTGGGGGTGAGAGACTAGCTCCCGTCCTCGTCCGTTTCTGAACCGGACGCATCCTTCGGCGCCGTGCCCGGTTCAGGGGTGACCGTCTTCGCCGTCTTCTTCTCCGGGGATTTCCCGGACGGCGACCCGTTCTCAGGATCGTCCGGCGTTGCCTTCATCGCGGCGGGTGCGCGGTCTTCGTTCTCGGGCCGCTTGTCAGGCTCCGCGCCTCTGAGGACACTTTCGTCGAGGGGCGCCTTCATCGGATTGAGGCCTGAACTCATCACGTCGCCATGGGGCTCGCGTTCGCGAAGGTTGTCGTCGATCGACAGGATCGCGATCACCAGTTCGGCGCCCACCCTGAGAAGAAGGAGGGTGATGAAGAACCTCAGGGGGATCACCACCAGGAAACGGCCGAGATTGTGCCAGAACCGGGCGGTGAACATGTCGATGACGGCAACCACGAGGTCGTAGAGCGTGGTCACCACAAGGAGGAAGAGGAGAACGTAATAGACGAACTTGACGAGGTCCCGGCCGAGGTCCTCCTCAAAGCTCAGAAATCTTCCGACGAGTTCCGACATTGCACACCACCTCGCAAAACTTGGAGGTTCGCTAGCGGCAGTTGTCCTTCGGATAAAGCCTGAAGGCCGAAGGGAGGGTTCAGTGGGCCTCTTCCCAGTTCGGAGCGGCGCCCGACTCGACCACCAGCGGAACCGAGAGCTCGAGCACCGGCTGGGCGGCGGCCTCCATCACTGCGGTGACGATGCGCCTCGTCTCCTCCGCTTCGGCCTCGGGGGATTCGAGGACGAGTTCGTCATGCACCTGGAGCAGGAGGCGCGCCTTCAGCCCCGCGGCCTCGAGCGCGGGAGGAACCCTCGCCATGGCGCGTTTGACCACATCCGCGGCCGTCCCCTGGATGGGCGCGTTGATCGCCTGACGCTCGGCGAAGCTTCTCATGTTGGGCTGCTTCGCGTTGATGCCGGTGATGTGCAGGCGCCGCCCGAACTCCGTCTCGACAAAGCCGTCCTCCCGCGCCCTCGCGATGGTCTCGTCCATATACCGGCGGATGCCGGGGAACTTGGCGAAGTAGCTGTCGATGTAATCGGCGGCCCTTCCCCGCTCGATCCCGAGGCGGGTCGAGAGGCCGTAAGCGGATATGCCGTAGATGATCCCGAAATTGATCGTCTTGGCCGAACGCCGCAGGTCGGCGGTGACCTCATCGAGCGGGACCCCGAACACCTCGGAGGCGGTGAGCGCGTGGACATCGGTTCCCTGCCGGAAGGCTTCGGCCAGCTCGGGCACCTCACCGATATGGGCAAGCAGGCGCAGTTCGATCTGGCTGTAGTCGGCCGATACGAGCAAATGTCCTTCCTCGGCGATGAAGGCGCGGCGGATCTTCCTCCCCTCCTCGGTACGGATCGGGATGTTCTGGAGGTTCGGGTCATTCGAACTCAGCCTGCCGGTGTTGGTCGAGGCCAGCGAGAAGCTCGTATGCACCCGGCCGGTCTCGGGGTGGATCGCGGTCGACAGCGCGTCGGAATAGGTCGATTTGAGCTTCGACATCTGCCGCCAGCCAAGAATTGCCTTGGGTGTCGCGTGGCCTTGGGCTGCGAGTTCCTCGAGCAGGTCCGCTCCCGTCGCCCATGCCCCCGTCTTCGTCTTCTTCCCGCCGGGCAGGCCGAGGCGGTCGAACAGGATCTCGCCGATCTGCTTGGGTGAGCCGAGGTTGAACCGCTCGCCTGCGGTCTCGAAGGCCTCGTCCTCGAAGGCCGCCATCTTCTGGGCGAAGGTCGAGGACAGGCGGGAGAGCTCGTTCTTGTCGACCCTGATGCCCTCGCGCTCCATGGCCGCGATCACCGGGACCAGCGGGCGCTCGATCCGTTCGTAGACGGTCAGGAGGCTTTCATCGACCAGCCGGTCCTTGAGAAGGAGGCCGAGGCGCTGGGTCACATCGGCGTCTTCGGCGGCGTATGTCGTCGCGTCGGCAATCGGGAGCTGGTCGAAGGTCTTCTGCTTCTTGCCCTTGCCGGCAAGCTCTGTGAACGGAATGCATTCATGGTCGAGGTGCCGCTTCGCCAGCTCGTCCATGCCATGGCTTTCCGCGCCGCAGTCGAGAACGTAGGACATCAGCATCGTGTCATCGACCGGCGTCAGGACGGCGCCATGCCTTCCGAGGACCACGAGGTCGTATTTCAGGTTCTGGCCCACCTTGATGACGGCCTCGTCGGTGAAGATGTCGGCGAGGCGATCGAGAACCTCCCCGGTGCCGAGCTGCGGCGTCTCGTCTTCTCCGAGAGAAAGACCGTCCGTACCGTGAAGAAGGGGGATGTAGACCGCGTCACCCGGCGCGGCGGCGAGGCAGATCCCCACGAGGCGGGCGCGCATCGCATTGAGGCTGTCGGTCTCCGTATCGACGGCAAGACGACCGTAATCACGCGCCCGGGCAATGAACGCGTCGAGGTCTTCGAGAGAGAAGATCGCCCTGTAGGACGATCTGTCGATGGCGCTGCTTGCGCCCTTCGCGGTCGCGGCCTCCGTCTTCAGCCCGCCGTCTTCGCGCACGCGCCTGGTGAGCGTGCTCAGCTCCATCTCCTCGAGAAAGGCGACGAGCCGGTCGTGGGGGAAGGGAGCGACACCGAAGCCGTCAGGCTCCTCGATGCCGCCGACGTCGCATTTCAGGGTCACGAGCGTCTTCGAGATCCGGGCGTTGTCGGCATGCTCGATCAGGGTCTCGCGCCGTTTCTTCTGCTTGATGCCGTCCGCCTGCTCGAGGAGGTTCTCGAGCGTTCCGTACTCCTCGAGAAGCTGCGCCGCGGTCTTCGGCCCGATCCCCGGGACACCGGGAACATTGTCCGTCGAATCGCCCATCAGCGCCTGGAGGTCGATCATCCTCTCGGGCCCGACACCGAATTTCTCGACCACCCCGTCCGCGTCGATGACCTTGTTCTTCATGGGGTCGAACATCACGACACGCTCGGTTATCAGCTGGGTCAGGTCCTTGTCCGAGGAGACGATGACAACCTCCGCGCCCTTCTCCTCGGCCCGGCGCGCATAGGTCGCGATCAGGTCGTCGGCTTCGTAGCCTTCCTCCTCGATGCAGGGGAGGCCGAAGGCGCGGGTGGCGTCGCGGATCAGCGGGAACTGGGGACGCAGGTCCTCGGGCGGTTCCGAGCGGTTGGCCTTGTAATCTGCGTAAAGATCATTCCTGAAGGAGTAGCTCGAATGATCGAAGATGACCGCAAAGTGGGTCGGGGTCCCGATGTGCTCGACCGCGTCGTTGTTCGCGTCGGCGAGCAGCTTCCACAGCATGTTGCAAAAGCCCGACACCGCGCCGATCGGCAGGCCGTCGGACTTGCGGGTGAGGGGAGGAAGCGCATGGAAGGCGCGGAAGATGTAGGCGGAGCCGTCAATGAGATAGAGACGGCTCGAACCATCGAGCGGTGAATGTTTCGGCATGGCCCGAGGGATAGAGGAGCCGCGCCGGCTTGGCGAGTGGCTGCTGCCTCTCCCCCGTCGGTCCGGGCGTCAGGCCACGTCTTCGTTGTCACCGACGAGTTTCAGGCCGCGATTCTTCTGGAGCTCGCGCTCCTCTTCGACATCGAAACGCTCGCGGATGAAACGCGCGAGCTTGGGCTGGATCTCGTTGCGCCACTTCGAGCCGTTGAAGACACCGTAGTGGCCCGCGCCTTTCTGGACGTGGTCGATCCGGTCCTTCTCCGGGATGTTCGAGCAGAGTTCGTGGGCGGCCTGGGTCTGACCGATGCCCGAGATATCGTCGAGCTCGCCTTCGACGGTCATCAGCGCGATGTCCTCGATCACCGAGGGGTCCACGATCTCTCCGCGGTGCACGAAAAGCCCGCGCGGCAGCAGGTATTCCTGGAAGACGTCATGGATGGTCTGCAGGTAGAATTCCGAGGTCATGTCGCAGACCGCGAGGTATTCGTCATAGAAGACCTCATGCTTTTCGGCTGCGAAATCATCGCCCTGCATGATGTTGGCGAAATAGTCGAAGCTGGCGTTCACGTGCCGCTCGATGTTCATGGACATGAAGCTGAAGAGCTGGATGAAGCCCGGATAGACCCGGCGGGTGAAGCCCGCATAGGGCGCAGGAACCGTCTGGATCATGTTCTGCTCGAACCATTCGAAGGCCTTCTGCTGGGCCAGGAGGTTCGTGACGGTCGGCGATTTGCGCGCGTCGATGGGCGATCCCATGAAGGTCATTGTGCGTGGGCGGGCGGGGTCGTTCTCGCGGGCCATCACCGCGCAGGCAGCCAGAAGCGGGGGCCCCGGCTGGCAGACCGCCATGGTGTGGGCGCCCGGGCCGATCAGGCGGATGAACTCGATCAGGTAGTCGATATAGGTGTTCAGGTCGAACCGCCCGAAAAGGACCGGCACGTCGCGCGCATCGGTCCAGTCGGTGACGAAGACTTCATGGCCGGGCAGCATCGCCTCGACCGTGCCGCGCAGGAGCGTGGCGTGGTGCCCGGACATCGGCGCCACGATCAGGACCCGAGGCTGGGGTTCGGTCTTGAGGCCGGCCATGACCTGGGGGTCCCGACGGAAGCGGATCAGCCGGCCGAAGGGTTTCTCGAAGACCGTTTCGACTTCGACCGGAACCTTCACGCCCTCGATCTCGGTCTCGTCGAGGCGCCACTCGGGCTTTCCGTAGCGGCGGGTCGCCATCTCGAAGACGTTGTAGCCCGCCACGGCGGCCCTCGTGGCCGGGCTCTCGCGCCAGGGGTTCGCGGGGATGTCGAAGCTGCCGACCATGGCACGGGCGGCCTGCCTGTATGGGGCGACCATGTGGTGCGCCATCTCGTAACCTGAGTAGATCATAAGCCCTCCAACACCGCCCGGGACCGATCGTGCGATGCAACACAGAAGCGCAGGATTTAGCAAGATCGGTGAAGGTTGTCCTAATGCGGCTCAGCCCGGCAGCCGGGCCTCAAAGCCACGGGCGTATCGCATCGGCCATCACTTCGGGCGGCATGCCGTCATCGAATGCCCGCACCGGCTTGCCCGAAGCATCGGTCAGGAAGAACATCGACTGGTGATCGACGGAGTAGCCGAGCGCGCTGTCTTCCATGGCGACCTTCTTGGCGAAGACCCGCATGCCGTTCCGGGTCTCGTCGATCGCCTGCTGCGACCCCGTGAGCCCTAGAATCCGATCATCGAACGTAAGATGCGAACGCAGGCGTTCCGGCGTGTCCCGCTCGGGGTCGACGGTGATGAAAAGCGGCTGCAGGGCGGCCGCGTCCCGGCCGAGCTCGTCAAGGGTCGCGGTCATCACGCTGAGCGCCGCGGGGCAGACGTCGGGACAACTGGCGAAGCCGAAATAGATCAACATGGGCTCGCCTTCGAAACGTTCGTCGGTGGCGGGCTCGCCTTCGTGATCGACGAGGTTAAAGTCGAGAACGAAGGCGTCATTGAGGGTGATTTCCCCCGGTACCGGGCGGTCGTCACCGCAGGAGGCAATGAGCAGGATGGCGATAGGCCAGATGGATCGGCGGAGGCGTGTCATCGAATTCGTCTCTCAATTCTCCCCCCTGAGGGATGGGGGGCGGGGCGATGCCTACTCCTCGCCCATGCGCCTGGGAACCCTGACCAGCCTGCGGTGGTTTGCCGTCGCCGGGCAGCTCGGCGTCCTGGTCTTCGTCGCGTTCATTCTCGAGTTCCCGCTTCCCCTCGGCCCTGTGCTGGCCGTGATCTCGGCGGGAATCTGGCTGAACCTCTATGCTACCTTCGCCTTCAGCCCGGCAAAGCAGCTGACCGCGAACGAGATCATCGCCTATCTGTGTTTCGACACCCTGCAGATCAGCGCGATCCTGTTTCTCACGGGGGGCGTGCAGAACCCCTTCTCATTGTGGCTCATCATGCAGGGGATGCTGGCGGCGAGCAGCCTGCGCCCGCGCAAGGCACTGATCGTCCTGGTTCTGGTCACCATGTGCCTGACGGTCCTGACGCTCTGGCACTATCCCCTGCCGTGGCGGGAGGAGGAGGGTTTCGCCCTGCCGCGGATCTACAATCTCGGCCTGTGGGCCGCCCTGATGCTCGGGGTCTCGTTCACCGCCGCCTACGCGCACCGTGTCGCCAACGAGCACCGCAAGCTGACCGATGCCCTGCACGAAGCGCAGCTCGCCCTCGCCCGGGAGGAGCGGCTGACGGCCCTCGACGGGCTCGCCGCGGCAGCGGCCCACGAGCTCGGCACGCCGCTCGCCACCATCCAGCTCACGGCCAAGGAGATGCAGACCGAACTGCCCGAAGGCGCCCTGCGCGAGGACGCCGCACTCCTGATCAGCCAGACCCAGCGCTGCCAGGCGATCCTGCAGCGGCTTTCCGCCGCCGGCCACGAAGGGGACGCCGTCCACAACTACATTTCCCTCGACAACCTCCTGCGGGAGGCCGCGATGCCGATGATGGGTCTCGACGAAAAACGCATCACCCTCCGTTTCGATCCCGAAAGCGGCCCCCTGCCGGAGCGTATGCGCCGGCGCCCGGAGATCATCTACGGCCTGAGGAACCTGATCGAGAACGCCCACAAATACGCCCGGGAAACGGTGGAGATCGTCGCCGTCTGGGACGACCGGGAGCTGACGGTCACCATCAAGGACGATGGCCCCGGGATCTCGTCCGACATGCTGCTGCGCCTCGGCGAGCCCTATCCCCGCCAGAGCCTGAGGCCGCCATCGGATGCCAAGGGCGGTCTCGGCCTCGGCTTCTTTATCGCCAAGACGCTGCTGGAGCGGTCGGGTGCTGTCCTCAATTTCGGCAACCGGAAGGCGAGTGGCGCTTTTGTCGCAGTGACCTGGTTACTGGACGATGTCGCGAAGGGATCCACATTCAGAGCGACGAACGAATTAGAGGATGCCGGTCTGTCATGAGTGAGACGAATTTCGAAATCCCGACCGACGCGACCTGCCTGATCGTCGATGACGACCAGGTTTTCCGCACCCGCCTTGGCCGCGCCATGGAGAAGCGCGGTTTCGAAACACGGCTGGCCGAGGGCGTGACCGAGGCCAAGACCCTGATCAGGGAGGGCGCGCCCGCATTCGCCGTGGTCGACCTCAGGCTCGACGACGGAGACGGGATCGAGGTCGTGAACTATCTTCAGGACGAGCGCAGCGATGCGAAGGCCGTGATCCTCACCGGCTACGGGAACATCACAACCGCGGTGGCCGCGGTCAAAGCCGGTGCGATCGACTATCTCGCAAAGCCCGCGGACGCCGACGATGTCCTCAAGGCGCTCCTCGCGAAGCCGGGCGAATTTCCCGAGCCGCCGGAAAACCCCATGTCCGCCGATCGTGTCCGTTGGGAGCATATCCAGCGGGTCTACGAGCTTTGCGGCCACAATGTTTCCGAAACCGCCCGGCGTCTCGGAATGCACCGGCGGACCCTGCAACGGATCCTGGCAAAGCGCGCTCCGCAATAGAGCGGCGCTCGCTCCGGCTCGCGGGCTTCAGGTCAGGCTCTGCTTCAGGCTGACGAGGAGAAGTTTCCAGCCTTCGGCGGAAAGCGGTTCGCGCGCCACGCCGGCCAGCGCATAACGGCGCGCGGCCTTCCTGTTCTTGATGCCAAGCGCCCACCAGCCCCACCGCCGGTAGGTGACGGCCCGGGTCTCGGCCTGCCGTGTCCTGACCTGTCCCGCGACCGGCTGGAGGCCACGTTTCTTGCGGGCATCTTCCCTGATGGCCTGGACACAGCGTTCCTGTTCGGCCCTCTTGTCGTAGCCGGACGCCGAGAAATGGGCTCGGTAGCGCATCAACCTCCCGTCGAGGTTCCGCAGGCGACCGACCTCTGCGAGCTTCAGGAAGAGGTCCAGGTCCTGGGCGTAGCGATAGGTCTCGTCATAGCCGCCCACCGATTGCACCGCGTCCCGGCGCATGATGACGGAGGGGTGGAGGACGGCCTGGCCGGTGCCCTCGATGAGCCAGCGCTCGATCTCCTCGTGGGCGAGGGGCACCTTGAAGTCGGTCAGGGGCTCGCCCTGCGGGTCGACCACGAGGTAGCGGCTGCCGACGAGGACGAGCTGCGGGTCCTGGTCGATGGCTGCAAGCTGCTTTTCGAACCGGTCGGGCTCGCAGATATCATCGCTGTCCATGCGGGCGATCAGGCTGCCTCGCGCCTCGGCAATGCCCTGGTTGAGCCTTTTCGTCAGGCCCCGGTTCTCGCCGTCCGCTATCACCCTGATGCTGGGCTCTTCGGCCTCGTAGGCCCGGATGCGCTCGAGACTGCCATCGGTCGATCCGTCGTCGATGAGGATGATCTCGGCCGCTCGCACCGTCTGCGAGAGCAGGCTGTCGACGGCCTCGCCGAGGTATTCCCCCGCGTTGTAGACCGACATGACCACCGAAAGACGCTGATCGATCCTCATCGAAGCGGCGCCGTCGTCCCCGTCCTTGCCCATTCGCGGTGCTCGGTGTCGATCTCGTAGGCGGCGATCGCGGCGAGGGTCAGGATGTCGTTCACCTGCACGCCGGTCTGGACGATCTGGACGGGTTTCGACAGGCCCATCAGGACCGGGCCGATCACCGTCGCGCCGCCGATTTCCGCCAGCAGCTTGGATGCGATGCCGCCCGAATGGAGACCGGGGGTGATCAGGAGGTTCGCGTTGTCCGTCAGGCGACTGAAGGGGTAGATCGCCCGCAGGCGGGCGTTGAGGGCCATGCGCGGGGTCATCTCGCCTTCATACTCGAAGTCGATGTCCGTCCGCTGATCGAGGTACTGGACCGCCTCCGAGATCCTGCGCATGTGCTCCGTATCGGGATTGCCGAAATTGGAGTGCGAGGTGAAGGCCACCCGCGGTTCGAAGCCGAGCTGGCGCACCGCATGGGCGGACTGGACCGCGATATCGGCAAGCTCCTTCGATGACGGAAATTCGGCGATGGAGGTGTCGGCCATGAAGACGGTCCGGCCCTTCGCGAGGATCACCGACATCCCGATGACCCGCTCGTCGGGTCTGGGGTCGAGGGCCAGTTGGACGTTGCGGAGCGCCACGTTGTAGTGCCTTGTCACACCGGTGACCATGCCGTCGGCATGACCGCAGGCCAGCATGCAGGCGCCGAACGCGTTCCTGTCCTGGTTCACGAGCCGGCGGCAGTCGCGTTCGAGATAGCCCTGCCTCTGAAGCCGGCCGTAGAGATGTTCGGTATAGGCACGGGTGTTGGCGCTTTCCCGGGCGTTCCAGATCTCGATGTCGTGGTTGAGACTGAGCCCGAGGCTCTCCAGTGACCGTTTGACGCGTTCGTCCCGCCCGATGAGGATGGCCTGGCCAAGCCCCTGCTGCTGGAAGCTGTAGGCGGCGCGGATGACCACCTCTTCCTCGCCTTCGGCGAAGACGATCCTCTTTTTCTCGTTGGAACGGACCGAGGCATAGACCTTCTGGAGGAAGCCTGCGGAGGGATCGAGACGGGTCGCGAGACGCTCCTGGTAGCTCGAGAATTCCTCGATCGGCTTGCGCGCGACACCGGTATCGCATGCGGCCCTGGCCACTGCCGGCGGGATCGTCGAGATCAGGCGCGGGTCGAACGGTGTCGGGATGATGTAGCCCGGCCCGTATTGGAGGCGTGTACCGTAGGCCGTCGCGACTTCGTCGGGAACGTCCTCCCGGGCGAGGGCGGCAAGGGCGCGGGCGCACGCGGCCTTCATCTCTTCGTTGATCGTCCGTGCCCGAACATCCAGGGCGCCGCGGAAGATGTAGGGGAAGCCGAGGACGTTGTTGACCTGGTTGGGGTAGTCCGACCGGCCCGTCGCCATGATGGCGTCGCCGCGGACGGCGGCGACCTGTTCGGGGGTGATCTCCGGGGTGGGGTTGGCCATCGCGAAGATGACAGGGTTCGAGGCCATCGAACGGACCATCTCGCCGGTGATCGCGCCGCCCACGGAAAGACCGATCGCGACGTCGGCTCCGTCCATCGCCTGGGCGAGGGTGGACTTGTCGGTATCGACAGCGTGAGCGGACTGCCACTGGTTCATGGGCTGCGGGCGGCCCGGCCTCAGGACCCCTGCGCGGTCACAGACCAGGATGTTGTCATGGGGTACGCCGATCGTCTTGAGAAGACTGACGACGGAAAGGGCGGAGGAGCCGGCCCCGGAAACGGCGACCTTGATGTCCCTGATGGACTTGCCCGTGATGTCGACGGCATTCAGCAGGCCCGCCGCTGCGATGATGGCGGTTCCGTGCTGGTCGTCATGGAAGACCGGGATGTCCATCAGCTCTTTCAGGCGTTCTTCGATATAGAAGCTGTCAGGGGCCTGAATGTCTTCGAGATTGATGCCGCCGAAGGATGGTCCGAGGTAGCGGACTGCGTCGATGAACGCATCGGGGTCTTCCGTATCCACCTCGAGGTCGATCGAGTCGATGTCGGCGAACCGCTTGAAGAGGACGGCCTTGCCCTCCATCACCGGCTTGGAGGCGAGAGCGCCGAGATTGCCAAGACCGAGGATCGCCGTGCCGTTGGAGATCACCGCCACCATGTTTCCCCGGGTGGTCAGGTCATAGGAACTGTCCGGGTCCGCGGCGATGGCCTGCACCGGGACCGCAACGCCCGGCGAATAGGCAAGGGAGAGATCCCGCTGGGTCGCCATCGGTTTGGTGGGCGTGACCTCGAGCTTGCCCGGCTTGCCGCGCCGGTGAAAGTCGAGAGCTTCGGTATCGGTGAACTTGGTGGTCGTATCGTCAGCCATGCGCTGCCCTTAGCCTTGGTTGTATCATGGCACCAGCCATGTCGCGTCCGCCGTGTCAGTCTTGAAGCGCAGGCCCGCACGCTTCGGCATTTCTGCCGACAGCGCGAGGAATTCTGCATACGAATATTCGAACCTGATGACGCAGAACGATGCGTCGAGGACATCCTCTTCGCACTCGTAGGCCTCCGCGTCGGGGATTTCGCTTCCCGTGTCGGGAACGAGGGCGAACTGCTGAAGGAGGGCTTCGTCGGAGCGGACGCGATCGAGGGCGGACCTGTAGGCGTTTCCGGAAACCTCCACCGAAGCCGTTCCGTTGAGCCGCAACTGGAGCATGCGCTCGCGGTCGAAGAAGAGGAGCGAGCCTTTCGGATTGTCCTCGATATGCGCCGCCTTCGCGCTGCGCAGGGTGGTCCAGAAGATGGCGGCCCTGTCTTCGCTGTCGAAGGACCTGAGGACCATCGTCCTCATCCGCGGGGCCCCGCTTCCCGCGGTGGTGGCCATGACCGGCCAGTGGAAGGGATGGAATTTCCTGTCCGCCGCTGCCGCCAGCTCGCTGGCGAGAAAGGTTTCAAGACGGGACAGGTCACCGGGGAACTGAGACATCACCCGGAACTATGCCGCAAGGCGCCGGTGGGCAAGGCGAGGCGCCCCTGATCACGGGGGCATGAAGCTGCCTGTCAGCAGGGCTTGGCGAAGGGCGCCCGGATCGCCAGATAAGAGCCATGCATATTCGTACCGAAGATACCCCGAACCCGCATTCGATGAAGTTCGTGCCCGACCAGCCCGTCCTCGGGGAGGGCCAGCTCGGCATGGATTTCCCCTCGCCGGGGGCTGCCAAGGTTTCACCGCTGGCTACGGCGCTCTTCGACGTGGATGGCGTGACATCGGTCTATCTCGGCGGTGAGTTCCTGACCGTTACCAAGGACCCGACGGTGGAGTGGGCCCATCTGAGGCCCGCGGTTCTCGGGACCGTCGCCGACTACCTTGCTGCCGGGATCCCGGTCCTCGACCAGGGCGCGGGCGCTCCTGACGGCGGATCGACGGCGGCCGAGGACTACAAGGGCGAGGATCGCGAGATCGTCGAGCAGATCATCGACCTGATCGAGACCAGGGTTCGCCCGGCCGTGGCGCAGGACGGCGGCGACATCACCTTCCACCGCTATGTTCCCGGCGACGGCATCGTCTTCCTGTCGATGCAAGGCGCCTGCGCGGGCTGTCCGTCCTCCACCATGACCCTGAAATCCGGGATCGAGAACCTCCTCAAGCACTACGTCCCCGAAGTGACGGCCGTCGAAGC
>CAZAFU010000019.1:0-31698 GCA_964484475.1 uncultured Caulobacterales bacterium | reverse complement strand
CACCATGACCCGCCCGACCCAAGCCTCAAGAGTGCGCGGTTCGAGCTGGATGCACCGGCAGCGCATCGTCAATCGGCTGAAAACAAGGAAGAATGGCGGAGGGTCTGGGACGAAGTTCGAACCCGGAGCCAGCGGCCTCAAGTAGCGAAGCGATAGGCCAAAATAGTGTGGCGGAGAGAGAGGGATTCGAACCCTCGGAACGCTTGCACGCTCAACGGTTTTCGAGACCGCCCCGTTCGACCACTCCGGCACCTCTCCTGGGGAAACGGTCGTATGGCGAAGACGCGCGGTGAATGCAAGAGCCCAATCGCCCATTTCACGAGGCGGTCAGCCGCGCTTTGCCCGACCCGCGTTTCGCCTTAACAACACGGTATGACAAAGCTCATTCCCCTGGCCCTCACCCTCTTCCTCGTCGCCTGCACCACCTCGCCGAGCTACGGCCCGCGCGAGACCCCCGGCGGTTTCGGATTTGCCGACCAGAAGATCGAGACCGGGCGCTACCGGGTCACCTACAGGGCCCGCAACGCCGCTGCGGCCGAGAATGGAGCCCTGCGCCGGGCGGCCGAGCTGGCCATCGCGGAGGGCTTTTCGAACTTCACCGTCGTCTCCCGGGACCTCGAAACCACGCGCGACCGTTCGCGCTCGTCGGTCGGGATCGGCGGAGGCACCGGCGGACGGCGCAGCGGTGTCGGCGTCGGCGTTTCGCTCCCCCTGGGCGGCGGTTCGGAGGAGGTTGCCATCAACCTCCAGGTCGTGATGGGCAATGGCGAGCGAAGCGGCGATCCGCGCCAGTACGATGCACGCGAGACGCTGAGCAACCTGTCGATGAACGCACCACTTTAGATCGGGATCGCGATGCACTGCGCGGACACTTTCGTACTTTTCGGAGCCACTGGCGACCTTGCGCGCCGGATGCTGTTTCCTTCGCTCTATTTCCTGCATGCCGAAGGGTTCCTGCCCGACGGGTTCCGGATCATCGCGGTGGCCCGGTCGGAACGCACCGACGAGGAGTTCCGCGACGCGGTGCGCGAATGGGTGCTCCGACGGGCACGCGACGCTGCGGAAGAGGACCTTGCGAGGTTCCTCGAACGCATCGTCTACACGACGCTCGACGTCACCACACCCGATGGGTACACGGACCTTGCAGCCACCATCGGCGAGGGCGAAGGAAAGGAGACCGTCTTCTACCTTTCGACCTCCCCCTCGATCTTCGGCGCGGTGTGCCGCGGGCTCAAGCAGCACGGGCTTGCCGACGCGCCCAACAGGATCGTCGTCGAGAAGCCCATCGGCTACGACCTCGCGAGCAACATTGCGATCAACGACACGGTTGCGGAAGCCTTCTCGGAAGAACGCACTTTCCGTATCGATCACTACCTGGGCAAGGAAACCGTCCAGAACCTCATCGCGCTGAGATTCGGGAACCGTATCTTCGAACCGCTCTGGAACGCGGAGAATGTCGAGAGCGTCCAGATCTCGATCGCCGAGACCCTCGGCGCGGAAGGGCGGGGCGGGTATTACGACGAATACGGCGCGATGCGCGACATGATGCAGAACCATCTCCTGCAGCTTCTCTGTCTCGTCGCCATGGAGCCGCCCTCGAGCCTCTCCGCCGAAGCGGTGCGCAACGAGAAGGTGAAGGTCCTCAAGACCCTCGCCCCCATCGCCCCCGACAACGTCGCCGACCGGACCGTGCGGGGGCAGTACACCGAAGGCTTCAGCCCCGACGGCAGCAAGGCGCCCCCTTACGTCGAGGATGTCGACAACCCCGACAGCGAAACCGAGACCTATGTGGCCGTCGCGGCGGAGGTGGAGAACTGGCGTTGGGCGGGCGTGCCCTTCTACCTCGAAACCGGCAAGCGCATGGCGGAGCGCAAGACCCAGGTCGTGATCCGCTTCAAGAATGTTCCCCATTCGATCTTCGGGGAGCAGACGGAAACCAACGAGCTGGTCATCGTCCTGCAGCCGGAAGAGCGGATCACCCTGCACGTCAACAACAAGAGACCCGGACTTTCCGCCGAGGGGATGCCGCTGCAGGAACTCGGCCTCAACCTATCCCTGCTCGACGAGCGGGCGGGCGCGAGACGCAGGATCGCCTACGAGCAGCTGATCCTCGACGCTCTCGTGAACAACCCCGCGCTGTTCGTGCAGCGCGACGAACAGGAGGCGGCTTGGCGCTGGATCGACGCCATCGCGGCCAGCTGGAAGACCCGCAACATCAAACCCAAACCCTATCGGGCCGGCAGTTCGGGCCCGAGCCAGAAACATCAGCTCGCGCAGCAGGGACACCGCTGGTATGAGTAACATCGTCGAACACCGAACCCGCGAACGCCTCTACGACCTCCTCGCGCAGGAGTTCGTGAACGACCTCGGAAAGGTCCTTGCACAGAAGGAAAGAGCGGGTATCGCTCTTTCGGGCGGATCGACACCGCAGCCGATCTACGAGCGGATGAGTGCCGCAGGACGCCTGCCGTGGGAACGGGTGGATGTCACACTCGCCGACGAGCGGCTGACCGATCCGCTCGGCGACGGCAGCAACGAGCACCTGGTCCGCAGGACCCTGCTGAAGGACGAGGCCGCTCGGGCGACCTTCTTTCCGCTGCGGGAGGAGGGAAAGCTGCCCTGCCGGGTCGATACGATCCTTCTGGGGATGGGCAGCGACGGGCATTTCGCCTCCCTCTTCCCGACGGCCAGGGAGCTGCCACGGGCCCTGTCCGACGCCGCCCCCGAGGTCCTGCGGACCACACCCGATCCCCTGCCCGCCGAGGCGCCGTGGCCACGCATGTCGATGAGCCTGCGGGCGATTCTCGCGGTCCCGGTGATCCGTATCGCGATGACCGGGGAGGAGAAACGGAAAGTCTATGAAGAGGCCTGCCATGGCAAGGACACCGAGCTGCCGATCAGGACGCTCCTTCTTGCCGACCACCCCCACCTGACCGTGCACTGGGCCCCATGAGGAGGCTTTCATGATCCACGACAAGATCCAGGATGTCCTGACCCGCATCGAAGAGCGCAGCGAGGACAGCCGCGCTGCCTATATCGAGAAATGCGATGCGATGGGCGGTCGGGGCCGCCGACGGTCGCTTTCCTGCGGCAACCTTGCCCATGGCTTCGCGTCGGCCGAACCTGGCGACAAGCTGAGGATCAGGACGGGGTCGAACAATATCGGCATCGTCACGGCCTACAACGACATGCTTTCCGCCCATGCGCCGTACAAGAACTTTCCGGACCTGATCAAGGCCGCAGCGCGTGAGGTCGGGGGAACGGCCCAGGTGGCCGGAGGAACGCCCGCCATGTGCGATGGCGTCACCCAGGGCCAGGACGGCATGGAACTCTCCCTCTTCAGCCGGGACGTGATCGCCCTCGCGACGGCGGTTGCGCTGACCCATGACATGTTCGACGGCGCCCTGTGCCTCGGCATCTGCGACAAGATTATTCCCGGGCTGACCATCGGCGCGCTCTCCTTCGGACATATCCCCGTCCTCATGGTCCCCGGCGGGCCGATGACGTCGGGACTTCCCAACAAGGAAAAGGCGCGCATCCGCGGGCTCTATGCCGAAGGCAAGATCGGCCGCGAGGAGCTTCTCGAAGGGGAGATGGCGTCCTACCACAGCCAGGGCACCTGCACGTTCTACGGCACCGCGAACTCCAACCAGATGATGATGGAGATGATGGGCCTCCACCTGCCCGGCGCCGCCTTCGTCAATCCCTACACCCCTCTTCGTGATGCGCTGACCGCTGCGGCCGCACACCGCGTCCTCGACATGGGAGAGGAGTACCGCATGGCGAATGTCGTCGGTGCGGGGAGCATCGTGAATGCCATCATCGGCCTTCTCGCGACAGGCGGCTCGACAAACCACACCCTGCATATTGTCGCGATGGCCCGCGCCGCGGGGATCATGGTGACATGGCAGGACTTCGCCGACCTTTCCGCGGTCATTCCCCTTCTCACCCGGATCTACCCGAACGGCTCCGCCGATGTGAACCATTTCCATGCTGCCGGCGGCATGGGCTTCGTGATCCGTGAATTGCGTCGGAAAGGCCTTATCGTGGACGACGTGACGACTGCCGTGGGCACGGGCATGGAGGCCTATACGCAGGAGCCCTTCCTCACCGACGACGGCATCGTCTGGCGGCCTGGCGCAGATAGGAGCATCAACACCGATATCCTGCGCGGGGCCGAGAACCCGTTCGCCGCCCAGGGGGGTCTCCGTCTCCTCAAGGGCAATCTCGGCGAGAGCGTCATCAAGACCTCGGCCGTCGATCCGCAGCACCGGAAAGTCCGTGCACCCGCCCTTGTCTTCGATACCCAGGAAGAACTTCTCGAAGCCTTCAAGGCAGGAAAACTCGATCGCGATTTCGTGGCGGTGGTGCGTTTCCAGGGTCCGGCGGCGAACGGCATGCCCGAGCTTCACAAGCTGTCCCCGCCCCTCGGGGTCCTGCAGGATCGCGGGCACAAGGTGGCGCTCGTCACCGATGGCCGCATGTCCGGCGCGAGCGGCAAGACCCCGTCGGCCATCCACATCACCCCCGAAGCGCTGCATGACGGGCCGATCGGCCGCATCCGCGACGGTGACATCGTCAACCTCGATGCGGAGCGCGGTATCCTCGAGGTCGAGGTGCCGGACCTGATGGCCAGGGAGCCCGCCCGGCACCAGCGCAACAGCCATGACGGGCTGGGCCGGGAGCTCTTCGGTGCCATGCGCCGTTCGGTCAGCCCCGCCAGCGAAGGCGCCTGCACCCTGTTCTAGGACCTGATCGCCCTTCGTACGACGATGATGGCGGCAAAGGCGACGATCAGCCCGGCAACGATGTTCGAAACGGCGATCCCGCCGAAAACCACCCATGCAGGGCCGAGCATCGTCCCCGCATAGGCGAGCGGCACGTAGAGGGCAAAACTCCTCAGCACCGTGAAAGCCAGTCCGAGCAGGGCCTTGTCGATGGCGTTGAGCGCAGCACTCGCGTTGATCACCACGCCGTAACCCCCAAGGGTGAGGCCGACGATGATCAGGTAGGACCGCGCCGTGTTCGCCACCACGCTGTCATCGGTGAAAAGCTCCACGGCCCGGTCGACGAAGACATAGAGAACACCGCCGAGAACAAGCCCGCAGAGGATACAGATGAGAAATGCGTCCCGCATCACCCGGACCGTCCGCTTCGGCTCTTCACGCCCCCAGTTCTGGCCCGCTACCGGGCCGATGGCCGATGAGAGCGCCAGCATGGGCACCGTGATCAGGGCCTCGATGCGGGTCGCGACGCCGAAGCCCGCCACCGTCTCGTTGCCGTAGCTTGCCAGAAATGCCGTCACGATACTGATCGAGAGGGGGTTGATCATGTTGCTTCCCGCCGCTGGCAGGCCGATCTTGAGGACCTGTCCTGCGGACCGGAGGAACTCGCCCATGCTCGGGATCGCCTTCGTGACGAGCTCTTCCCTGACCGTCACGAGGTAGAACGCCGCTCCCAGCATCGCGACCCGCGCGATGAAGGTCGCCCAGGCCGCACCGGCGATCCCGAGCTCGGGCAGGGGCCCCGTCCCGAAGATCAGGAGAGGGTCGAGACCCACGTTCAGAACCGCGCCGCCGACGAGGACGAGGCTTGGCGCGACGCCGTCGCCATTGGCCCGGATCAGGCCCATGGCCACCATGGGCACCACGAGCAGCGGCAGGCTCAGGAACCAGATCCGCATGTAGCGGACCACCATCTCGAGAACCTCCCCTTCCGCACCGAGAAGGGCGAAGAGCGGGCGCACGACCAGGGCACCGAGGATGGCGGTCATCACCATGATGACCGCGGCGAGAAACAGGCTGTCGGTGGAAAGCCGCTTCACCCCTTCGTCATTGCCGCCTCCAAGCGCACGGCTCACGACGGAGGTCGCCCCGGCGGAAAGGCCGATACCGAGGCTCGTGAGGGTGAGAACCACCGGGAAGGTGAAGCTGATCGCCGCAAGCTCGTCGGTTCCGAGCTGACCGAGGAAATAGGCGTCCGCGAAGCTGACCGAGAACACCGCGGCCACGCCGAGGACCATCGGCAGGCCGAGCCGCAGGAGGTGCAGGGATACCGGTCCCTCTGTCAGGTCGCGCCGTCGCAAGGAACCGGGCCTCCGTAAATGGGCTCAGCGGCTATCTAGGTACAAAGGCACCGGCGGCCAGTGCCATTGTCAGGCTGCCTGGTCCGCAACCCAGGCCTGGATCTTCGCCAGGAGGGCATCCTGCCGCAGGGGCTTTGCGATATAGTCGTCCATGCCGGCTTTGCGGCAGCGTTTCTGGTCCTCGTCCATCGCGTGCGCGGTCGCTGCGATGATCGGCACCCGTCCGAATTCATGGGCGCGCTCATAGGCTCGGATGGCCTGGGTCGCTTCGAGCCCGTCCATTTCGGGCATGGAGACGTCCATGATGATGAGGTCGGGCTTTTGCTCCTTGAACTTCTCGAGGGCGACCCTGCCATTCTCCGCGATCACGATCTCGAAGCCGAGCCCGGCGATCATGTTGGTGACCACGAGCTGGTTGACGCGGTTGTCTTCCGCAATCAGCACACGGATGCCGTTGCCGATCTTGTCCGGAATCTCCCCGGTGACGGTTTCCTTCTCCTTGAGCTTGCCGTCTTCGGTGGCACGTCCCGCCTCGACGAGGTTCTTCGCCTGCTCCGCACCCGAAGCGATCATCGCTTCGCTGACGGCCCTGACGAGGGGTTCGATGCGATAGGGCTTGGAGACGAAGGCCGTCCGCCCGCTGTCGCGGACAGGCTCGCCGATCTGGGAAGGCGAGGCCATGATGACCAGGGGAAGGAGCCCGAGGTCATCGCTGGACCGCATCTCGTCGCAAAGCGCATCACCGTCCATGTCGGGCAGGTCATAGTCGGCGATGACGATATCGAACCTACGACCCTTGCGGAGGGTTTTCAGGGCGTCTTCGGCGTTTTCGGCACTGGCGACCTCCGCGCCCCAGGAGCTGACGATCTCCTCGAGGACTTCTCGGGTCTGTTCCTTCGGCTCGATGACCATGACGTTCAGTCCGGTCATTGTGTCGGTGGGCATGTTGACCCGGTCGCCCGCCCTGTGGACGGGGAGCTTCAGGTCGAAGGCGAAGACCGATCCCTCGCCCTCGGTGCTCTTGGCACTGATCGAACCGCCCGCAAGTTCAATGATCGACTTGGTGATCGAAAGCCCCAGGCCCGTGCCCTCGTATCTCTTCGAAGAGCTGCCGTCGCCCTGTTCGAACTTGTCGAAGATGCGCTTGAGCTTGTCCTTGGAAATGCCGATGCCGGTGTCGCTGATCGCGATATCGACCTTGGCCTGCCCTTCCTTCACGTGACCTTCGATGTCGATCCTTACGACGCCGTTCTCGGTGAATTTCACCGCGTTGCCCACGAGGTTGGTGATCACCTGACGCACCCGGCCGCCATCGCCGACGAAGCCTTCGGGGAGGTCCGGCTGGTAGCGCACGACCAGTTCCAGGCCCTTCTGTTCGACGTTCCCGGCGACGAGGGAGACCACGTCGTCCACGGCTTCGCGCAGGTTGAAGGGCGCGTCGATCAGCTTGAACTTGCCCGCCTCGATCTTTGAAAAATCGAGGATGTCGTTGATGATGGTCACGAGGCTCTGGCCCGAGCCCATGATGACATTGGCGAGGTCGCGCTGGCGGGAATTGAGCTCGGTCTTGAGGAGCAGCTCGGTCATGCCGAGCATGCCGTTCATGGGCGTACGGATCTCGTGGCTCATGTTCGCCAGGAATTCCGACTTCGCCCGGCTTGCCGCCTTGGCCTTCTCGGTGGACAGGAAGAGCTGTTCCGTCCGCTCGCGCACGGTCTCCTCGAGGGTCGCGTCCCGCTGGGCGATCTCGGTGAGCATGGCGTTGAAGTTCTCGGCGAGCTGGCCGAGCTCGTCCTGCGAACGTGCGATCACCCGCCGCTCGTAGTCCCGGGCGCTCCTCACATGGGTCATCACCTCGGACAGCCTCGCGATGGGGACCGAGACGAACCCCGCCACCATGCGCGCGACGATCCAGGAGACGGCGAGGGCGAAGAGGAGCACTGCGATCCCGAGATGGCGGTAGCGCTCGAGCCGCTTCTGCATGCGGTCGCTGGAGATATGGACCTGAAGGGCGCCGATCTGCTCGCCATCGGCGAGGATCGGTGTCTGAACGGCGAACGCGCCGTCGAGAGCGGCGCCGAGTGTCCGGTCGAGGGGGATGGAGACCGGCGGGGGAACGAAGTTCGGCGGGACACGGGTGCTGATGAACTCACCCTGGACCTGCCCCCGGGTATCGAGGACGTAGGCCGCGTTGATGTCGGTGACGCCCTCGAGGCTCGAGAGGTTCTTCTCGATGGTGTCGGCGTCATCGAAGAGGAGCGCCGCACCGATGTTCGAGGCCGTGACCTCCGCGAAGCCCTGGCGGTCCCTGATGAGCTCGCGCCGGAAGGTCGCCGTCTCCATCACGACGAAACCCGCATAGGACGTCATGAGAACGACCACGGTCGCCGTCATGATGGCCAGCGTCACCTTCCAGTAGAGAGGCAGGGGGCCGAGAAAGGGGATCGTCATTCGCCGGGCTCCCTCGCAAGATCGAGAAGCGGGGCGGAAATCCCGAGGCTATGGCCACGCATCCGGCCCTTGTCGATGATGATCCGCATGCGCCCCGCATCCTCGCGCAGCTCGACGAGGCCGCCGCTCGTCGCGAACCCCTCCTGGGGCGAGATCGTCAGCACCGCCTTGTCGGCGAGATCGCGCAGGACCGCCCCCGTCGCGTAGCCTTCGGAAAAATAGGTCGCGTGGCAGGGATAGAGTGCCAGCCGCTCGGGGGGCACGGTATGGACACTGATCTGCCGGCCGTTCACCGATTTGCTCTCGGCCTTCAGGAGCGCGCTGATGGCGGGATCGTCGTCGCGCACGCAGATCCTGAAACTCAGGCCCAGCTCGGCCTCCTCCGGCCAGCTTGCATAGCGGGAGACATCGGCCACCGCAGTGGCGGGGTCGATGACCGCCCGCGCGTCGGCGATTCCCGGGACCAGAAGCGAGGAAGCGAGCATGAACCCGCAGAAGGGGCGGCCGAACCCCCTCGCGCTGTTCCGGCACATGATGCTGACAGCTCTCTTCACGCAACTCTCCCCTTCCCGGAAACCCGTCATAAGGGAGAGCGAGTGAAACTTTACCTAAGGCATTGCCGAGAATCCTTCGGCAGTCGGCGAAACCGTCATCCGCCCAGGGCGCGGGTGATCCAGTAGGTGAGTCCCGCTGCGGCATAGGCGAGGGCGAAGAGGTAGCCGACCATGAAGCCGGTCCACTTGACCGAGTTCATCTCGCGCCGCGCCACGGCGATGGTCGAAATGCACTGGGGAGCGAAGACGTACCAGGCGAGGAAGGCGAGCGCCGAAGCCAGGCTCCATTCCGAGGAGAGGACATCGGCGAGGCCGGTGGCGTTCTCCTCGGCATTCTGGACCGCATAGACGGTCCCGAGAGCACCGACCGCCACCTCCCGGGCGGCGAGCCCCGGAACCAGCGCGATGACCATCTCGAGGGTGAAGCCGATCGGCCTGAAGACAGGCTCGAGCACCCCCGCCAGACGCCCCGCGAAGCTCTCCTCGAGGCTGTCGCCCGGATAGCTCACCAGGAACCACAGGACGACCGATACCGTGAAGATCACCGTGCCCGCCCGGCGAAGGAAGATCACGGCCCGGCGCCACAATTCGAGAGCGAGGTTCTTCGGCTGCGGCCATTTGTAGGACGGAAGGTCCATCATCAGCCCCGGTGCCCGTCCCGAGGTCACGGTCTTCTTGAGGATGAGCGCCACCACCATCGCCGCGATCACGGCCGCGAAGTAGAGCCCGAACATGACGAGCCCCTGCGCATTGAACAGGCCGACACTGGTCTCGGGCACGAAAGCCGCGATCAGCACGGTGTAGACCGGCAGCCGCGCCGAACAGGTCATCAGCGGCGCGATCAGGATCGTCGTCAGCCTGTCCCGTTCGTTCTCGAGGGTCCGGGCCGCCATCATGCCGGGGATGGCGCAGGCGAAACTGGTCAGGAGCGGGATCACCGCACGCCCCGAAAGCCCAGCCTTTCGCATCAGCTCATCGGACAGGAACGCCGCCCTGGCCATGTAGCCGGACATCTCCAGAAGCAGGAGAAAGAAGAAGAGGACGAGAATCTGCGGCAGGAAGATCACCACGCTGCCGACCCCGGCGATGATCCCGTCGGCGACGAGGCTGCCGTACCAGGTCTCGCCCAGAAGCGCGCCAGCCGCGCCCTGAAGCGCCGCGGCCCCGGCGTCGATCTGGTCCATCGGCCAGGTCGACCAGGCGAAGACCGCCTGGAAGATGAAGAAGAGAAGCCCGGCGAAGATCAGCGGACCGGCCACCGGGTGCAGGAGGACGCTGTCGGCGCGCCGCGTGACGGGGTTGATGTCGGGTTCGGCCGTCAGGACTTCCTGGCTCAGCTCCTGCGCCGAGAGCGCTTCGGTGCCTGATGCCACCGCCCCGCCCCGGGCCATCGCGTCGGTCAGTCCCTTGCGGCCCGCCGCGCGCGGCGCCGTGCAGGGGACGACGGGGACGCCGAGTCTCCGGCCCAGGCTTTCCGTGTCGATCCTCACGCCGTCGCGTTCGGCGATGTCCGCCATGTTGAGCGCGACGATGCTGGGAACGCCCAGCGAGAGGATCTTCAGGACAAAGGGCATCTGCCGCCGGAGCTGTCCACTGTCGACGACGATGATCACGAGGTCTGGCTTGGGGATCGCTGGCGACCGGCCGTTCAGGACGTCGAGGGTGACCCGGCTATCCGCCCCCCGCGGGGTGAGGCCGGTGATGCCGGGAAGGTCGATGACCCGGTCCTCGCTGCCGTCGAGAGGGCCCTCGGCGAATTCCACGGTGACCCCGGGATAATTGCCGATCTTGGCCCGGCGTCCCGTCAGGCCGTTGAAAAGCGTGGACTTGCCTGCATTGGGTGGCCCCACGAGCGCGATGACGCGCCCCTTGGCTGAAACGCCGCTGGCTTCGTCGCCGGTCGCGACCGCATCGAGCGGGCTCACGCGCGCACCACCCTGATCGCCTGCGCTTCCAGGCCCCTCAGTGCCACCATCGCACGGCCCAGGCGCACCGCGATAGGCACCCCGCCGAACGGTCCCGATGCCATCAGCTCGATCTCCTCACCTTCGCGGAAACCGTGATCGGCAAGCTGTTCGCGAAGCATCTCGTCATCGGTCTCGATCGCAAAGATCCGGGCGCGCTCGCCGCGCCTCAGGGATCGGAGGGGAAGGTGTTCGGTCATCAGGGCTCCCGCATCCCACAATCGCGAATGCGTTGCAATCATAACCCGGCGCTCCGTCGCTTGGCGTAGGGCCGCAGGAGCCTTACAGGGATGGCTCGGAAACGACCTGGGACATTCACGTGAAGACAAAAACCCTCGCGGCCCTCCTTTTGAGTGCCGCCATCATCCTGCCCACCGGCGCCAGCGCCCAGCGGGCCACCAAGAAGAACGCCGAGGCGTTTCTCGAAAAGGTCGAGGCGACCTACCGCGAGAAGGGCGAGGAAGCGGCCCGCGTCGCCTGGGTGCGGGCGACCTACATCAACTACGATACGAGCTGGCTCGCAGCGAAGATCGACGCTGAGATGACCAAGCTGGCCGTGGAATTCGCGCAGGAAGCCAAGCGCTACGACCGGACCGATCTCTCCCCCGAGATGCGGCGCAAGATGAACATCCTCAAGGCCGGCATCACTCTTCCCGCCCCCGGCGACGAGGGCGCGGCGGAGCGCCTCGCCACGATCACCACCCGGCTCGGCAACACCTATTCGCAAGGCACCATCATGTTCGGCGGAGAGACCGTTCCGCAGAACAGGACCGAGACCCTGATGGCCGAACTCGATGATCCCGCCGAGCTCAAGGAGGTCTGGACCAAGTGGCGCGAGGTCCCGAAGGCGATGAAGGACGACTACGCCGCGATGGTCGAGATCGCCAATGCCGGCGCGCGGGACCTCGGGTTCTCAGACGTCGGGGAGATGTGGCGCTCGAACTACGACATGGACCCGGACGCCTTCGCCCGGGAGGTGGACCGGCTCTGGGGCCAGGTGAAGCCGCTCTACGAAAACCTCCACTGCGAGGTGAAGTACGGCCTCAACGAGGAATATGGCGACGAGATCGTCCCCCTCGACCAGCCGATCCGCGCCGATCTTCTCGGCAACATGTGGGCCCAGCAATGGGGCACCATCTATGACGTGGTCGAACCGGACGTCGAGGCCGAGGGTGTCGATATCACGGCCCTTCTCGAGGAGAAGGACTACACGCCCCTCAAGATGGTCCAGACCGCGGAGGGTTTCTTCACCTCGCTCGGTTTCGAGCCGCTTCCAGAGACGTTCTACGAGCGTTCGCAGATCACCAAGCCCGAAGGGCGCGACGTCGTCTGCCACGCTTCGGCCTGGAACCTCGACAATGTCGATGACCTGCGCATCAAGATGTGCACGAACGTCAATGCCGATGACTTCCAGACCGTGCACCACGAACTGGGGCACAACTTCTATCAACGGGCCTACAACAAGCAGGACCCTCTGTTCAGGAACGATCCCAATGATGGCTTTCACGAAGCCATCGGCGACATGATCGCACTTTCGATCACACCCGCCTACCTCCAGCAGATCGGCCTTCTCGACGAGGCGCCCGCCGCCGAAGCCGACATCCCGATCCTGATGCAGCGGGCCCTCGAGGGCGTTGCCTTCCTTCCCTTCGGCCTCCTGGTGGACAAATGGCGCTGGCAGGTCTTCTCGGGCGAGCTGACCCCCGAGACCTACAACCAAGGCTGGTGGGACCTGCGTGAGGAATACCAGGGCATCCGTCCGCCATCGGAGCGACCCGCGGATGCGTTCGATCCGGGTTCCAAGTATCACATTCCGGGCAACACCCCCTATATGCGCTACTTCCTGGCGCGAATCCTCCAGTTCCAGTTCTACAAGGCTGCCTGCGACCAGATCGGTTGGGACGGCCCCCTTCACCGCTGTTCCTTCTACGGATCGGAAGAGGTCGGCGAGCGCTTCAACGCCATGTTGGAGAAGGGCAACTCACAGCCCTGGCAGGATAGCCTCGAGGAGTTCACCGGCACGAGGGAAATGGACGCGTCCGCCATGGTCGAGTATTTCCGTCCTCTGATGGCCTATCTCGAAGAGAGAAACGAAAGCAGGAACTGCGGCTGGTAGGCCGCACGTTCGACAACGCTAAGGCCCGGCCCCTCGTGGCCGGGTTTTTCATGTTCTCGCTGCTGCCCAGTCGGCCGCCGCATGGGCGTGGAGCCTGGCCGTGGCGAAGACTTCGAGTTCGGGAAGGTGCGGCTGGTCGATCAAAAGGTAGATTTCCGTGCATCCGAGAACGATGCCCTCGATCCCCTCCTCCCGCTTCATGCGCAGGGCGATCTGCCTGTAACGCTCACGGGCCTCCGGCCTGAATTGGAACTTCACGAGCTCTTCGAAGATCACCCGGTCGATATCCCCGCGCTCGTCTGCGCGCGGGGCGATGATCTCGGCGCCGGTCGCTTCGCGCACCTCGCGCATCACCCGGCCTTCCTGCATGGTGGTCATGGTGCCAAAGATGCCCACCCGCCGCACCCCGGAAGCCGTGATGGCAGCAGCCAGGGGTTCGGTGATCGGGATGAAGGCCACATCCCGCTCCTCCATCACCGGGCCCATGACTTCGTGGGTCGTATTCGAAGTTCCGATGACGAGATCGGCACCGGCATCGATGAGCCGGTCGACCTTCTCCGCCACATAGGACTGGAACTCCTCCCAACGTCCCGATCTCGCGAACGCCGCGACATTGCCGTAATTCATCCCCAGAAGGATCGTCTCGGCAATGTCGTCGCCGCCCAGAACCCTGTTCATCCGCGCGTTGATGAGGTCATAGTAGCGGGTGGCCACCACATGGCTGGTACCGCCGAGTATGCCGATCGTCGGCTGCCTGAGGGGCCGCGGGTCGCCCGGCACCGGTCTAGATCCGCTCCGCGCCGAGAGTATCGCAGGCGCCGATCTCTCCTGCCCTGTATCCGGATGCGAACCAGCGCTGGCGCTGTTCGGAGGTCCCGTGGGTGAAGCTGTCGGGCACGACCCGGCCTCCGGACTGGCGTTGCAGGGTATCGTCGCCGATAGCGCTCGCAGCCCTCAGGGCCTCCCCGATATCGCCGTCATCAAGGGGAATTTCGGTACGCTTCGCCCAGACCCCCGCGATGCAGTCCGCCATGAGTTCGAGCCTGACCGAATAGGCATTGGCCTGCGCCTCGTCACCGGCGCGCGCCTGCGCCTGCCTCACCTGTTCGGAGATGCCCGTCACCGCCTGGATATGGTGACCGACCTCATGGGCAATGACATAGGCCTGGGCGAAGTCGCCCGGTGCACCGAAGCGGCGTGAGAGCTCGTCGAAGAAGTTCGTGTCAAGATAGATCTCCCGGTCGGCGGGACAGTAGAAGGGCCCGACTGCGGAACTCGCGCTTCCGCACCCCCTCGTGGTCACACGCCCGGAGAAGAGATTGAGGGTCGGCTCGGGATAGTCCCCGATGCCCTCTTCTTCGAAGACATCGGTGAAGACCCGCTCGGTGGAATAGAGGACCCCGCCGACGAGCTGGTCGTAGCGGGTATCGACGCCGGCGCCTTGCGGTCCGCCGCCACTCGACAGCGGATTGATCCCCAAATTCGAGAACAGGAACAGCCCTGCCCCAAGGATGAGCACGCCGACGATCCCGAACCGGCTGAAGACAAAGCGGAATAGGATGAGCAGCATGGCGCCGCTGCCGCCGCCGAGGGCCGGCCCGCCCTCCCCACGCCGGTCCCGGATATTGTCGGACTGACCGAAATCGTCGAGCCGCATGAGCCGATCTCCTCACCTCTTCGGGAGGGATAACACGCGGCGCGCGCAAACGCTGCAATCCGTCCCGCCCTATTGCAGGAGTTCGCGCCTGATCGTGAGCGACCGCGTGGCGACGGAAATCTCGTGCAGGAAGAAGAGAAGGCCCAGGATCAGGAGCCCCATGGTCAGAATGAAGAGCCCGGCGACCGCACTGCCGACATCGATGCCGATCAGCCGCTCCACGAAGAGGAGCGAGACCAGGAAACAGACCAGAAGCGCCGAGGCCGAAGTGGCGTAGATCGCCCTGTTGGCCGAGCTGATCCTTTGCCCAAGGGCGGACAGCTCGGTCTTCTCCCGCTGGTGGGGGTCCTCCCGCTCTTCCTCCAGCACCCGCTCGAGGTGCCTCGCCCGGTCGACGACGCGCCCCAGTCTCTGGGTCATGACGTTGAGGAGCGCACCGATACCCGCAAGAAGGAAGATCGGCGCGAGGGCGAGCGAGACCGCATCCGAAATCGAAGCTGTTTCCATCCTCGCGATCTCGGAGGGGCGGAGGGCAAGGTCAACCTCCAGGCGCGACGAACGCTGTCACGTCCGGCAGCTCCGCGTTCTCCTCGAAGGCATCGCCGAGACGATCCACCAGAAGCCGCGCCGCATCCTCCGTCAGATGGTCCCCGTCGCGGTAGAGCCGCACGCCGTCTTCCGCCATGTGGCAATCCATACCGTCCGGACAAAGAACATCATCGAGCCTGACGAAGTGAATGCGTTCCGATGCTCCCGCAGCGGCCCGAAGAGGAGGCTCTGTAGCTTCTCTCTGCCTCAGCCTCTCGGCATCCGGCAGGAAGAGGTCCTTTTGCCTCCACGGGACGGCGGCGGCGCGGGCGTGATCGAGGGCGTGAAGCTCCCTTCCCGAGGGGACATCACCGAGTATGTAGATATCAGCGTCCGGAAAGAGTTCGCTCATTTCGCGGAAGGCCGCGGCGACGAAACCCGGCTCCTTCCGGAGGTCGGAGCCGTCCTCATAGGAAGACAGAGGCAGGCCTGAATGCCGGTAGGTCTCTCCCGCGATCACGTTCAGCCAGTAGGCGTGGACGAGCACCCTGTCCACGCCGCGGCTCTTCGCGAACTCCGCCAGTTCCCGAAGATAGGCCGGCCCTCCCTCCCGCCCCCGGAACCCGCCGGTGGGAAGGATGTTGAGGCCGGGATAGGTGGCCTGCCAACCTGAAAACCCGGCCAGTGCGCCCGCCCGGTCCACGCCCTGACGGATGGCATGGGCGTGACTGTCGCCGAGCAGGATGAAACTCCCGCCGGTGCCTTGCGCGCCGAGGGCGCAGAGCTTGCCGGTCCTGATGCGCTCCGGGGTGACGAAATGGCAGGCGCGCGCCTCCGGGTCACGGACATCCGCAGAAAGACGAATGACGTCTGAAGAAGGGGGCCGGCCGAACGCACCCCCGGTCCGCACCATCTCGCCGGCGAGCAGGACGAGACCGAGGGCCGAAAGCGCGCCCGTGCCAAGAAAGCTCCGTGTCCGCCCAAGGAAACGGCCCTCTCTCAGGGGCTCCTCGAAAAGGATGGTCGTCGGCACCGCAAGCCCGAGACTGATCAGGATGCCCCATAGCCCGAGAAGCGGCGACATTCCCTCCACCGAACCGTAGAGGAGAAAGACGACCACGGGCCAGTGCCAGAGATAGAAGGCATAGGAGACCCGCCCGGTCTGGCGGGCTGGCCACGCCGTCAGGGCGCGGCTGACGATATTGTCCGTCCGGCCGCCACACGCAATGAGCAGCACGGTGCCAAGAACGGGCGGAGCTGCGGCGACGCCCGGAAAGAGCGTTGTCTCCGAATAGACAAGGCATGGCACCAGCACCAGCACGAGGCCGAGACCCATGCCCGGTGCGGCCGGCACCCGCTCCCACAGGTGACGGGGAAGCAGGGCCAGAAGAGCCCCCGCGCCGAACTCCCACATCCTGAAGGGAAGAAGGTAGAAGACCGCGTTCTCACGCTCCGCCAGCATGAGGGCGGCCAGCGCAAAGCTGAGCAACGACCCAAGCAGCAGCAGGGGCAGCCGGTGGCGCCAGAGACCCAAGGCGCAAAGCAGCACAAGCGCCGGCGGGAAGGCGAGGTAGAACTGCTCTTCCACCGCCAGCGACCACATGTGCAGGAACGGCTCGAGGGTCGCGGTCTCCGAGAAGTACCCAGCGTCTTTCCAGAAATAGACATTCGCGACATAGAACAGGGAGGCAAGCCCGCTCGCGGCCATATCCTCCCTGTCGGCCGGGATCATCAGGAGCGAGGCCAGAAGGATGGTGACCGCCACCACGAGAAGCATGGTCGGCATCAGCCGCCGCGTCCTCTTCAGGAGGAAACGGCCGAAGGAAAAGCGCCCCGCCTCGATGTCCCGGGCGAGGTTGCCGGTGATCAGGAACCCCGAAATCACAAAGAAGACGTCCACCCCGACGAAGCCGCCGGGGACACCCATCCCGAAGTGGAAAAGCACAACTGCCGAAACGGCAAACGCACGCAACCCATCGATATGCGGGAAATAACGCCCCGAACTCACCCTCACGCACGCCCAGCCCCGAGCGCCCCCAGATACTCATTCTGCCCGGCACCCACATGCCGGACAGGTTTTCACTTGCCACGCCTCCGAAAAGCCCGCAACGGCCCGCCCCATGCAAGAAGCACTTCGAAATATTGCAATCATCGCGCACGTCGACCACGGCAAGACGACCCTCGTCGACGAGATGCTGCGCCAGTCGGGAACCGTCCAGGCGCACCAGGACATGGCCGAGCGGGCCATGGACTCAGGCGACATCGAGCGCGAACGGGGCATCACCATCCTCGCCAAATGCACCTCCGTCCTGTGGGACAAGGGCGAGCGGCCGGTCCGCCTGAACATCGTCGATACCCCCGGGCACGCCGATTTCGGCGGCGAGGTCGAGCGCATCCTCTCCATGGTGGATGGCTGCGTCCTGCTGATCGACGCGGCCGAAGGGCCCATGCCGCAGACCAAGTTCGTGCTTTCCAAGGCCCTCGCCCTGGGGCTCAGGCCGATCGTGTGCCTCAACAAGGTGGACCGGCCGCAAGCCGATCCAAACGCGGCTCTCGATGCGGCCTTCGACCTTTTCGCAGCGCTCGGCGCGTCGGACGAACAGCTCGACTTTCCCGTCCTCTACGCTTCCGGCCGCGACGGCTGGGCCGACGAGACGGAAACCGGCGATCGCAAGGACCTGAGCCCGCTTTTCGAACGGATCGTCGCCCACGTCCCGCCCCCGCCGGTGGCCGAGAAGGCGGACGACGAGCCCTTCCGTATGCTCGCGACCACGCTCGAGGCCGACAATTTCCTCGGCCGCATCCTGACCGGCCGGGTCACTTCGGGGACGGCGAAGGCCGGCATGACGCTCAAGGCTCTCTCGCGCCACGGCGACGAGATAGAACGTGTACGGATCACCAAGGTCCTCGCCTTCCGCGGCCTCGCCCGCCAGCCGATCGACGAGGCCAGGCCCGGCGACATCGTCGCCATCGCGGGCTTCCAGAAGGCTTCCGTGGCCGATACGCTCTGCGACCTGTCGATCTCGGAGGCGATGCCCTCCCAGCCTATCGACCCGCCCACTCTCTCCATCCGCGTCGCGCCCAATGACAGCCCCCTTGCGGGCCGCGAGGGCGACAAGGTGCAGTCCCGGGTCATCCGTGAGCGCCTTTTCCGCCAGGCCGAGGGCGATGTCGCGATCCGCGTGACGGAAGCCGGCGGGGGCGAAGCCTACGAGGTGGCGGGCCGCGGCGAGTTGCAGCTTGGCGTCCTTCTCGAGAACATGCGCCGCGAAGGCTTCGAGATGGCGGTCTCACGGCCCCAGGTCGTCACCCGCCGCGATGACGACGGCAATCTCCTCGAGCCGATCGAGGAAGTCACCGTCGATGTCGACGAGGACCATTCGGGCACGGTCATCGAGAAGCTGACCCAGCGAAAGGCCGAACTGGTCGAGATGAAGCCTTCAGGGGGCGGGAAGAACCGTCTTCTCTTCCACGCGCCGGCGCGTGCGCTGATCGGCTACCATTCGGAATTCCTGACCGACACCCGCGGCTCAGGCATCATGAACCGGGCCTATCTCGAGCACGCTCCCCACAAGGGCCAGATCGAGGCCCGCCGGCAGGGTGCCCTCATCTCCAATGGCGACGGCGAGGCGGTCCCCTACGCGCTCTGGAACCTCGAGGAGCGCGGCGTTCTTTTCATCGGCGGCGGCGAGAAGGTCTACAAGGGCATGGTGATCGGCGAGAACGCGAAACCCGACGATCTCGACGTGAACCCGCTCAAGGCCAAGCAGCTCACCAATATCCGGGCCGCCGGCAAGGACGAGAGCGTTCGCCTCACCCCGCCCCGGCGGCTCTCGCTGGAGGAGGCGATCAGCTATATCGGGGACGACGAACTCGTCGAGATCACGCCGAAATCCATCCGCATCCGCAAGATCGAGCTCGAACCCCACATGCGCAAGCGCCGGGCGAAAGAGCAGGCCGCCTGAAGGGCCAGCGCGGCGAGAACCGCCCCCCGGGGCGGTTTTTCGCATCGCCGCGGGGCAACCTGCCCTAAACTTTGATGGTCCAAGGGGCCGGCGGCGTTTCTTTTCGGGTGAGACGCTGCTTCCCCTTGCCGCTTTGCCCGGGTTTCGGGCATTGGGTAGCAAACCTTCAGGAGAGGTCATGTCTGACTCAGTTCGCCAAGTGAAATTCGTGCCTGGAGAAACGGCACCCGTCTCGCCCCACCTCCAGGTGTGGAAGTTCAGCCCCACCATGGCGGGCTCGATTTCCCACCGCGTGACCGGCGTGGCCAACGCCATCGGCCTCCTTCTTCTCACCGCGTGGATTGCGTCGGCGGCGCTGTCCGAAGGCGCGTTCGATGCCGTCAGCGGCTTTCTCGGCTCGCCGTTCGGGCTGATCCTTCTCGCGGCCTTCACGCTTTCGGTGGTGTACCACCTCTTCAACGGCCTTCGTTACCTCGCCATGGATTCGGGGCGCCTGATCTCGAAGAAGGCCGGCAACGTGACGTCACTGGCCGCCTACGGCGTCGCTGCGGTGGTGACCGCCATCATCTTCCTCGTCGCCTTCTCGATCGGAGCAAACTGATGGCCAGTTCCGCGACCAAGCATTTTGTCCGCCAGCGCTTCACCGCGCTCGTGCAGGTCCCGCTCACCGTCTGGCTCGTGATTTCCGTCATCGCCATGGCGGGCTCCACCCGTACCGAGATGCTCGCATGGGTCTCGACCTGGTGGGTCGCCGCGCTTCTCGTCGCATGGTTCATCTCGGTGCCGCTGCATATGTCGATCGGGATCGGCGATATCATCGACGACTACATCCACAAGAAGGGTACCCGTTCGGGCCTGCACCTTCTGAACTCCGCCTACGCTCTGGTGATCGGCATCGTCGGTGTCTTCGCCGTGATCGCCATCACCCTGATCGCCTAACCCCAAGAGGTTGTTCGAATGTCCGCGACCAAGCCGTCCAGTTCTTATGAGATCATCGACCATGCCTATGACGTCGTCGTTGTCGGCGCGGGGGGCTCCGGCCTCCGTGCGACCCTCGGCGCGGCGGAAGCGGGGCTGAAGACCGCGTGCGTGACCAAGGTCTTCCCGACCCGCTCGCATACCGTCGCGGCCCAGGGCGGCATCTCCGCCTCCCTCGGCAACATGGGCGAGGACGACTGGCGCTGGCACATGTACGATACCGTCAAGGGTTCGGACTGGCTCGGCGACCAGGATTCGATCGAGTACCTCTGCAAGAACGCACCCGCCGCGGTCTACGAACTGGAGCACTGGGGTGTGCCGTTCTCGAGGACCGAGGAAGGCAAGATCTACCAGCGCGCCTTCGGCGGCATGACCAAGAATTTCGGCGAGGGACCGGTGCAGCGGACCTGTGCCGCCGCGGACCGGACCGGGCACGCGATCCTGCATACCCTCTACGGCCAGGCCGTGCGCCAGCAGGCCCAGTTCTTCATTGAGTACTTCGCTCTCGACCTCATCATGGAGGACGGCGAGTGCCGCGGGGTGATGGCCTGGAACCTCGCGGACGGGACCATCCACCGCTTCCGCTCCAAGATGGTCGTGCTCGCCACGGGCGGCTACGGCCGCGCCTATTTCTCGGCCACCTCCGCCCACACCTGCACCGGCGACGGCAATGCCATGGTGCTGAGGGCCGGGCTCCCCCTTCAGGACATGGAATTCGTGCAGTTCCACCCCACCGGCATCTACGGATCGGGCTGTCTGATCACCGAAGGCGCACGCGGCGAAGGTGGTTACCTCACCAACTCCGAAGGCGAACGCTTCATGGAGCGCTACGCGCCCAATTACAAAGACCTCGCGCCGCGCGACTTCGTCAGCCGCGCGATGACCATGGAGATCCGTGAGGGTCGCGGCGTCGGCAAGGACGGCGACCACATTCACCTCAACCTCAACCACATCCCCGCCGACACGCTTGCCGAACGGCTGCCGGGCATTTCGGAAACCGCGAAGATCTTCGCCGGTGCCGATGTCACGAAGGAGCCGATCCCGGTTCTGCCCACCGTCCACTACAACATGGGCGGCATCCCGACGAACTATCACGGCGAGGTCCTGACCAAGGTGGGCGGCGATGCCGATACCGTGGTGCCCGGTCTCATGGCGATCGGCGAGGCGGGATGCGTCTCCGTGCACGGCGCGAACCGCCTGGGCTCGAACTCGCTCATCGACCTCGTCGTCTTCGGCAGGGCCGCGGGCCTGCGGTGTGCGGAGATCATCGACCCGAACGCACCGGTTCCAGAGTTCAAGAACTGCGCCGGCGAGAAGGCCCTCGATCGGCTCGAACGCTTCCGCTACGCGAAGGGCGCGACCCCGACCGCGGAGCTCAGGCTCGAGATGCAGAAGACCATGCAGAACAATGCCGCCGTCTTCCGGACCGGCGAGGTCCTGCGAGAGGGCCAGGAGCTCATTCGCAAGGTCTACAGGGGCGGCGACGATATCTCCGTCACCGACAGGACGATGGTCTGGAACACCGACCTCGTCGAGACCCTCGAATACGACAACCTCATCGCCCAGGCGATCGTCACCATCGACTCGGCCGCCAACCGCGAGGAGAGCCGCGGGGCCCACGCCCGCGAGGACTATCCCGAGCGCGATGACGACAACTGGATGAAGCATACCATCGCCTGGTTCGAGAACGGCGAGAGCGACATCGACTACCGCCCCGTGCACACTTGGACCCTGTCGAACGAGATCAGCTACATCGAGCCGAAAAAGCGGGTCTACTGACTGTTCCCACTGTTCCGACGAACAACAAAAGCCCCGGAGTGTCGCTCCGGGGCTTTTTCCTTGGGGGCGTTTATCGCCTTACTGGTTGAACGCGATCACGACCATCTCGATATCGCTGCTGGCCGTGCGCCACGCACCGTCCGAATAGCGCACATTGTCGAACGGGATCGCCCAGGCGTCACCCGAGTTCAGGAAACCGCCCGAATTCTTCGCGGCGATGATGTACTGGGCCTGGCCCGACGGCGAGAAGACGACATCACGGATGTCGTAGATACCTTCCTCGGTCTCGATCTGGTCCCGCAGAATGTTCGACAGCATTTGCGACTGCTGCTCGCTATCGCTCAAACGCATGGTCTTCTGCGGGTTATCGGTGTCGATATTGTTCAGGGACACGTCGACATTGAACCCGGAGGTGGGTTCGAGTTCCATGTCACCGGCGGCCACGTAGCCTTCCTGGTCGAGGTCACGGATGCGGGAGGTGTTGTATTTGACGAAGGCGATCTTCCCCTGATCGTTCAGGACGATATCGTCGATCGTGCCCACGGGCTCGAAGCCATCGGTCAGGCTCGCCGAGAGAAGTTCGTTGCCGCTGATGGCGCGGTCGCTGACCTGGACGTCATCGCCTTGGCGCTCGATCAGCATGCTCTCGCCAGCCATCTTGTCCTTGGACATTTTTTCCTTGTGATGGTCAGCGAACGCGGGGGTCGCCGCGGCGAGGGTGAAAGCCGTTGCAGACAGAAGCAGCTTTTTCATGGTGGTTCTCCTTTCCAAACGTCGTTCCAAAGCGCGTGATCGGTCAGAGACTTCCGCGCCTTTCCTCACCAACGGAAAGCGTCGGCCGCCTGTTCCGATGGAACTCTCCCATTCGGGTGAGGCGCTGCTGAACTCCGCCGCCCTGCACGGGGAACCGAAGCGATCGAGCAGTGGCCGTGAGCAGAGGAAACGGAAACGAAACCGCAAGGCTGGCAAGGGATGTCCGGGTGCCGCAGCGCGTTCTTTTGCCCTTTGCATGGGCGAGGCAAAGCGACTAGCTACCCCGTTAAGAAGACTTGCAGAAGCCGGAGACAGCGAAACCCATGGTCGAACTGACATTGCCCCGCAATTCGAAGATCAAAGGCGAGGGCAAGACCTACAAGGCTCAGGCTGCCGCGAGCGACGCCAAACTCCGCACGGTCAAGATCTACCGTTATGATCCGGACAGCGGCGAGAACCCACGCGTCGACACCTACGAGGTGGATACGGCCGGGATCTCCATGGTCCTCGACCTCCTTATCAAGATCAAATCCGAGCTCGATCCCACCATCGCCTTCCGCCGTTCCTGCCGCGAGGGCGTGTGTGGGTCATGTGCCTTCAACATCAACGGCAAGAACGGCCTTGCCTGCACCACCGGCCTCGACGAGCTGGGCTCGGGTGAGATCGCGGTCTACCCGCTCCCCCATATGCCGGTGGTGAAGGACCTCGTCACGGATCTCACCAAGTTCTACGAGCAGCACGCGGCCATCCAGCCGTTCCTCCAGTCCGAAGATCGGCCCGAGGAGGAACACCTGCAAAGCCCTGAGGAGCGCGAGGCGCTCGATGGCCTTTACGAATGCATCCTGTGCGCTTCGTGCTCCACGGCATGTCCTTCCTACTGGTGGAACGGCAACAAGGAGGCCGAGGGCCTTCAGGATGAGGAATATCTCGGCCCGGCGGCCCTCCTGCAGGCGCATCGCTGGATCAAGGACAGCCGCGACGATCGCACCGACGAGCGGCTCGCGCAGCTTGACGACACCTTCAAGCTCTATCGCTGCCACACGATCATGAACTGCGTGCAGGTGTGCCCCAAGGGCCTCAACCCTGCTGCAGCGATCTCGGAAATCAGGCGGATGCTGGTGGAGCGCGCGGGCAAGAAGGTCGCCTAGCGCCGCCCTTTCTCCATCAGGTGATGGGACCGGTAGGCAAGGCCTACGAGCCGGTCCCGGAGGCTGGGGTCCCGTGCGGCCCCGACTTCGGGAAACGGATAGCCGAAGCGTTCATAGTCCTGGCGGTAGTGATTGGCGATGAACGCGCGGGTTCCGTCATCGAGTTCGGGACGGGGTGCCTGTGAAGCGTTGAGCCGCTCAGGGAAGTCCGGCATCTCCCGCTCGAGACGTTCGGACAGCCAGGCGCGCAGGGGTTCGGTCCCGTTCTCGAGCCGGAAGACACTCGCCCCCTCGACCAGAAACTCCGTTTGCGGAATGAAATGACCGTCGAGCAGGTAGGGCTCCTTCCGGCTGGCAGGCAACATCGTCCGCACCCACCTTGGAAAACTCAGCTGCCCATGAATACCGCCCCACGGCTTGCGGAACCGGTACTCGCTGATCATCCGCTCGACCGGGTCCCTGACCATCACGAAGATGCCGTGGAAGGCGCCGCAGGAGAAAAGGTCCTCGGCCTGCTGAGCGGTGATATGCTGGGGCGGAAGGTTGAGAATGCTCTGCCGACCGCGAAACACGCGCCGGTCCGTCGATTTCATCATCTCATGGTCGGCAAGTTCACCGAGATAACGCTCGATCGTCGTGCCGCCCGCTTTGGGGACATGGGAGAAGTAGATGAGCTTCTCCCCGAACTTGTAGATCGGCATGACCCCGCCTCCCAGGCGCGCGTTTCCTTGGAGCAGCTGCGCGTGGGAGGCAAGGGAACAGGGACGGACTTAGAACGGGTTAACGGTCCTGTTCGGGGTGAACTTCATGTACTCGACCGAGACGCCCGAGCGTGCGCCGACGCCGGTCCGGATCGGCACGATGGTCACGCCGTCCTGGGTCATCGCCTCGGCACCGACGCCGCCGATGAAGAAGATGTTCCCGCCGCCGCCGGGGTAGCGTTTGTAGATATTCTGGGTGGGGCCGAGGTCGTAGACGAGGGTGAAGACCTTCGAAGCGTCACCGCCGACGTCGAAGCCGATGCTCGGGCCCTGCCAGAAGACCTCTTCGGGCGCCTGTCCCGGACGGTAGAGCATGCCCCGGCCATAGGTGAGGCCGACACCCACCGCGCCGCCGACTTCCTCGCCGGCGATATAGGCCTGGGGTTTGCCGCGCTCTCCGACGATGTCGTTGACGAGCTCCGCGATCTCGGCGGAGGCCTGCCCGAACGCGTTCTCCGCCTCCTCGACGATCGTGTCCTGGCCATAGGTCGGGTATTGGAGATCCCTCTCCATTTCCGTCCCGTCGATGTCTTCGTAGGTCGCGTCGCTGGAATTGGTGCTGGTGCAGCCGCTCACGGCGATACCGAGGGATCCGAGAGCGAGAATCGCGGTCATAGTGCGCATGGGTGTTCCTTTCGCTTCGAAGCCACCCGGGAAAGGGTGGCCTCCTGTGTCACCGCGGCGAACGCGAGCGTCGGGAACTTCGTTGCGGGTGTTCACAAATGATTGAGCGCTTCGGCAAGGCTCGCAGGATCGGTGTTGCCCCCGGACAACAGGACAGCCGTCCGCCTGTTACGCGTTTCGACCCTTCCCTCCAGAAGCGCCGCCAGCGCCACCGCGCCCCCCGGCTCAAGAACGAGCTTGAGTTCGAGGAGCGCGTAACGCATTGCCGCCATCGCCTCCCGGTCGCTGACCGCCACGCCCCGCGCCTTGAGGCTCGAGAGGATGGGGAAGGTCAGCTCTCCCGGTGTCGGCACTAGGAGGGCATCGCAGATCGAGCCGCCGAGCCGTTCGTTGCGGACCCTCACTCCTTGCTCGAGTGAACGTCCGAAGTCCTCGAAACCTTCGGGTTCGACGACGATGATCTCGGCATCCGGACAGCTGTCCCTCAACGCGAGCCCCACGCCGGCGGCAAGTCCTCCGCCCGAACAGCAAAGCAGCACCTGGTCGATCCGGCCGCCGGCATCCTCGGCGATCTCGAGCCCTGCCGTTCCCTGCCCGGCGATGGTGAGCGGGTGATCGTAGGGCGGGATGAGCTTCGCGCCGCGATCTTCGGCGAGTTTCCGGCCGATCTCCTCGCGGCTTTCGCGCTCCCGGTCGTAGAGGATCACCTCCGCACCGTCCTGCCTGGTCCGCTCGATCTTCGCCTCCGGCGCATCGGCGGGCATCACGATCGCCGCGGGGACCCGGGCGCGCCTTGCGGCCCGCGCTACCCCTTGCGCATGGTTGCCGGAGGAATAGGCGACCACGCCCCTCGTTCTTTCGTCCCGGTTCAGGCTCAGGACCTGATTGAGCGCGCCGCGGAGTTTGAACGAGCCGGTCTCCTGCAGGCACTCGGCCTTGAGGAAAATCCCGCCTCCGGTCCGCCGTGCAAGGTCGTCAGGCTGCAGAAGAGGGGTGCGTCGCACGCCACCGGCAATCCTGTCCGCGGCGGCCCTGATGTCGTCGATTGTCACTGAAGCGTTGTCAGCCATGCAGGGCTTCCCTATCGGCACCGGAATGGCAGGCACCATGACGAGCTACGAGGGTCTCATCAAGCAGGGCACGCTGCGCCGCGACCCCGCCCAGGCCGAGGCTGCCCGGCTTCTCGGTGCCCTCGAGGAGATGCTTCGCAACGAAAAGCGCAGGAGCCTGCCTTGGCAACGGCCACGGGCCCCGGGCGGGCTCTACCTCTGGGGCGGGGTGGGTGCAGGAAAGACCCTCCTGATGGATCTCTTCGCCAAGGCAGCGCCCGCGCTTCCCACCCGGCGGGTCCACTATCACGCCTTCATGGAGGAGATGCACGACTTCATCGCCGACTGGCGGGACCGCGGCGAAAGCGAGCGGCGGAAATCCCGCTACCGTGCCCGTCGAGCGTCGCTCGACGACCCGATTCCCCATGCGGCCAAGCGCGCCTTCACCGAGGCGCAGCTCCTCTGTCTTGACGAGATGCAGGTGACGGACATTGCCGACGCCATGCTGCTCGGCCGCCTGTTCGAACAGTTCTTCGAACGCGGAGGCATCCTCGTTGTCACATCGAACCGTCCGCCCAAGGACCTCTACAGGGACGGCATCAACCGAGAGCTCTTCACTCCCTTCATCGGTCTGATCGAAGAGACCCTGACGGTGCATAACCTTCAGGCAGCTGAGGACTACCGGCTGGCCGGCCTCCAGAAGCACGGCACCTATTTCGCACCCCTGGGCCCGAAAGCCGACGCGGCCATGGACGAGGCCTTCGCCACCCAGACCGGCAACGCCGAACCCGAACCGTGCCACCTGACGGTCATGGGGCGGACGATCAGGATTTCGCGGGCGGCAGCGGGGGTGGCGCGAGAGACGTTCACGAACCTCTGCGAGAAACCTCTCGGGGCATCGGATTACCTCGAGCTCGCGCGGCAGTTCGGCTCCGTCTTCATCGACCGGATCCCGCTCCTCACGCCCGAGAACGCCGATGCCGCCAGCCGTTTCAGGAACCTCGTGGATGCCCTTTACGACCATCGCTGCAAGCTCGTCTGTTCGGCTGCGGACGAACCGGACCAGCTCTACCGCGCGGGCAAGCAGAGCTTCGAATTCGAGCGGACGGCCAGCCGTCTCTACGAGATGCGCACCGAAGCCTATCTGCGCCTCGAACACCGCACTGGCGAGGAAAGGAGCTGATGGCCCCCTCCCCTGAAAGTCAGTGGAACGACGGCCCCATGACGCATTTGACACAGCCGTCCTTCTTGTCACGGAAGGTCTCATAGAAACCGGGCCCCTCTTCGAGGCCGCCACGGTGGGTGATGATTTCCGAGAGATCGATGTCTCCCCTCTCGACCCGTTCGAGAAGAGGCTTGAGGTAGCGATGCATGTGGGTCTGCCCGGTCTTCATCGACATCCCCTTGTTCATGAACGGCCCCATCGGGAAGATCGTCATGTCGGCGTAAACGCCGGGAACGGAGAGCGTCCCTCCCTTGCGGACGGACTTGACCATCTCCATCAGGACATGGGGGCGATCATGTCCCCCGGTCGTATGAAGCTCGACGGCCTCGGCCAGACTGGCTCCGTGGTTGTGGCCATGGGACTCCGCGCCGACGGCATCGATCCCGGCATCCGGCCCGCGTCCACCGGTCATCTCGTCAAGGGCTTCCTTGACGTCGACCTTCGAGAAATCCAGCACCTCGGCCTTGCCGTAGGTCTCGGCGAGCGCGAGACGTTCGGGGACCTGGTCCACCGCGATGACGCGTCCCGCCCCGAGCATCCATGCCGAGCGGATGGCGAACTGGCCGACCGGCCCGCAGCCCCAGACGACAACCGTGTCCCCTTCGTTCTGGATGGCGTTTTCTGCCGCCTGCCAGCCCGTGGGGAAGATGTCGGACAGGAACAGGACCTTCTCGTCGGACAGGTTCCCTTCCACCTTGATCGGGCCGACGTCGGCGTGGGGCACACGGACATACTCGGCCTGTCCGCCGGCATAGCCCCCTGTCAGGTGGGAATAGCCGAAGAGACCGGCAGGAGCGTGACCCATGGCGGCCTTCGCGTTCTCCGCCGTGCGGTTGGTCCGGTCACAGAGGGAGAAGAGTTCACGTTCACAGAACCAGCATTCGCCACAGGAAATCGTGAAGGGCACAACCACACGGTCGCCCTTCTTTAACTTCGTGACGGCGGACCCGGTTTCGACCACTTCGCCCATGAACTCATGGCCGAGAATATCCCCTTCCTTCATCTGGGGCACCACGCCGTCGAAGAGATGGAGATCGGAACCGCAGATCGCGGTTGCCGTCACCTTGAGGATGACGTCCCCCGGCTCCTCGATCTTGGGATCATCAACGGTGTCGCAGCGGATGTCGTTCTTTCCGTGCCAGACGAGTGCGCGCATGGGTTGCCTCCGTAGGTCAATATTCCCCCGAATGCAGTCAGCGCCGTCCCCGTTCCTTCACGCTGCAATCAGCGGGTGTTCGCGCCCTCCGGGCGAGGGGCCCTGCGGCACGCTTGCTGCGCGTTCCTATCGTCCTGATGGTGCCTAGACATTGCAGGCAGCCGCCACTAGCGTCCCGCGCTTCGTAGGCAGGGTGAGTGGAGCGGAACCGCCATGGGATTTGAAGCCATACTCAGGGGTATCAACGGCTTCGTCTGGGGCCCGCCCATGCTGATCCTTTTGCTCGGGACGGGCCTGTTCCTGACGGTCGGCCTCGTCTTCATGCCGCAGCGCAAGCTGGGCTTCGCCGTCAGCGAGCTCTTCAGGAAACGCTCGGGCCAGGGCGAAGGCGAGGTGTCTCCCTTCGCCGCGCTGATGACAGCGCTCTCCTCCACCGTGGGGACGGGCAATATCGGCGGTGTCGCGGCGGCCATCGCCATCGGCGGGCCGGGCGCGGTCTTCTGGATGTGGGTCACCGCCCTCGTGGGCATGGCCACCAAGTATTCCGAAGGGCTTCTCGCCCTCAGGTTCCGCGAGACCGACGCCAACGGCGATTTTGTCGGCGGGCCCATGTACTACATCAAGAACGGCATGGGTAAGGGCTGGATCTGGCTCGCTGTTCTTTTTGCGACGTTCGGGATCTTCGCATCCTGGGGCACGGGTGCCCTCGTCCAGGCGAACTCCATCGCGGACGGGCTGAACTCCGCCTACGGGGTGAGCCCCTGGCTGACGGCGGTGGTCATCTCGGCCGGCGCCGCCGCAGTGATCCTGGGCGGGGTCAAGCGGATCGCGGGGGTCGCCTCCAAGCTCGTTCCGTTCATGGCCATTGCCTATATCGGCGCGGGCCTCATCATCATCGCCATCAATTTCGGCGAGGTGCCCACGGCCTTCGGACGGATCTTCGCTCGCGCCTTCGGCGTCGATGCGGCGGGTACCGGCATCTCCATCGGGCTCCTGATGCTTGCGATGCAGAAGGGGGTCGCCAGGGGCATCTTCTCGAACGAGGCGGGTCAGGGCTCCGCCCCGATCGCCCACGCGGCGGCGAAGAACAGGGATCCGGTGAACCAGGGCACTGTCGCAATGCTCGGCACCGTCATCGACACTCTCATCATCTGCACGATCACCGCGCTGGTCATTCTCACGGCGGGCGATGCGGTGATCCCCGATCGCTGCCTGCCCTCGACGATGACCCTCGAGACCTTCCTGGCCGACGGTCAGCCCGATGGCTGCGACACCGCGGTCCCGCTGACGGCCAGCGCCTTCGCCCACACCATCAGCTTCAACCTCTTCGGCATCCCGCTCGGTGAGCACATCGTGTCGATCAGCCTTGTGATCTTCGCCTTCACGACGATCCTCGGCTGGTCCTACTACGGCGAACGCTGCGCGGCCTTCCTCTTCTCGGAGAAAGCCATCCAGCCGTTCCGTCTGATGTGGATCATCGTCGTCTTCTTCGGGGCCTCCCTGATCGCCTTCCAGGACAGTATCGCGAACATCGTGAACCTCGTCTGGGTCTCGGCGGACGCACTGACCGGGCTGATGGCCGCGCCCAACCTCGTGGCGCTGGTGGTGCTCAGCCCGATCATCTTCAAGATGACGAAGGAGTATTTCGAGGCGCGGAAGACGAAGTCCGCCCACGAAGCCATCGAGGCCGCCAACGACGCTTCCGAAGAGGCGACCCCCATCGGACAGTGAGCCACGGTCCTGCCCGACACGAAGAAAAAAGGCGCCCTCGCGGGGCGCCTTTTTTCTTGTTCTCGTACCGGCCCCCCGCGGCTAGCGGGCGGTCCCCTTGCGCAGCATTTCCTCGCGCAGGAGGCGAATGTTCTTCTTGTTCGCCTTGAAGACGAAGTCGAAGACGTCACCCACGACGGGGATCGAGCCGACCGCAGCGTCGATTGCCGCGTTCCCGGCCATCCTCACCAGGGTCCTCTTTCTCGCACCGGCCCGGGCGGCTTCAGCGATCAGGTAGCCAGACAGCCCGAGGGCAACGGCGTCACCCACACCGGGAATGAGCCCGAGGATGCCGTCGATACCGAAGCGGAACCCGGCAATCTGGAAACGGCTGTCGAGCAGCGTTGCGAGCTTGTCGAGGCGTTCGACTTCGGGCGGCGTGACCACGTTGTCCGCCCGGCTTCCGCCGGGGTCTCCCGGGGCACGGACCTCCGCCGGGCCCCCCGGTCTCACTCTTGGGTTGCCGTCAGCCATGGGTTCAGCGGGTCAGGATGATGTAGATCGCGTGGATGACCCCCGGGATGTAACCGAGAAGCGTCAGGACCACGTTGATCCAGAACTGCGCCCCGAGGCCCACCTGCAGGGCGACGCCGAGAGGCGGGATGAGAATCGAGAGAATGATGCGAAGAAGGTCGGCCATGGCTTGCTGGCTCCCGGTTGTTGTCTTGCAACGGAAACGGAAACGCACAGCGCCGCGTTCCTAAGCCGCATTTCGCATCTGTGTGAGTACCCTCCCGCATTGCGGCGAACCCGGCCCGCCGCTACAGCGCCCCCGAAGATTTCAACGGACAAGGAGATTTCAATGGCGCGCAACAAGATCGCCCTCATCGGCTCGGGCATGATCGGCGGCACCCTCGCCCATATCGCGGCGCAGAAGGAGCTGGGCGACATCGTCCTGTTCGACATCGCCGAGGGCATTCCTGAGGGCAAGGCGCTCGATATCGCCCAGTCCGCCCCGGTGGACGGCTACGACGCGAGGCTGAAGGGCACCCAGGACTACAAGGACATTGCGGGCGCCGACGTCTGCATCGTCACCGCGGGCGTGCCGCGCAAGCCGGGCATGAGCAGGGATGACCTGGTCGAGATCAACCTCAAGGTCATGAAATCGGTCGGTGAGGGCATCAAGGCCCACGCG
>CAZAFU010000018.1:9914-32652 GCA_964484475.1 uncultured Caulobacterales bacterium | reverse complement strand
GTAAGGTGAAGACGGCTTAAACATTGAGCGCTCATCGGTTCGAAGAACTCCCGGGCCGAACAATGCGTGTCCGTTCAGAAAAAAATCGGGCAGCTCCCGTAAGGTTTCGGCACCGAGAGCGACTGACGCGAGATGGCCGGGCAGAGTGAAGACCAGAGGGCGTTCAGAGACGTCGTGCGAGAGCACGGCCCCCTGATCGCGCGTATCGCGTCCACCTACGAAGTCCGCCCTGCCCTCGTGGAAGAACTGGTGCAGGACGTCTTCGTGCAGCTCTGGGCCGCCCTGCCGAAGTTTCGTGGGGACTCGTCCCTGCGGACCTTCGTCGCCCGGATCGCTCACAATGTCTGTGTCAGCCACGTCCGGAAGGCGAGCCGCGCGAAGGATGTCGACCTGAATGACGACATGCCGGCATCGGGGGCCACCCCGGAAACGGCCACCGAGCAGAACCTGATGCGCGAGCGCCTGCTCGCGGCAGTCAGGGCGTTGCCCCTGCCGCAGCGGCAGGTGGTGACCCTGCATCTCGAAGGGCTCGCCAACACCGAGATCGCTTCGGTGCTCGGCCTGAGTGACGGCAACGTCGCCGTGCGCCTCAACCGTGCACGCAAAAGGTTGGCAGAATTGATGGGAGCCGGAACATGACATCATCACTCCCGCCCCGTGAACAGGATCTGGCTGCCCTCTGGCAGTCCGACGCTCCCGATGTGAACGTCGAGGACGTCATGCGCAGTATCGGGCACGACGCCCGGATTCACCGTCGTTTCAACGGGATCACCCTCGGCGTCGCCGCCTTCGTCATGATCTTCCTGTTCTGGATGGAGGTCCGCGGTTTCTTCCGTGTGCCCTTCGTTCTGTCGGGCGCCATCCTCCTTTCCCTCCTGTGGAAGGTCTATACGATGCGGCGCGCCTCTTCGCGGATGAGCGCGGTCGGCAGCCTCGGGACAACCGAACTTGTCCGCCATGCCATCGCACGGGCCCGCACGAGCTTGCGGACGGGGAGGATACTCTACGCGGTCAATCCGCTCTCGCTTGTCGCGGGCATCGCGGTCGGACCGCTGTTTTCGGCTGAAAGTGCGGTGAAACCGGATCTCGATCCCGTCACTGCGGGCGTCCTTCTCGGCCTCATCGCCATGATCGGCGCAGGGATGGTCGTGGGCATCAGGATGGCGCGGGCGGCGCAACTGCGGCTGGGCGTCCTCGAGGAGCGCCTCCAGTCCATCGAAAAAGATCTGTAAGCTTTCGCGCGAGGCCGCGACTGTTCCGGGTATCGGCGTTTGAACGCTTTCGAAAAGGAGTTGGACATGATCGAAGCAAAATCCATGAATGCCCAGAAAGCATTGATCTATCTGGGGTTCTTTATTCTTGGTTTTCTTGTCGGGGGACTGGGCGCAGAGCTGACCGGTTCCGGTGGCCCGCAGGGTCTGTGGGACGGCATCCGACCCACGGTCTTCGGCTGAACACCTCTCGCGACACGTCTACATCGGAACAGCATGATGACCAGAACAGAGAAGAATTGTACAAGGACAACTGCACTGGCCCGTATCGGCCTCTGGGGGCTTTTCATCGGGGTCTCGCTCTACGTGATTATCGCAACCCCTGACGAAGGCGGAATTTGGGACGGATACGTCCCGACCTGGCTCGGCGGTGAAGGCCGCGATGGAGAGATGCAATGAACTCGAGCGAGAGCCGCCTGCTGCGGGCCACCTGGGTGGGAATCCTGTTCGGGTTCATGGCCCTCCTGATCGTCGGAGCGCTCGCGGATATCATCCCGAGCGACGTCGCTGCCATGTTCGTGGCGGTGCTCGCGTTCGCGGCCGCGGCGCTGGGCATCGTGGGCCGGCGGCGGCGGTGAAGCCGTCGCTGCGCTTCACGGTGGCGCCATATCGTAAGGCGCCTTAGGTTCCGCCGCGTCTTGTTTAGGGAGAGACAATCATGCGCCATACCATTCTCGGAACATCGCTTTTCGCCTTGAGCCTGTCGCTCGCGGCCTGCGTCAGCGATCCGGTCGAAACAGCCGAAACCCGAGAAGTGCGTGAAGTCCCGCGCTATGAAGCGGAGGCCTTCTTCGAGACGACGGATGTGAGGCTGCCCGGCTCCGCGGGCTTCACCTGGTCTCCCGACGGCTCGAAGGTTCTCATGTCCTCGAACGAGAGCGGCGTCTGGAACGCCTACACCCTCGATGCGGCGAGCGGCTCGCAGGTGCAGCTCACCGCAAATCCCGATACGACCTTCGCCGTCAGTTTCTTCCCGGACGACGACCGCATCCTCTTCACCACGGATCCCGGGGGAAGCGAACTGAACAAGATGTTCGTGCGCGAGGAGGACGGCTCGACGACCCTCCTCACGCCCGGGGCCGAGACCAAGGCCAGTTTCGCGGGCTGGGCGGATGACGCAGGGAGCTTCTTCATCGCGACCAACGAGCGCGACGCTTCGGTCTTCGATCTCTACCGCTACGACACGGAAGGTTACGACCGTGAGCTGATGTATGAGAACCCGGGCAACCTGAATCTCGTCGATGCGAGCGACGACGGCCGGTATCTGCTCCTCATAAAGAGCAACTCGAGTGCCGACAACGACATTTTCCTGGTCGACCTTCAGGACGCAGACCCCGAGCCCGTCCTCATTACCGAACATAATGGCAATGTCAGCCATGGTGCGTACACCTTCACGCCTGAGAACGACGCCCTGATCTACGCCACCGACGAGTTCGGCGAGTACAATCAGGCTTGGCGCTACGACCTCGCCACGGGTGAGAAGACCCCCTATTTCTCGGCCGATTGGGACGTGAGCTTCGTCAGCTTCTCGCCCACCGGGCGCTATCGGATCACCGGGGTGAACGCCGATGCACGGACCGAGATCGAAGTGACCGAAACGGCCACGGGGCGCCGGGTTTCCAACTTCGACGTCGAGGGGGATCTCGGCAACTTCCGTTTCACCCCCGAAGAAGACCGTCTGGCCGCCTATCTCTACTCGGATACCACACCGGGTGACATCGTCGTCGCGGACATGGATACGCGAAACATCCGCCAGCTGACCGACACGCTCAATCCCGAGATCGACTCGGACAACCTCGTCGAGTCCGAAGTCATTCGCTACGAAAGCTTTGACGGTCTGGAAATCCCCTCGATCCTGTGGCGTCCGAAAAACGCTTCGGCCAGCAACCCCTCCCCGGCGATCGTTTGGGTCCACGGTGGCCCCGGCGGTCAGACGCGGACAGGCTACAGCCCCTCCATCCAGCACCTCGTCAACCACGGTTACACCGTGCTCGGAGTGAACAATCGCGGATCGTCGGGCTACGGCAAGACCTTCTTCCACATGGACGACAAGCGCCATGGGGAGGTCGACCTGCAGGACGTCGTCTACGGCAAGAAATGGCTGGAGGAGCAGCCCTGGGTCGATGGCGACAACATCGCGATCATGGGCGGCTCCTATGGCGGGTACATGGTCGGTGCCGCCCTCGCCTTCGAACCCGAGGTCTTCGATGCCGGCGTCAACATCTTCGGCGTGATGAACTGGGTCCGGACCCTCGAAAGCATCCCCGCATGGTGGGGCCCGAACCGTGACGCGCTCTTCGACGAACTCGGCGATCCGGCCACGGATGGCGAGAGGCTCCGGCGCATCTCCCCGCTCTTCCATGCCGAGAAGATCACCAAACCGCTCCTCGTCGTGCAGGGCGCGAACGACCCCCGGGTGCTTCAGGTCGAAAGCGACGAGATCGTGGAGAAGGTCCGCGCCAACGGCGTTCCGGTGGAATATGTCCTCTTCGAGGATGAGGGCCACGGCTTCCGCAAGCAGGACAACCGGATCGAGGCGCAGAGAGCCTATCTTGCCTTCCTGAACGAGCATCTGGACCAGGACGGCGAGTAACTGCCAGCACGCAACCACAAATGAGGGAAGACGGCGGAACGACCACCGCCGTCTTTCTTGCGTTCGGCTCCTTTTGGACCAAACCGGTTAAGTGCCGCGTGACCTTTGCCTGGCAGGCTGCGCCCGTTCGAGAAGAAGCGGGAAGCGATCATGACATTCGGAAGGCTCGCGGCTGTCGCGGCTCTTTTCCTTGGCGGCAACGCCGCTGCCGAGATCGGCGTGGATGCAGGCATCGGGAGCCAGGGGGTCTCGGTGAACCTCCAGACCAAAGTCCTCCCGGTGCTGGTCCTGCGCGGCGGCGCTCACCTTCTCGACCTCGACATCGAAGACCGTGAGCTCGACGGGATCGACTACGATGTCGATCTCGGCTTCAACCAGTTCGGCGGCTATGCCGACCTCCATCCATTCGCCAACGGCCTGACCCTGACCGGGGGCGTACTTTTCGGAGAACGGAGCCTGGACCTCGTCGCGACTCCGAACGAGCCGGTCGAGGTCGGTGACCAGACCTTCGATCCCGAGGACGTGGGCGAGCTCTTCGGTAGCGCGGATTTCGGCGACCAGGCCCTCTATGCGGGGCTCGGCTTCGACAACACGCTCTATGGAACGGGCCGCATCAGCTTCGTCCTGAGGGCGGGGGTCATCCTCACCGACAATCCGGACATCAGACTGGAGAACCGTGGAGGCACCGACGATCCCCTGATCCAGGCCGAGATCGACGCCGAACTCGAACGCGAACGCGCCGACCTAGAAGCCGAGGCCGAGGATTTCCGTGTCTTCCCCGCCCTGACCGTCGGCATCGGTTTGAGCTTCTAGGGCGCAGGGTTTCGCGGATGGACTCCGGCGAAGAACCTTTGCACATCTTGGGTCGTGGAATTCCTCAGCCTTCTCCCGCCGGTTTTCGCGCTCAGTCTGGCTTTTCTGACGCGCAACGTCGTCCTGTCGCTGGTCCTCGGCCTTCTGGCCAGTGAGGTCCTGATCCTCGAGGGCCGTCTCTTCACGGCCTTCCTCGCGACGGTGGACAGGATCGTAGGCGTACTGACGTCTCCGGGCGATGCGCAGATCATCCTGTTCTGCCTCCTGATCGGTGGGCTCATCGCCCTGATGCGCGAGTCGGGCGGGATTGCAGCGACTGTCGAGAGGCTGATCCGTTCAGGCGCAGTCTCGACACCCCGAAAGGCGAGCCTCGCGACCGCCGGCGCCGGGGTCCTTCTTTTCATCGAGACCAATGTCAGCATCCTGACGGCGGGGATTCTGGGCCGGCCGCTTTTCGACCGTCTTTCGATCAGCCGCGAGAAACTCGCCTATGTCATCGATTCGACCTGCGCGCCGGTCAGTGTCCTCATCCTCCTGAATGGCTGGGGAGCATATGCCTTGGGGCTCATCACGCCCTATGTGGAAGAGGACGAGGCGGTGAGCGTCGTTGCCGGCTCGATCCCCTTCAACTTCTACGCCCTGGGGACTCTGCTCCTGGTCTTCGTCCTGGCCTGGACAGGGGCTTCCTTCGGCCCCATGCGGCGGACCAAGGGACGCCGGGACAAGGGGGACGGCGAGACGGTCCACGCAACGAGGGTCCGGTACATGCTGGTGCCTTCCGGGATCATGGTCTTCGGCACCATTTTCTACATGCTCTGGACGGGAGACGGCGATCTCTTCGAAGGAGACGGAGCGAAGTCCGTGCTTCTCGCGGTCGTCAGCGCCCTGATCGCCCTTCTCCTGATGCTCCGCTTCTCTTCGGCGCTCGAAACCGAGCAGCTCGGCAAGACGACGTTTCGCGGTATCGGAGAGCTCCTGCCCGCCACCACCGTCATCCTCCTCGCCCTCGCCCTGGGGGACAGCCTCAGGGCTCTTGGCACCGGGGACACCATTGCAGGCCTCGCGACGGCTTTCCCGGCCCCCTTCGCCTTCCCGGCGCTGATCTTCCTTGCGGCGGCAGGCACCAGCTTTGCCGTCGGGACGAGCTGGGGAACCTATGGCATCCTCATTCCGGTCGCGATGCCGCTGGCGATCTCCGCCGGCATTCCTCCGAGCCTGATGCTGGCGGCAGTCCTGGGCGGCGGAGTCTTCGGCGATCACGCCTCCCCAATCTCCGACACGACCCTGATTTCAAGCCTCGCGGCGGGCTGCGACCATATCGACCACGTGAAGACCCAGCTCCCTTACGCCTTGATTGCAGCGGGTTTTTCGACGGTCGGCTATCTCGTCGCAGGACTCTTCGCCGTCGCATGACCGAACCCTCCGCCACACGGAACCGTTAGGCCCTCCGGATTTGGAGGTTTTCATGGATCTAGGCATCAAGGGGCGCACGGCGCTCATCACCGGCGGCGGGGGAACGATCGGCAGGGCCGTCGCGAAGATCCTGCTCGAAGAAGGTTGCCATGTCGTCCTGACGGACGTCGACGAAAGCGCGGTGCGGGATAGCGCGAAGGAACTCGGCGGCGATGTCACGGGTATCGCAGCGGACCTCTCCAGCGAGAAGGGCGCGGAGGAGTTCGCATCGAAGGTCGAACAGAGCCCTGACATCCTGGTCCACGCCGCCGGTGTCACCGGCGCGAAGGGCGACCCGCTCGACATGACCGACGACGATTTCATGGAGGCCCTTCAGATCGACTTCCTCTCCGGGGTGCGCATGGCCCGGCATTTCGTGCCGGCCATGGCCGACCGTGGATGGGGACGGGTGGTTTACGTGACTTCGGAAAACGTCTCCCAGTCCTATCCCGATGAGGTGGTCTACAACGCCGCGAAGTCGGCGCTGCTCAGCTTCGCCAAGGGGCTGTCCATGCCCTATGCCAAGAAGGGCGTGCTGGTGAACGCGGTCGCTCCGGCTTTCATCGAAACGAACATGACAGACGGCATGATGGACAAGCGCGCCGACAAGAAGGACATGAGCACTGAAGAAGCGGTCGAGACCTTCCTCGAGGAAGAACGGCCCTATCTGGTCCTCGGGCGGCGCGGCAAGCCCGAAGAGGTCGCCGCGGCCATCGCCTTCCTCTGCTCGGAACGGGCAAGCTTCGTCGTCGGATCGAATTACCGCGTCGATGGCGGTGCGGTGGCGAGCCTTGATATCTAGGGCTCGAATGAACAGGGGAGTGGCGAAGCCCTCCCCGGCAGTCAGCGGGAAGTCATGACCCAGGACAAATGGTGGCGCGGCGCCACCCTCTACCAGATCTATCCACGCAGTTTCAACGACAGCAATGGTGACGGCATCGGGGACCTGAAGGGGATCACCCAGCGGCTCGACTATGTGGCGAGCCTGAACGTGGACGGCATATGGCTGTCACCGTTCTTCCCGTCACCGATGCTGGACTTCGGCTATGACGTCACCGACCTCTGCAGCATCGAGCCCACATACGGCACGCTCGACGACTTCTGCGCCCTCGTCGACAGGGCGCATGAACTGGATCTCAAGATCATCATCGATGCGGTCCTGAACCACACCAGCATCGAGCATGAGTGGTTCCAGGAGAGCCGCGAAAGCCGCGACAATCCGAAATCGGATTACTATCAGTGGTGCGACGGCAAGCCCGATGGTTCCCCGCCAAACAACTGGATCAGCCGCTTTGCCGAGCCCCAGTGGACGTGGTGCCCGGTCCGGGAACAGTACTACCGCCACCAGTACATGAAGGAGCAACCGGCGCTCAATCTCGACAACGAAGAAGTCGTCGAGGAGCGCCTTAAATTCATGCGCAAATGGCTCGACCGCGGTGTGGATGGCATCCGCTTCGATGCGGTCACTCAATACTATGCCGACCCCGACCAGAAGGATAATCCGCCCGCCGATCCGTCGAATTCCTGCCTCACCCCGACCGGAAGCTTCAGCACCTTCTCGCACCAGATCCATGAATATGACTGCAACGATGAACGGTCGACCACGTTCGTTCGTTCCCTGATGGACGAGGTCCGCTGCGCGGGCTGCACCTTCGCTTTCGGCGAAATCGACACCCAGTACAGGAGCTACGACACCCTCGAACGCCTGACCGGGGACGGCCTTTTCGATGCCGCCTATACCCCCCATTTCATGGAAGCCTCGCTCTGTCCGTCGGAGATCGGAAGCATCATCGAAGCGATCGAGGAGCGTCACGCCTGTGAGCATCACGTCTGGGCACTGACCAACCATGACGCATCGAGAGCGGTCTCGCGCTGGCTGCCCGAGGGCTCCGACGACCAGACCCGGGAGCGGGTCTCGCGGCTCGCCATCGCGCTCCTCATCGCCCTGCCGGGCCAGCTCACCTTCTTCCAGGGCGAGGAACTCGGCCTGCCGGACGCGCCCTACGGACGCGGTGAACTCAAGGACCCGCAAGGGGTGAGGTTCTGGCCGAAGGGCAAGGGCCGCGACCCCATCAGACACCCCTTTCCGTGGAACGGCCAAAGGAATGGAGGGTTCAGCGGAGGTGAGCCTTGGCTTCCGGTCAAGGACGACCTCGTCGCTCTCAATCGCCAGGCCCAGGAAGACGACGACGGCAGCGTCCTCAACCATTGGCGCAGGGCCATCGACCTGAGGCGAAAGAACGATGTCCTGCGCTGCGGACCAGTGAAGATCATCAAGTCCGAGGACGCCGAAGGCATCCTCGGGCTCAGGCGCCACTACGAAGGCAACGCCGTGCAGGCCTGGTTCAAGTTCGCCGTCCCGAACGGAAAGCTGCCCGAACCGGAGGGCAATGTCCTTCTCCAATCCGAAGGCGGGCTCGACCAGCCCTTCAGCTTCGTCATCGCGGAGGCCTGACAGCAGGCTACATCCCGCCGAAACCGATCAGTGTACCGCCATCGATCGTGATGTTCTGGCCGTTCATCCACTGACCGGCCGGGGACGCGAGGAAGACAGCCGCACCGGCAATGTCGTCGGGCTCGCCGAAGCGTCGCATCGGGATCTGGTTCGTGACCATCTTCTCGACCTCGGGGTCTTTCCACAAGGCTTCGGCAAAATAGGTCTTCACGATGCCGGGCGCGATGCAATTTACGCGCACGTTCGATGATCCGTACTCGACAGCAAGGTTGCGCGCGAGTTGCAGGTCGGCGGCCTTGGACACCCCGTACATGCCGATCCCCTTGTTGCCCACGAACGCTGAGATCGACGAGATGATGATGATGGCGCCGCCGCCGCGTTCGACCATTTCGGGCAGGACGTGATGGCTGAGCCGGAGGTTCGCCTTGATGTTGCAGTCGAAGATCTTGTCGATCTGCTCGTCCGTCAGGTCCTTGGAAGGTCCGAAGGCCGGGTTCACCGCCGCGTTGCAGACGAGAATATCCGCCGGCCCGAACCTGTCCCTGTGCTGATCGACCAGATCCGCCAGCGCTTCCTTGTGCGAGATATTGCAGGCGACGGCCAGGGCCGCATCCCTCCCCTCGCTCTCGTTGATCGCGTCGGCGACCTTCTGGCAGGCATCGAGCTTGCGGCTCGAGACGGTGACATTCGCACCGTGCTCGGCCAGGCGTCGGGCAATCGCTTCACCGATGCCCCGGCTCCCGCCCGTCACGATGGCGGACTTCCCGCTCAGGTCGAACAGGGTACCTTCGAAATTGGCCATAGGGTCCTCCCACATGTTTGTGGGAAGACTGTCCTACTTCGCGCCGGCCTCTTCAAGCTGGGGAGCGTCGCTTTTCTTCTTGCCCTCGGGTTTGCTTTCGCTCTCGTCACCGGATGCGGCGTCATCGTCGCTGCGACGGCGACGGCGGCGGCGACGGGGTTTGCCGTCTTCGCCGTCATTGTTCGAATCGGAGTTCGAAGCGTCATCGTCGCCGTTGTCGTCTGAAGATTTCTCGGACGACGATTTCTCGGACTGCTGACCTTTGCCGCCTTCGGGCTGGGCATTGTTGTTGTCGTTCTCGTCCGAGCTGTTGTCGTCGTCCTTCTTTTCAGGCTTGTCCGGCTGCATCGATTTCATCAGCCGGTAATAGTGCTCTGCGTGCTGCATCAGGCTTTCCGCACGGATACGGTCACCCGCCGAAGCCGCGTCTCGCGCCAGGGCCTGGTATTTGTCGTAGATCTGCGCCGCAGTCCCCCGGATCTTCACCTCGGGACCCTGGCTGTCCATCGAGCGATTGGGGTTGCTGTTGCCGCCTTGCCGGCGGCGATTGTTGTTGCGCCCGCGTTTAGAGTATTGCGCCATGAGCGTTCTAACGAATCCTATTGCTGTTGTTCCCGGGCCGCGCCGTTGCGGGCGGGACTATCGGCTTCCATGAGCCATTGAAACAGCCGCCAGCGCGACCATCCGGGTGAGACCCAGCGAGGGTTATCAGCCTGTTTTCCTGACAGTTTCTCCCCAAAGAGGAGAACCACGATTCATCGAATGCAGGAACCCGGCGGACCCTTCGTCTCTCACCGTAGGCAAGACATAGCCCGCACTGCCTTATGTTCCAACCCTTTTTTCTTCGAGGTCGCGTTCAAGACGCAGAAGTGTGAAGCCGTCGGTACCGCTCGCCCATGGCGACAGGCGCAAGGCCGTTCCCTCGACGAACCCTTCGAGCTTCGTTTGCAACTCTTCCTTCGCGCCCGCCAGAGGCTCGGCGAGGTGGAAGCCCGGGTGCCCGGCGAGAAACGCTTCGGCCCGGTCCTCGTTCTCTTCCCGCAGGAACGAGCACGTCACGTAAACGAGGACGCCGCCGGGCCTCACATACGCCGCGGCTTCCCCCAGCACCTGATCCTGTTCGGCCATGCGCTGTTCGAGATGCTTTTCGGTCAGCCGCCACTTGGTGTCCGGATGGCGCCGCCAGGTCCCGGAGCCCGAACAGGGGGCATCGACGAAGACGAGATCCATCCTGCCTTCGAGAGCCTTCAACCGTTCGCCTTCCACAGGCGCGATGACCTGAAGGTTCCTCACACCCGCGCGCCGGACCCGCTCGTGGATCGGCGCGAGCCTGTGGGGGTCGTTGTCATAGGCGAAGAGCTGGCCGGTGTTGCCCATTTCCGCTGCGAGAGCGAGCGTCTTGCCCCCTCCCCCTGCGCAATAATCGAGCACCTGCTGCCCTGGCCCGGCTCCGGCCGCGAGCACGGTGAGCTGGCTGCCCTCGTCCTGCACCTCGACCCAGCCCTTGCCATAGGCGGGGATGACCGAAACGCCCGGGCCCTTGTCTGTCGGGTCGTCCCGCGCGATCCGAAGGCCGAGCGGAGACAACTCCGCCTCCGCCGCCCCGAGGACGCCGACGGCCTTCATCGCCTTGTCCCTGTCGGCCTTGAGCCGGTTCACCCTGAGATCGACGGGGGCACGGTGCGCAGAAGCACGGGAGACCTTCCCTGCCGCTTCGCCCAGATGCTTCTGGAGAAACGGCGGCAGGTCGAGCGCTCCTTCGGGATGCGCGCGCTTCTCTTCGTCCGAAAGGCGGCCAGGTCCGAACTGCCCGCCGAAAGCTTCCTCGATACGCGCCTCGTCCCAGCCCCAGATTTCGCGGAGCGTCAGGAGCACCGTTAGCCGCGCGCTCTCTTCGCCCCTGAAACTGCGCCAGCGCCGAAGGGCATCGAGGACAAGGCCCCGCACGAAGGCCCGGTCCTTCGAGCCGGCATAGCGGGCGTTGCGTCCCCAATCGGTCATCAGCACGGACACAGGCTGGGGACGCTCTGAGAAGCGCTGGAGGATGTCGATTGCCGCAGCGACGCGGCCGGGGTCACGCACGGCTCATCCGTTTCCTATGAAGCTCGGATAAAGGGACATGCCCCCATCCACGATCAAGGTGGACCCTGTGACGTAGTCGCTCTCGTCGGACAAGAGCCAAGCGGCAGCATTGGCCACATCCTCGGGCTCTCCGATCCGCCCGAACGGGATGAGCCTGAGGAGGTCCTTCATCTGGTCCTCGTCGGACCAGACGTCTTCGTTGATGGGCGTCTTGATCGCCCCGGGGGCGATGCCGTTCACCCGGACCCCGTCCGAGGCGACCTCCTGGGCAAGCGACTTCATCAGCATTTCGACCCCGCCCTTGGCGGCGGCGTAGTTGATATGTCCTGCCCACGGGATGAACTCGTGCACCGATGTGACGAAGACGATCCTGCCGACGGTTTCGGTGGAGCGGCGGCCCATTTTCTGGAAACGGCGCACAGCCTCCCTCGCGCAGAGGAAGGCGCCGTCGAGATCGACAGCCATCACCTTGCGCCATTCCTTGAAGGACATGTCCTCAATATCGGCGTCGGCCTGGAGGCCGGCATTGATGACCACACCGTCGAGGCCGCCGAACTCGTCCTGCATGCGATCGAAAGCGCGGGCGACGGCATCCTCGTCCGAGACATCGGCCTCGATCGGCAGGCCCCGCCCGCCGCGGGACTGTACGTCGTCGGCAACCTCGCGGGCGCGGTCTTCACCCGAATGATAGCCGATCCCGACGTCCGCGCCGTCTTTCGCCAGGCGCAGGCAGATGCCCGTCCCGATCCCGGAACTCCCGCCGGTGACGAGAATACGCTGCTTGCCCATGGGGCTTCTCCCTGTCGCTATCGACAGGGAAACGCCGCAGGGCGGGGATCGTTCACCGTCCCCGCTGTCTCAGGGAGAAGACACTGCCAAGAAGGAGAAAGCCGGAGAGAAGGGCATAGAAGCTGAGGTTTTCGGCCCACCAGGGAGAACCGAACAGGGCCGACTGCGGATCGTCGAGCAACAGGAGATCGTAGAGATCGAGACTGAGCAACGCCGCAACGCCGAACATACCCACCATCACCAGAATATAGCCAAGTGCTCGCATGACCGGACCTCCATCAAGTCCTTAACGAAGGGTTTATACCATGTGGAGAATAGCGAATCGAGCGCCTCGACTGCCGTCAGTGAATCACGTTTGACGTGAACCCGGCATCTGCACTTCCCGCCATTTGCCGGGCGGGAGCCCTTCGAGGTCGTAACTGCCGACCCGCCAGCGAACGAGTCGCAAGGTCGGAAGGCCCACGGCCGCCGTCATGCGCCGGACCTGTCGGTTCCGCCCTTCGGTGATGGTCAGCTCGATCCACCGGTCGGGAACCGTCTTGCGCTCCCGCACCGGCGGATTGCGCGGCCACAGGCCCGGCGGTTCGATCAGCCTGGCCTTCGACGGTTTCGTCGTTCCGTCCTTGAGAGTGACCCCCTGGCGCAAAGCCGAAAGCTGGCCGTCGTCGGGAATGCCCTCGACCTGCACGAGGTAGGTCTTCGGGGTCCCGTTCTTCGGCGCGGTGATCCTCGCCTGGAGGCGTCCGTCATCGGTCAGGAGAAGAAGTCCTTCGGAGTCCCGGTCAAGCCGACCAGCGGCATAGACGCCGGGAACATCGATGTAGTCCGACAGCCCCGGCCATCCCCCTTCGGAGGTGAACTGGCTCAGCACGTTCATCGGCTTGTTGAAGGCGATCAGCATCGACCCATGGTATCAGAGGTTGGCCTCATGGCGAGCAATCAGGAACCCAAGAGTGATACCCGCAAAAAGGAGGTTCAGAAACGCGTAGGTGAAGGAAGCGAGAGGCGCCGTCAGAACCGTTCGTTTCCAGCTCATTGCGTAGGCGGCTTTCATCCCTCCTCCAAGGTATAAGAGGTGCCGCCACTGATCACCCCAAGGACCAGCCCCGGAGTCATGATCGCTGGCAACATCGCGTAGAGAAGATAGAGCAGAAGCGACAAGCTGTTCAGCATGGCTAGAAAGTAGAGTGCCACGGTCAGATGCCTTGCGTAGACCGCTTCACGCCGGCCGCTGAGCGGTACCAGGATCATCGCGAAAAATGGAAGCGCGACGAGCTGCTGGATGGTCAGGTATTCACGGGCCGCGAAGCTCAAGTCGTCGACAAGTGAGGTCTCCGTGCGCGGGCCGCCCGAGTCGGGCCCTAGAACGGCTGCTGCCACCACGAGGATCAGGCTTGATGTGATCGCCGCCCGTAACGGCGCAGCGTATGGCTTTCTGTGCCCGCCGAGATAGCGGCCCGTGACCCTTCCGGGGACGAACTGCTCTGAGAAGGTACGGACGGTCCTGAAATCGAAGTTGAGAAAAGCCTGCCCGAAGCTCCCAAGGGCCTCGCCGATGGGCATGAGCGGCGTTCGACTGTCCTGCCCGCATCGGGAGCAGTACCGCCCGCCGAGCTCCGCGCCGCAATTCTCGCATGTCTGCACGCCGATCCCCTCCGCGAGGGGGAGCCTACCGCCTTACCGCGGACTCGGGTAGTTCGGAGCCTCACGGGTGATCGAGACATCGTGCACGTGGCTTTCGCGCAGGCCGGAGCCGGTGATGCGGACGAACTTCGCCTTCTGCTGCATCCCCTCGATACTCGGCGCACCGACATAGCCCATCGACGCCCTGATACCGCCGACCATCTGGTGCAGGATGGCGCCGATCGGCCCCTTGTAGGGCACCCGGCCTTCGATACCTTCGGGCACGAGCTTCATCGAGTCGCCCACGTCGGACTGGAAGTAGCGGTCGGCCGAGCCCCGGGCCATGGCTGTGATCGAGCCCATGCCGCGGTAGCTCTTGTAGCTCCGTCCCTGGAAGAGGAACACCTCGCCGGGCGCTTCTTCCGTACCTGCCAGAAGCGAGCCGACCATGCAGGCGCTGGCGCCCGCCGCGAGAGCCTTGGCCATGTCACCCGAATACTTGATGCCGCCATCGGCGATGATCGGGACGCCCTGGTCCCTCGCCGCCCGTGATGAATCCGAGACCGCGGTGAGCTGCGGGACACCGACACCCGCGACGATCCTCGTGGTGCAGATCGAGCCGGGCCCGATCCCGACCTTCACCGCATCGGCACCCGCGTCGATCAGCGCACGGGTGGCATCGTAGGTCGCAACGTTCCCGGCGATGATCTGTGCGTTCGGCCATTCGCGTTTGACGCGCCGCACCTGCTCGGCGACCTTCGAGGAGTGGCCATGGGCAGTGTCGATCACCAGGACATCCACCCCCGCTTCGATCAGGGCGGCGGCACGTTCGTAACCGCTGTCTCCGACCGTGGAGGCCGCGGCCACACGCAGGCGGCCTTCCTTGTCCTTCACGGCGAAGGGATGACGCTCGGCGTTCTCCATGTCCTTGACGGTGATCAGGCCGACGCAGCGATAGTCGTCGTCCACCACGATCAGCCGTTCGATCCGGCGGTCGTGAATCAGATCGCGGATGGTTTCTATGTCCTCGCCCTCGCGAACGGTGGCGAGATCCTCGGAGGTCATCAGTTCGGAGATCTTCTGCTCGGGATCCTTCGCGAAACGCATGTCGCGGTTGGTCAGGACACCCACCAGCTTGCCGATCCCCGCCTCGTCACGGTTCTCGACCACCGGGAAACCCGAAATCCGCCGCTCCGCCATGATGGCCCTTGCATGACCCAGCGTGTCGCTTGGGGTGAGGGTTAGCGGATTGACCACCATCCCGCTTTCGTAGCGCTTGACCTGACGGACCTGTTCGGCCTGCTCCTCGATGGTCAGGTTCCTGTGCAGGACACCGATCCCGCCGGCCTGGGCCATGCCGATCGCCATCGGGGCCTCGGTGACGGTATCCATCGCTGCCGACAGGATGGGAATGTTCAGCGAGATCGAACGGGTGAGCTGGGTTCTGACGCTCACCTCGGCGGGCATGACCTCGGAGGGACCGGGCTCGAGCAGAACGTCGTCGAATGTGAGAGCTTCGCGAATTTCCATGGGGGCGCTTAGCGACGAGTCGCTGGCTTGCAAAGACCCCGCTACATGACAGTTTTCGGAACTTTCACGGGCAGGCTCACCCCCGAAAGCCGGTACCCACGACGTACATTTCGGCCGAATCCGAGCGGCTGGCTTCGGGTTTGGCGTGGGCAACCTTGGTGAAGTTCTTCTTCAGCCGGTCCAGGAGCTGCTTTTCGGAACCGCCCTGCAGGACCTTGGCCACAAAGGCGCCGCCGGGAGCGAGCACCTGTTCGGCGAAGCCGAGCGCCTCTTCGGCGAGGGCCATGATGCGGAGGTGGTCCGTCGCCCTGTGACCCGTCGTCGGCGCGGCCATGTCGGAGAGCACCGCGTCAGCCTGCCCGCCGAGCAGCGCCTTCAGGGCTTCGTCCGCGCCCTCACCAAGGAAATCGAGTTGCAGGAGCTGAGCTCCCGCGACGTCTTCCATCTCGAGATAGTCGATGCCGACGACCTTGCCGGTGCCTCCGGTCCGCTGCACCGCCACCTGGCACCAGCCGCCGGGGGCGGCACCGAGATCGACGATGCGGCCGCCCGGTTTTAGCAGGCCGTACTTGTCGTCGAGTTCCGTCAGCTTGTAGGCGGCGCGGCTCTTGTAGCCCTCCTTCTTCGCCCTGGCGACGAAGGGGTCGTTGAGCTGGCGTTCGAGCCAGAGCTTGGAGCCGATCTTGCGCCCGCGGGCGGTCTTCACCTTCACGGTGAGATCGCGGTCGGAAACTTTCTTCTTGTCAGCCTTGAAGCGGCGCGTGGGCTCCTCGTCGCCCAGGGCATTGGGCTTGGAGCCGCCGCCCTTTCCGGGAAGCTTGGGCATGGTCTACTCCGCGATCTGTGCCGCGCCCCCTACGCCCCTGCGCGCCTGGCGGACAAGGGCCCGGTTCTCCTCCATCAGTTCCTCGATCAGGCCCTCACGCAGGCCCCGGTCCGCGACCCTCAGGGCGGAAAAGTTGGTCGCCGTCAGGATACCCTCGAGGATCGCGCAGCCCGGCATGATGAGGTCCGCCCGCCCGGCCCCGATGCAGGGGGCCTGGCATCGTCCGGCGAAACCCATCCGATCGAGCGCCTGCACCGCATCACGGACGTCGGAGAGCTGCATCCAGATGCCGTCCACCTCACGGCGACGATAGCGTTTGAGGCCCTTGTGCATCGCAGCAAGGCTCGTCGCCGTTCCGGACGTCCCGATCAGGTGGTTGTGGGGCTGTTCCGCCGCCCGGGCGAAGGCGGGCCGTGTGGCAATGGCCGCGGCCACCGCCGCCTTGACCTCCGTGTAGGGGCCACCGTCGAAGCTTCCGCTTGCGTGGCCTTCGCTCAGGCGCACCACGCCATAAGGCAGTGAGAGGACATCGAGCATGACGGGCCGGACCTGGCCCCGGTCATCGCGGGAGACCTCGACCAGCGACAGTTCGGTGGAGCCGCCGCCGATATCGCAGACAACGACCTTCTCCGCCGCAGCGTGGATCAACCCCGTGCAGCCGCGAACGGCCAGGGCCGCCTCGCGCTCCGCGCCGATCACCTCGAGATTGAGGCCCGTCTCGCGCTTGACCCTCGCAATGAAATCCGAGCCGTTGGAGGCCAGCCGGCACGCCTCCGTGGTCACGCAGCCAAGGCCCGCCACTTCCCAGCGGGCCACGATTTCGGCACAGCGCCTGAGAACGCCCACGGCGCGATCCTGGGCCTCGTCGGAGATCCGTCCCGTCGCCACGATCCCCTCCCCGAGGCGCACGATCCGGGAGTAGGTGTCCACCACGGTGAAGCCCCGTTTCCTGGGCACAGCCACCATCAGGCGACAATTGTTCGTGCCAAGGTCCAGCGCGGCGAAGCTCTTGCGCCCCCGGGAGAGCGCCCGCTCCGCGCAGTTTGCGGTGGACCAGTTCATTAGGCGGCGATGCTCCTCACTTTTTGCTTGCGAAAGGGCAGAATATCGCGGCAAAGGCCGCAACCATGAAGCTGGATCAGATCGACCGCAACATCCTCCACCATTTGCAGCACAATGCTCGAATTACAAACGCCGAGCTCGCTGAAAAGGTCGGCCTGTCCCCGACCCCTTGCTTGAGGCGTCTGCGGCGCCTCGAAAGCGAGGGTATCATCAAGGGCTACAGGACCGAAGTGAACCGCGAAGCGGTGGGCCTTCCGGTGACAGTGATCATTCTCGTCAAGCTCGAAAAGGAAGACGAGGGCAGCCTCAGGATCTTCGAGGAGACGGTGAAGGCCAAGCCCGAGATCATGGAATGCCTGCTCGTGACTGGCAAATTCGACTATTATCTCAAGGCGGTCCTGCCGACCCTCGGCAGTTACGAGGCGTTCCTTTCGGACAGCCTCCTGAGGACCGAGAACGTGGCGACCATCGAGTCGAGCTTCATGCTGCGTGAGGTCTCCAAGCGGCCATCCTTGCCGACCGTCTGAAAGTCCCCTATCTCGGGGCTGACCCGCAAGGAGAGTTTCCGGTGAACAAGCATCCCTTCTGACTTCGACTTCTTTTCGATCAGACCAAGGATGCTCCATGCCCGAAAACCGACTGGCCTTCCCGGCCCCTGACACCCCCTTTCCCATGGCGCTGCCTGACGGCGCCCCGCTTCTCCAGACAGCCTTTCTCAAGGCCGTGATCGACCACCCGAGGATCGAGGTCGGCGAGTACAGCTACGCCCATCGTTTCGACCCTCCCGGGAACTGGGCCGCGAGCATCGCGCCCTTCCTCCATGAAAAGTCTGCGGAGCGGCTGGAGATCGGGAAGTTCTGCCAGATCGCCGATGGTGCCATCGTCATCACGTCATCGGCCAACCACCGCTATGACGGCGTCAGCTCGTTTCCATTCGCGATTTTCGGGGATCCGGATCCGGCCCGGCCATCACTGCCCGGCCCGGGCCCCGACACCGTGATCGGCAACGATGTCTGGATCGGCCAAGGCGCGAAGATCCTGCCGGGTGCAAGGCTCGGCCATGGCGTGATCGTGGGCGCAGGCGCGGTGATCGGCGGCAACGTCCCGCCTTACAGCATCGTGGCCGGCAACCCAGGGCGGGTCCTCAGGCGCCGCTTCGATGAACGATCGATCGACAGGATTCTGAAGGTCGCGTGGTGGGACTGGCCGATCGAACGGATCCTCGCCGCCGAACAGGCCATCTGCGGAGGGGATGTCGATGCCCTCGAACGGGCGGCGACCTAGCGGGTGCGGCTCGCCTGCCAATCGAGCAGGTCTTCGAGGACGGAGGTATCGCGCTCGACCGCGGCCAGGGCCGCCCGCGCTTCCTCGTTCAGTTCGGCGAGGCGGGCGCGGGCGCCCGCTTCGCTCAAGAGACTGACGAAGGTGGCCTTGCCCTGGTCCTCGTCCCGGCCCGCGGGCTTGCCGAGATCCTCGGCGCTGGCGGTGATATCGAGAAGGTCATCGGCAATCTGGAATGCAAGACCGAGTTTGCGGGCATAGAGCCTGAGGGCCTCGGTTTCCTGCTGGGGCGCATGACCCGCAAGGCAGCCGAGCGTGACCGCGCATTCGATCAGGGCCCCGGTTTTCTTGTCCTGAAGGGCGATGATATTGCCCTCGTCATGCCCGTCGGGGTAGAGATCCATCATCTGCCCCCCAACCATGCCGTGCATCCCGCTCGCCCCGGCGAGCGCCTTCACCATCGGCGCGCAGGTCGCCGCGTCGTAGCGCGTGAGAACGGTGAAGGCCTCGGTCAGGAGCGCATCACCAACCAGGATCGCGATCGCCTCGTCGAAAGCCTTGTGCACCGCAGGCTTTCCGCGCCTCGTGTCCGCATCGTCCATCGCGGGCAGATCATCGTGAACCAGGCTGTAGGAATGGATCATCTCCAGCGCCACGGCGGCGTCCATCGCCTCGTCCGCGCGGCCGTAGATGGCAGCGGTCTCGAGCGTCAGGAACGGCCGCATCCTCTTGCCTCCGGCCGTCAGGGCGTATGCCATCGCATCTTGCAGCCGGCCGATGGCTGCGCCATCAGCGTGAGGTAATAACGTGCGGCGGAGGGCGTCCTCAACCTCGGCGGCACGTTTCTTCAATTGTTCGGCGATAGGCATGCGCCTTTGTAGGGCCTGCGCCGACACAAAAATCAAGTGTCTCTGGAACGCGGGTCGCACTGGTCCCGTTCGACAAAGGTTCAATGACAGTCGCGCGCTCAGCCCTTCTCCTGTTCCTCTGTCTTCCCCTGGCGGAGCGTGCTCTCGCTCAGGGGAACCTCGAAGTGCAGGTCACGATCGAGGGGCTCGACAGGGACATCAGCGAAGACATCCGCCCTCTCTCGGCACTCTCGCGCAATCCGGAGGGGTACAGCGCTCTCGCCCCGATCAGGAGGACCGCCAACAGCGACGCCCAAGCCCTCGTCGCGGCGCTCCAGAGCCTCGGCTACTACGCAGCGACCATCCAGCCATCGGTGACCCGGGATGGCGCGGAAGTCGACGTGACCTTCGCCATAGATCCGGGCGAGAAATTCGCCATCGGCGGCTATGAGATCCAATACGACGAAGAGGTCGCCACCCCGCGGCCCGAAGCGCTCGAGGAAGCGGGTATCGAGGTTGCAGGAAGTCCCACCGGCGAAGAGCTTCAGAGGATAGAAGGGGAGCTTCTCAATCACCTCTGGGACGAAGGCTATCTCGGGGCGGAGATCCGCAACCGGGAGGTCCGGGCCGATTTCGAGGAGCGCACCGCGAAGGCCGTGTTCAAGGTGCACTCCGGCCCCCAATCCCGTTACGGCGATGTCGAGGTCAGCGGAGCGGAAAGGACCGATCCCGACTTCATCCGTCAGTACCGCCCCTTTACCGAGGGCGAGATCGCCAGCCGTGACGATCTCGACGACTACCGCGAACGGCTCGCTTCGACCGGCCTTTTCTCTTCGGTCGAGGTGGCCCCGAAACTGCCCGAGGAGAATGGACGGACCGACATTCTCGTGCGGGTCGGTGAGCGGCCGAGGCGCACCATCGGCGGTGGCCTCTCCTACGCCACCGATATCGGGCCCGGGCTCACGGCCTTCTGGGAGAACCGGAACCTCCTGAGGCGCGGCGAGACCTTCCGTGCCGACCTCGTCGCTTCGGCTCCGGTGCAGGAGCTCTCGGCCGGGTTCAGGAAGGACCGCCCGCAACTCCCCGGCTACTACACCCTTGGCGTGGTCCTCAGAAACGAGGACACCGACGCTTTCAACGCCCAGACCTTCGAAATCGGCGGCTCCATCGCAAAGCTCTGGCTCGACGACCGGCTGACGACCGAGGGCGGGCTGCGCTATCAGTACTCGGACATCCGCAACCGCGAGTCCGAAGAGGACCAGGATTTCCGGGACGTCGTCACGCGCTCGACCGCCTTCAGCGCGGTCTCGGTCCCCCTTTCGGTCATCTGGAACAGCCAGGACAGCGTTCTCGACCCCCAGGACGGCTGGCTCGGCGGGTTCAACGTCACGCCCTTTGTCGGCACGACCAATTTCGCAAGGATCGAAGCCACTGCCGTGGATCGCGTCTTCTGGGGGGAGGACGACGGCGGCACCCTTGCGGGACGCGCCCGGATCGGGGCCATCTACGGAGCCAACCGGTCCGATATTCCGCCTACCGAACGTTTCTTCGCTGGCGGCGGCGGCTCGATCAGGGGTTACGCCTTCCAGGAAGCAAGCCCCATCGACCGTGTGTCGGGCAATATCCTGGGTGGTGGCTCGATTGCCGAACTCAACATCGAAGTCAGGCAGCATGTCACCGACAGCATCGAGCTTGCGGCCTTCACCGATATGGGCGGGGCCTTCACGGCCAACACGCCGGATTTCGAGAACATTCTCGTGGGCGCGGGGCTTGGCGTTCGGTATCACACGCCTATCGGACCGATCCGCGTTGATTTCGCGATCCCGCTCGACCGCCGGGAATTCTTCGTGGACGATCCAGAAGCCGAAGACGGGCGTCGCCGGGTCTTCCAGGACGATGCCTTCCAGTTCTACATCGCGATCGGGCAGCCGTTTTGACCCGCGCCCTTTCCACTCTCGCCGCGTTCGTCGCGATCCTGGTCGGCCTCCTCGTGCTGGCGGTGGTGCTCATCTGGACCACACCCATTGGTATGCCGATCTTCGATCGGATCAGCCGCCCGATCATCGAGAATGCGGTGGAAAACGCGTTGCAGTCGGATATTCGCTACGCTGAACTCGAAGGCGATTTCCCCGGAACGCTCGTCCTGCGCGACTTCGAGATGCGCGCCGAGGATGAGACCTGGCTCCGCTTCGAACAGCTTACCGTTGAATGGCGGCCCATGGCGCTCCTGGGCGGCGAGATCAAGATCGATACCGTGACGCTCGAGGATGGGGCCCTCCTCGCGATGCCGCCCGAAGGGGACGACCAGCCACAGGACACCGAAAGCTCCGGACTGCCGAGCATTCCCGACATCAGGGTCGACAGCCTCGTCATCGACGGCTTCACCGTCTCTGAGCAAGTTGCCGGTGTCGAAACCACATTCTCCGCAGCCGGCTCGGTCCGCTACCGGGAACCGCGCGCACGGATCGATCTGAGAGCCTGGACCGCGGAGCGCCGGGACGAGATCGCCATTGCGGGAACGGTCGGCACCGACGAGGTCGACATGACTGTCGATGTCCGGGGCGATCCGAACGGTCTTCTCGCCTCGCTCGTCGACGCGGATGGCCCGGTCGGGTTCTACGGACATGCCGAAGGTCCCTATGACAGCCTCCGCGCAACGGTGACCGGCGAAGCCGGCCGCTACGGCGCGCTCAGGGGCACACTTTCTGGCAGTGCGAGGGATGCCCGGGACATGACCGCCGACGTGGTCTACCGGCCGGGATCCTTCATGCCCGGGAACGCGCGCGAGGCCCTCGGCGACGAAGTCGTTCTCGATGCCGACATCTCCTACGCGGAAGATACGGTCAGCGCGGATATCCGCCGCTTCGCCGGTGCGTTCGGGGACATCGAGGGCACCCTGTCGGCCGGTCTCGGCGAGGAGACGAACGCCAGCGCCAACCTGACAGGCAGCCTCGAGGCTTCGGCGCTCGCTCCTTACGGTGCGGAAGCCCTCGCGGGGCCGGTCAGCCTGTCCGCGGTGGTCGCGGAACGCAACGAGGGCTACGACCTTGAAGGGCGCCTCGACGCAGGCCAGCTCCGGCTCAGGGTCCGCGAGGCACGCAGTACCCACGAGGTTCCCTTCGCCGGCGAAGTGACCGCGCAGGTGAGCGGCCTCGACCTCGGCCCGGGAAACCTCCAGCCGCTCCTGAGCCGAGGTGCCGCCGCAACCGCCGCCATCCGCTACAACGCGGAGGGCGAAGTCATTGTCCGCAACCTGAGCGCTTCGGTGGGCAACACCTCGGGTCCCTACGTCACCGTCGGTGGGCGGGCAT
>CAZAFU010000018.1:0-9904 GCA_964484475.1 uncultured Caulobacterales bacterium | reverse complement strand
GACCGGGGCGGGCGAGATCGACGCCGCCGTGACCGTGAGGGCCAATCCCGCGGCGGTGGCGCTCTACGCGGAAGATGTCGAGGCATCCGGCGCCCTCACTATCGACGCCACCGTCAGGGGAACGCCCGAGCGCCTGAGCATCAGGGCCGATGCGGACATACCTGCCGGCCAGTTCGGAGGGGAGCCCTTCCCCGCAGGTGTCGCGACCGCTGACCTTTCGGGCCTGCCCGCCGCCCCGACGGGTTCCGTGACCCTGCGTTCGGAAGGCGGTGTCTACAGCGGCGAGGCCCGGATCGCCACGAACGGTGACATCCTTGAGGTACCCGCCTTCTCGCTTTCCGCCGGCCCTATCGAAGCCGAGGGCGAGGCCGCGGTGAACCTGAAGAACCTCGCCGGCGACCTTCGGCTGAATGCAGACCTTGGCCGCAACAGCCAAATCCTGACGGGGCAGACCGTGGGCGGATCGATCGACCTCTCCGCGTCAGCCGAGGCGGACGGCGGACCGGTCTCGGTCGAACTCGACGGCCGCCGCCTGAGGCTGGACGGCAACGAGGTCGGCACCTTGAGCCTCGACGCGGAAGGGCCCCGCAACGCCATCGGGATCAGGCTCTCCGGCACGGATATCACGGCAGGGCCGATCTTCCTTGCGAGCCTCAGTTCCGCCGCCGAGCTCAACCTCGAGGAAAGCCGCGTCAGCGTCTCCGAAATGATCGCCCGGCTCGTGCCCGAGGATCGGCAGGTCTCCCTTGCCGCACCGACCACGATCGCCTGGGACGACGGCATCACCGTGGACGAGACCCGGCTCGACTACCTGGGCGAAAGTACCCTCACCTTTTCCGCAGATATTGGCGATGAGCGCTGGCAGGCGGCGCTGTCGGGCGACGGGGTCCCGATACCGCAGTCGGACGCTGCCGCGGATTTCACGTTCGATCTCGACACGGAAGCCGCGGTCCCCGCAAGCCTCGACCTCACGGCCAATGCCGAAGCAGGCGACGACGACTACGCCTTCACCCTCGAGGGCCGGTGGACCGGATCGGACCTCAACGCCCAGAGCCGCATTACGCGGAACGGGTCGGAAGAGATCGGCCGGCTTCGCGCGTCGATCCCCCTCGCCCTCGTCAAGTCACCGTCCCTGGGCATCGAGTATACGGGCGACGGCCTCGACGCGCGCCTTCAATATGACGACCGCATCGAGTCCATCTACGCCTTCCTGCCGTTGGAGAGCCAGCCGCTGTCCGGCGAGGTCGAGGTCGATGTCGCCGTCACCGGCCGTCCCGACACGCCGCAGACCGATGGACGGGTCAAGATCAACGGCGCGCGGTTCGAGGACAGCACTGTCGGTCTCGCCCTGACGGATCTCGACGGGGATATCCTCTTCGCCATCACCGACGATGGGAGCCGGGGCACGATCGATATCACCGGGTCGGGTGCTGCCGGTCGTGAGGACTCGGTAAGGCTGAGCGGTAGTGTCGATGCGCGTGGCGACGAAAGCGAAATCGACCTCAACCTGGTCCTCGACGAAGCCCAGGTGGCACGCTCTGCCGATCTCGAATTGCGGACCAGTGCCGATCTCGATCTCAGGGGCAGCTTCCAGGAACTGACCCTCAGCGGGCCGATCAATATCGACGAACTCGATATCCAGATCCCCGACCTCGGCGGCGGCGATGACCTCCCCACATTCGCCCCCGTCAACGTCGTCAGGGTCGATGGCCCGGAGCGCGACCCGGTTGAGGAGATCGACACCCCGTCAGGCGGCCCGGTGACGATCAACCTCGACATGTCGGTGGTCGCCGATGACCGGATCTTCGTTCGCGGACGTGGACTGAACTCCGAATGGGCGGCGGACCTCACCGTGCGCGGAACGGCCGAAAATCCCCTCATCGGAGGTTCGGTCAATCTGCGAGAAGGGCAACTCGACCTCGCGGGCCGGACGTTCGACCTCACCCGCGGGGTGATCGGGTTCCGGGAGCGCGAGGAGATCGTCCCCGAGGTGAACATCCAGGCCCAGACCGAGGCGGGGACCGCTCCGAACACGGTGACAGCCATCGTGACCGTCAGCGGCACGGCGGAGAACCCCCAGATCGACTTCAGCTCCAGCCCGCCGCTGCCGGAGGAGGATATCCTCGCCCTCGTGCTCTTCGGGCGCCCGGCCAACCAGCTCGGGGCCGGGGAAGCATTGCAACTTGCCCAGGCCGCAGCGACGGTCAGCGGCACCTTCGGATCGGGCGGCGGCGTGGTCGGGTCGGTGCGCTCAAGCCTCGGTCTCGACCAGCTCTCCTTCGACCCCTCCGCCCGCTCGCTCACCGTAGGCAAGTACATCGCGGACGATATCTACGTCTCGGCCCGCCAGAGCATCGGCCAGCTTGGAACCGCCCTCAGCGTCATTTACGAGGTCTCGAGTTTCTTCACCGTGGAGGCGACCCAGAAAGCGAACGGCGCCCAATCGCTGTCGGCAAACTACAAGCGGGATTACTGATCGGGGGCGATCAGGGCTCGAGCTCGGTATCCCAGTAGAGATAGTCCTGCCAGCTTTCGTGGAGGTAGTTCGGCGGGAAGGCGCGTCCCCTGTCATTGAGCTCGAACATGTTCGGCTGGCGGGGTGCCTGGGCGGGCCACATCTTGGCGTCCCTCGGCATCTTCCCGCCCTTGCGCAAGTTGCAGGGGCTACAGGCGGCGACGATGTTGTCCCAGGTCGTCTTCCCACCCTTCGAGCGGGGGACCACGTGGTCGAAGGTCAGGTCCTCCCGGTCGGACTTGCCGCAATACTGGCAGGCGAAACCATCCCTCAGGAAAACGTTGAACCGTGTGAAGGCCGGCCGCCGGGCGTGATTGACGTAGGTCTTGAGCGAAACCACCGAGGGCAGCCGCATGGCACGGTTCACCGAGTGCACCTCGGTTTCGTACTCCGCCACCACGTCCACCCTGTCGAGGAAAACCGCTTTCAGCGTGTCCTGCCAAGACCATAAGGAGAGTGGGAAATAGCTCAGCGGCCTAAAATCGGCGTTCAGGACGAGAGCGGGACACCCATCGGGAGAATGGCGGACTGTCTGCACGGTGGTCTAGCTCCTGAGCCTCTCAGGAACCGGCCGCCGCATTCGCACCGAGCCGTCTATTCGGCCCGTCACGAAGGGGATCATATGTCGTTCAGAACAACTGAAGGCGGGGGGCTCCTGTCCAGATCGAGTGGATCCTATACCAGAAAACCTTAGCCGATTCTGTGTGACAAAGGCATCACAACGGCCCGCACGAACAAGGATCGCGGAAAAACTGGTCGATCATGATGCTGGAAAGGCGGTCCCGGCTACGTTTCAGGGTGTGATGGCCGGATCTTCTTAGCTCGCTCGCGCTGGCCTGTTCGGCATGGTTTCTTCACTTGCCGCCCTGCTGGCGATCCCCCACGCTGGAACCTTCTCGAAGATGGGACGCCACGATGAAGAAGCTTCCGATAACCGCCTGTCTTTTCGGCACAGTCCTCACCCCGGCATGGGCCGAGACGACGGTGGTCTATGCCGATCGCATGATCGAACCCGGGACGCAGAGCGTCGTCGAGGACGCGGCGGTGCTGATCGAGGACGGGCGGGTGATCGCTTCGGGGGCACGCGACAGCATCGAGATACCGAACAGCGCCTCAGTGATCGATCTTGGTGAGCGGACGATCCTGCCCGGGCTGATCGACATGCACACCCACCTGCAAAGCCCGGCTGAGAAGGGACGCGGTTATGACCGTTATCAGTATGCGCAGGATCGCGGGACGATCTGGGCCGTCGTCCATGCCGAAAGGACGCTCGATGCGGGTTTCACGACGGTACGCAATGTCGGCGGCAGCTACGCCATCCTCTCCGTCCGCGACGCCATCGCGGAAGGAGAGATCGAAGGGCCGAGGCTCTTCGTGGCCGGCCCGCCCGTCAGCGTGACCGGGAGCCACTGCGCCGACGACAACTATCTGCCCTATGACAATGCCGCTACCGGCGACGGGGTCGCGGACGGACCGTGGGAGCTGAGGGCCAAGGTCCGGCAGAACATCAAATACGGCGTCGACCTCATCAAGACCTGCTCGACGGGGGGCGTCTTTTCCCGCGGCACGGTTCTCGGCGCGCCGCAGTCGACGGTGGAGGAACTACAGGCGATCGTCGAGGAGGCGCACCTGCGCGGCCTGAAGGTCGCCGTTCACGCCCATGGTACGCAAGGGATCAAGAACGCGATCGAAGCCGGTGCCGATACGATCGAACATGCGAGCCTCCTCGATCGCGAGGCCATCCGCATGGCCGTCAGGAACGGCACCTACCTCGCGATGGATATCTACAACACCGAATATACGCTGGGCGAAGGGGAACGGCTCGGCATTCCCGAAGAGTCCATGGCCAAAGAGCGCGAGGTCGGTGAAAAGCAGCGTGAAAGCTTCCGCCAGGCGGTGGAGGCCGGAGCGAAGGTCATCTTCGGGACCGACGCCGCAATCTATCCCCATGGCCTCAATGCAAGGCAGTTCCGTGTGATGACGGAGTTCGGGATGTCTCCCATGCAGGCGATGAATGCCGCGACCGCCCTCGCCGCCGAAGCCCTTGGCAAGGAGGGTGAGCTCGGCTGCCTCAAGGAAGGCTGCATGGCCGATCTGATCGCTGTCGACGCGGATCCGCGGGAGGACATCACCGCCCTGGAAAATGTCAGATTCGTGATGAAAGGCGGCAAGACGTACAAGGAGGCGGAGGAGCGCTAGAGCGGGGCCCGCCCCCTCAGATAGGCGATATAGCCCCAAAGGATGTGCGCCGCGACACCACGGTGCGGGCGGTAGGTTTCATTAGCCCACTGGTCGAATTCGGTGAGGGAAGCCCGCTCGAACGGTCCGCCTGCCGCCTTGTGGGCGGCGAGGAGCGCCACATCCGCCCTCGGCCACAGGTCGCGGCGGTGTTCGCAGAAGAGGAGATAGACCGCCGCCGTCCATGGACCGACACCGAGAAGCGCGGTCAGCGCCTTCGCCGCATCCTGATCGCTCTGGGCGCGAAGCTCCTCGAAGGCGAACCGTTCCGCCATGACGTCCCCGGCAAGAGCCTTGAGATAGCGGATCTTCGGGCGCGAAAGCCCCAGGACGCGAAGGTCATCCGTGTCCGCCTCGATGACGGAAGAGGGGTTCAGGTCGTCTGTCGCCTGCTGCACGCGGACGAGTATGGCATTGGCGCTGGCGACCGAGAGCTGCTGTTCGATGATGATGCGCGCCAGCCCCGGGAACCCCGCGGTCCTCGACCGCCAACGGGGCGGACCCGTCCTTTCAAGGACATGCGCTATGGCAGGGCACCGCTCCGAAAGGGCGCGGGCTGCGTCCTCGGTCGCCGGGTCCGAACCCTCTTCACCCATCAAAAGGCGTAGCGCTCGAACAGGGCGCGCATGTCCGCGCCCTCGTCGTAATCCCTGAGGAGCTGGCAGGCGAAACTCTCGCCGGACCGCGCGATATCATTGAGGGGATCGAGGAACCCGCTTTCGTCATTCCCCGCCCCGTCCTTGAAGCCGCGCCTTCGCAGCCCGTCGCGGGACAGTTCGATCAGCCGGCGCGCCACATCCTTGACGATGATACCGCCGACCCTGGCATTCATCCCGTCCTTCGCGGCGGCGATCCGCAGTTCAGCCATCTCCTCGGTGGTCCAGTCCCGGCACAGACCGGTGGCCGCTTCGAGACTTTCGTGGTCATAGAGAAGCCCCACCCAGAAGGCAGGGAGTGCGCAGATCCTCCCCCAGCTTCCCGAATCCGCGCCGCGCATCTCGAGGAAGGTCTTCAGGCGCACTTCGGGAAAGGCCGTGGAAAGATGGTCTTTCCAGTCCTCGATGGTCGGCAGCTGTCCCGGCGCGGCGGGCAGCTCCCCCTTCAGGAAATCCCGGAAGCTCTGCCCCGTCGCATCGAGATAGACACCGTCGCGCCAGACGAAATACATCGGTACATCGAGCATGTATTCGGTATACCGCTCGAACCCGAAGCTGTCTTCGAACACGAAATCGAGCATGCCGGTACGGTCAGGGTCGGTATCGGTCCAGATATGGGCCCGCCAGGACTTGAAGCCGTTCTTCTCGCCTTCGGTCAGCGGAGAGTTCGCAAAAAGCGCCGTCGCGATCGGCTGCAGGGCGAGCGAAGTCCTGAACTTCTGCACCATGTCGGCCTCGCTGTCGAAGTCGAGGTTGACCTGGACCGTCGCGGTCCTGTGCATCATGTCGAGGCCGAGCTGCCCTTTTTTCGGCATGTAGTTGCGCATGATCCCGTAACGCGGTTTCGGCACCCTCGGCATGTCGTCCCGGGTCCAGTAAGGGGCGGCGCCGAGGCCGATGAAGCCGACATTGAGGGGATCCGCGACGGCTTTCACCTGCGCAAGGTGGGTGTGAACCTCCGCGCAGGTTTCCTGCACGGAAAGCAGCGGCGCACCTGAGAGTTCGAACTGGCCGCCCGGCTCGAGCGTGATGGACGCGCCATCGTTCTTCAGGGCGACGAGCTCCCCTTCCTCCTCGAGCCGCTGCCAGCCGAAATCCCGCGCGAGGCCTTCGAGGATCGCCTGGATGGACCGCTCTCCGGCGAAGGGGAGCGGTTCGAGGCTGTCCCACAGGAAGCCGAACTTCTCGTGCTCGGTGCCGATGCGCCATTCCGCTTTCGGTTTGCATCCCGAGGCGAGATAGGCAGTCAGTTCGGCCACATCCTCGATCGGATCGAGATTGCTGCGGTTGCTGGCGTCGAGCTGCGTCACGGGCAGGCTCCCTGGAATCGTAGGCTACATTTCGTTTTGGACTTGGGTTGAGCAAGCTTTGGCCGGAGCCGATAGCGAAAAATGCTCACCGCGGCCTCAGCTCCCCTCAGGCGAGATCGCCGAAACGCGCCTGCCAGAGGGTGAGCGCGACGATGCCAGCCGTCTCGGCCCGCAGGATGCGCGGACCGAGCGAGATCGGCAATGCCCGCTCGTCGTCCCGCAGGCTCGCCCGCTCCTCGGGGGTGAACCCACCCTCGGGACCGATGAGGATGGCTTCGGGAGGCGTGCGAACCGAACCGAAGACCGCATCGGCGAGGCCCGCGCGGCCCTTGTCCCCGCCCCAGGGTTCTTCCGGCCGGTCGCCCGCCTCGTCGCAGAAGACGAAACTCTCCAACCCGCCCAGAGCCTCGGCCAGCGGGACGGGTTCGAGAATATCCGGGATCGACAGGCGCTCACACTGTTCGGCAGCTTCAGTGGCAATTGCGCTGAGCCGGTCCAGGCGATGTGTCTCGCGGTTGGTCCTCTGCGTGATCACCGGTTGAAGCCGCGTGACCCCAAGCTCGGTCGCCTTCTGCACGAGCAGCTCGGTCGGTCCGCGCTTCAGGATCGCGAAGAGAAGGACCGGCCGGTCCCTCCCATCCTCGGCCTGCCGCCGCTGCACCACCGGCACGGCTTCGCCCGCGCGCTTTGCAAGCGTCTCGATCCGATAGGTCCATTCGCCATCCCGGCCGTTGAAAAGGCGCACCTCATCGCCCTCCCCGAGCCGCAGCACGGTTCCGAGGTAGCGGGACTGGGCCACATCGAAAGCGAAGGACCCACGGCCCAGCCGGGCCGGCGCATGGATACGGGGAGCTGGACGCAAGACTGTCTCGCTAATGCCTCTTCTTGGACGGGCGCCATCCGGGGTCGATGCCGCTCACGGGACGGGATGGCCGACTGGGATGCACCGTTCGGCGACGTGCCTTATAGGATACAGAAAAGAAAAGCGCCGGTCATTACCGATGCATCCATGGGTATGACAGCTCCAGGAGAAGAGGTCGCGAGCGAGCCTTGGATGGACGGCACCCGGAAAGCTGCCGGCCATTTCCCGCTCGATGCCCTCAAGGCTCAGAACGGGATATCGTCATCCAGGTCATAGTCGGAGCCGCCACCCGGCCCACCCTGGCTGCCATAGTCGCCGCCGCCCTGCCCGCCGGAGATCTGCTGGCCGTAGCCCCCGCCCATGCTGTCCCCGCCGCCGCTGCGACCATCGAGCATGGTGAGTTCTGAGCGGTAGGGGCGCAGGACCACTTCGGTGGTGTAGCGGTCCTGTCCGTTCTGGTCCTGCCATTTGCGGGTCTCGAGCTGGCCCTCGATGTAAACTTTCGAGCCCTTTTTCAGGTAGTTCTGCGCCACGCGCACGAGCGGCTCCGAGAAGATCGCGACCCGGTGCCATTCGGTTCTCTCACGCCGCTCGCCGGACTGCTTGTCCTTCCAGCTCTCGGAGGTGGCGATCGACAGGTTGCAGACCTGCCCGCCATTGCCGAACTGCCGCACCTCCGGATCCTGACCCAGATTGCCGATCAGGATCACCTTGTTGACGCTGCCAGCCATGCTCAACCTCCATACCGTAGGCCTCCGGCGTAGAGGGCGCCGCGCGCCGCCGCCAAAGGTTAATTATCCCCAGACTTGTTCGCATTCTGTTCAGTCACAATCAAGCCACACCACAGACGAAATTCGCACGTCTTTGGAGGAGAAAAGCAGCGCAGGGCCTCGCCGCCTCCGAGCATGCGAAGTAACATAGGGATGCATCGGTCGAGACCTCTTCCAGCAACTCACCGAAGGAAACATCCATGCTTCGCCTTACTCTCCTTGCCTCGGCCGCCATGCTCTGGCTCGCCCCCGCCCATGCCGCGGACGCCTATCTTCAGATCCACGGCGGGCTTTTCCAGCAGACTGACGAGACCGTCGAATTCGACGGCAGGCAGCTCGTGGACGCGCTCGACGAGATCGACGCCGATGCAGAAATGGGATTCGCGGCAGGCGGCCTTCTTGGCGCCTACGTCCTGCCCTTCATCGCGCTCGAGGCCGAAGTGACCCTTCGCTCCGCCGAATTCGACGAAGTGACGGTCCAGAACCTCGGCACCGCCTTCGAGGACGACATCAGGACCTACGCCTTCATGGCGAACGCCGTGTTCCGTCCCGAGCTGCGGCTGCCGCTCCTCCCCAATCCCTATCTCGGGGTGGGCGCCGGCTACATGACGAGCAATCTGGAAGGTTTCCGCGATGAAGATGTCGACGGCGCCTTCGCGTGGCAGGTGAAAGCAGGGATCACCTTCGATCCCCTGCCCACCCCCGGCAATCTCGGCCTCGAGCTCAACTACATCCAGAGCAGCGACTTCGAGATCGACGGCGCACCGGAAATTGACATTCCAGATGCGGACTTCGCCTATTCAGGCTTTACCGGCCTCGTGACCTGGAAAATCGGCTTCTAGACGAACAAGCTGTCATGACCCCGCGTCCGTTCGACACTTGTTCCCGTCGGCGCGGGGCATTACAGGCCTAGCTTCCACCGAGAGAACCCCGGAGCGAGGCTTTGTCCACGAAGCACATCACCGTCAGCGGTGCACGCGAGCACAATCTGAAAGACATCACGGTGGAGATCCCCCGCGATGCCCTGACCGTGGTGACCGGCCTTTCGGGGTCGGGCAAGTCCTCCCTCGCCTTCGACACCATCTACGCCGAAGGACAGCGCCGCTACGTGGAGAGCCTGTCGGCCTACGCGCGGCAGTTCCTGGAACTGATGCAGAAGCCGGACGTGGACCAGATCGAGGGCCTCTCCCCGGCGATCTCCATCGAGCAGAAGACCACGTCGAAAAACCCCCGCTCCACCGTCGCGACGGTGACCGAGATCTACGACTACATGCGCCTCCTTTGGGCACGGGTCGGCATTCCCTACTCCCCGGCGACCGGAGAGCCGATCACCTCGCAGACCGTTTCGGAGATGGTGGACCGCCTGATGGACGAGGGCGAGGGCAGCCGCTTCTACCTCCTCGCGCCCATGATCCGTGGCCGGAAGGGTGAGTACCGCAAGGAACTCGCCGAGCTGATGAAGCGCGGTTTCCAGCGGGTCAGGATCGACGGCGAGTTCTACGACGTGGCCGATGCCCCTACCCTCGACAAGAAGTTCAAGCACGACATCGACG
>CAZAFU010000017.1:0-32723 GCA_964484475.1 uncultured Caulobacterales bacterium | reverse complement strand
CAAGGACGCAGGAGACCCTCTCTCTCGTCCTCGGCGACCGAAATGACGTTCCGGACCCCAGCGGCATCCCCGACCTCGCGGAGATCAGGGGCGGCAAGGTGCGGGTCGAGACGGCCGAGGAACTCGCAGCCCGCCTGGCGTTCAGCTTCGATTTCGCAGGCGAGGAGGGGGCGAGCTTCCTGCCGGGGGGCGAACTTTTCGCCGATGCAGAAGCGCGCGTCGTCAGGGGTCTTCACGGCCTGATCCGGGATCACCGGTGGCAGCAGGCGATCTGCGTCGCCCACGAGGGAGTGAACAGGATTCTTCTCGCGCACCTGACCGGCGGAGGGCTCGCCGGGCTCAGTCACTTCGAGCAGGATCTCTGCGGCATCAACGTGCTGGATTTCGATGTCGTGCCTCAGGGCGATGACGTCAGCATCGAGCGCGTCATCCTCAAGGCGGTGAACCTGACCGTGCATGATCCGATCAAGCAGAGCCTGCCGCGCACCAGCCTCGAGCACATGTTCGGCATCGACTTCGGAGGAGCAAGGCCGAAGCGCTAGCGGCTCGCGCCGGTTTGCGGTTGGGCTTGTATCGCAACGCCGTCAGGTTCCTCGATCTGAGCGATGAGATCGTCGAGCATCACCCAGCCATGTCGCCGCTCGCATTGACGTCGGGGGGTGGCGGCGCAACCGAGCCATGAGATGGCAGGCCTGCCGGTTCTCTCCGGATTCTGGCCGCACAATCTATGTTGTCGCAAATCGGCCCGGGGGTGCGGTCGGCTAGCCAACCTCGACGATCATGCCGTCAAAGGCCGGCTCGACCTCCTCCGGCACCTCATCGCGCAGCGTGGCGTAGTCCATTACCACGTGGAGATTGGTGAGAATCCCCCGGCTGGCTCTTGCGCGCTCGAGGAATGCCAGAGCCTTGTCGAGATGCAGGTGGCTCGAATGCCGCTTGTACTGAAGCGCATCGATGATCCACGCGGATGTCCCGTCGACCGTGGTCCAGCTTTCCTCGTAGAGATCATCGAGATCAGCCGAGTACGTGATCGGGCCACAGCGAAAGCCGAGGCTGTCGATACGCCCGTGTTTCTGGAGAAACGGTACGACCGGGATCGGCCCTGTGGGGCCGTCGATCTCGAAATCCGTGCCGGGCGAAGGCATCGGGCACTCGTCGAGGACCGCCGGATAACCTGAGTTCTCCGGTTGCTCGAAACAGTAGCCGAAACGCCGGATCAGCTCGGGCGCGGTTTCCCGGTCGACCCAGACCGGCACACGTTCGCGCCGCTGCAGGGCGACCACCCGGAGATCGTCGATACCGTGGGTCTGGTCGGCGTGATCATGTGTGATCAGGACACCGTGCAGCGTCCTGATCCGGTTGCGGATGAGCTGCTCGCGCATGTCGGGGGACGTGTCGATGAGCACCGTGGTCACGTCGCCATCGAACGATCCCTGATCATCGGCGCGCTGAACGACAATGGAACACCGGCTGCGCCGGTTCTTCGGCTCGCTCGGATCACACGCGCCCCAGTCGCCGGCACCATCTTCGCCGCCGATCCGCGGGACACCGCCAGAGCTGCCGCAGCCCAGAATGATGGCGCGAAGCTTCATGGGCGGCGGGCCTTCGCGAACAGCCTGAAGTAGTTCTCGGTGGTGGCTTGGGCGATGGTTTCGACGGTCTCGCCGCGGATTTCGGCGAGTTTTTCCGCAACGGCGGTGAGGTAGGCCGGCTCGTTGCGGCGGCCCCGGTGGGGAACGGGGGCGAGGAAGGGGCAGTCTGTCTCGATCAGGAGGCGGTTCAGCGGCACCGCCCTCGCCCGCTCCCGCACCTCCTCGGCGTTCTTGAAGGTGAGGATGCCCGAAAAGGAGACATAGCCATCGAGCGCGAGCCCTGCGCGCATGAGGTCCTCGCCGGACGTGTAGCAGTGAAGCAGCAGCGGGAAGGCCTTCCTGCGCGCGGCGACGGTCAGCATACGGGCCATGTCGTCATCGGCGTCGCGGGTGTGCACGATCAGGGGCAGGCCCGTTTCCTGCGCCGCGGCGATATGGGCCGCGAAGACGCCTTCCTGAAGCCCGCGGTCCGAATATTCGTAGTAGTAGTCGAGGCCGCATTCCCCGATCCCCACGACGTCGTCGGCCCGGGCAAGACGGATAAGGTGTTCTGCCGTAAGGTCCGCATGGTCCTTCGCGTGGTGAGGATGGACCCCGACCGAACGTGAGAAGGTTTCCCGACGGGCACTGATCGCGGCGATTTCCTCAACGCTCTCGAGTTTGTCGCAGATCAGCAGCATGGCACCGATCCCTGCGGCATCCGCGCGTGCGATGACGTCATCGAGGTCTTCGTCGTAACGCTCCCCGTGCAGATTGACGTGGCTATCGACCAGCATGATCGGCTTTCCCTTCAAGGAGCGCTTCGCGGATCTTGAGCCCGCCGGTAAAGGCTGTCTGTGCCGGATCCGCCGTCCTCGCCATCCCGAGATGCTCCTGAACCCGGTCGAGCGCTTCGAGCCTCCTCCCGCGTTCGGCAAGCGGAATGCCCGGTTCGGCGAGCCCCTGCCGGAGCCGGGTGAGGATGATGTCCCATGCCTTCTCCGCCACCAACTCGCGGCCCTTGCCCCCGAAACCCCTCGAAGCGGTGAACAGGTCGGCCCTGCCGAAGATCGCCTTCATGTAGTCCTGGGCGAGGCTGGACGCCTCCCTGCCTTCCCCCAGGGCCGTAGCGAGAGCCTTGCCCGGAGCGCCGTTCGCTGTCCTTGCGAAGGTGGCTGCGTCTTCGGCGTCGATGCCATGGGCTTCAATCAGCCAGCCTGTCAGCGCGGCTTCCTCCACGGGCCGCAGCGCGATCTTCCGGCAGCGGCTTACGAGAGTCGGCAGCAGGCGCGATGGCGAGCGGCTGAGAAGGAGAAGGCATGCCCCCTCGGGCGGTTCCTCGAGGATCTTCAGGAGACTGTTGGCGGCGTTCCTGTTCAGCTCGTCGGCAAGATCAACGATCACCACGGAGCGGCCGGTGGTCGAGGTCTGGCTGAGCCGGGTGTTGACGACACGCGCCGTGCCGACATCGATCTCGGAGCGGAGTTTCCCGGTCCGATCGTTCATCTGTCGTCTGAGGACGGTGACGTCGGGATGGGCGCCGGCGGCAATCACGCTGCGGACGTGACTGGCCACCTCCCCCAGGGTCTTCCCGCCCGACAGGAGGGTTGCGGCCAGCATGAAGGCCAGGGTCGCCTTTCCCTGCCCTTCGGCGCCCACGAGAACGAAGCCGCCCCGGAAGGCATCGCGGGCAAGAAGCCGTTCGATATCGAGGCGTGTCCTCGGGTCGGCGAGGAAGCTCTGAGCGTCCTCAGGTGGCGGGAGGGTGTCCATCGGCCTCGTCTAGCAGACCGGGCAGGCGGGCGTTAACCACCGCCGCGACTTCTTTTGTCACAGCCTCGACGGGAAGGCTGGCGTCGATGACAGCGATGCGACGAGGCTCACGCCTCGCGATCTCCAGAAACCGCTCTCTGACAGCCCGGTGATAATCGACGCCCTTGGCCTCGAAGCGATCCGCAGCGCCCCTGTGGGCCGCCCGCTCGAGGCCGGTCTCCACCGGCAGGTCGAAAAGGATCGTCAGGTCCGGTGGGCGCTTGACGATGCTCGTCTTGAGGGCAGCGAGGAGTTCGGACCCGATCGAGAGCTGATAGGCTTCGGTCGAGTCATGGAAACGGTCACAGAGCACGACCCGTCCCGCCGCGAGGGCCGGGGCGATGGTCTGCCGGATATGGGCGTCACGGGCGGCATACATCAGGAGCGCCTCGCTTTCCTGCGACCACTGCCTTTCGGGGTCGAGGAGAAGCGCCCTCAGCGCTTCGGCTTCCGGCGCCCCGCCCGGCTCGCGGGTTGCAGTCACCTCGTGACCCCTCTTGCGCAGCCTGTCGGTGAGCCCCGCGATCTGGGTGCTCTTGCCCGCCCCCTCGGGCCCCTCGAAGGTGATGAAGGTCACCCTTCCTCCTCGAGATCGGGCGGTGTCAGGAGGCCCTGCAGGCCCAGGGTGATCTTGCGCCACGCGCCAAGCCCGCTCACTTCGCCTGCGGTATAAAGAGGATACTGCCGCTCCCCCTCCTCCGGGATCGTCAGGGTCAGGACGGCGACCTGCTGACCCTCGCGGATGGGCGCGCGCAAGGGACCCTCGTAGGACAGCTCGGCCTCGGTGCCGGCGATGCGTTTCCGGTGAAGGGTGAACGTGACGTCCTGCTCGATCCGTAGCGGAACGGTCTCCTCTAGCCCTGCGAAGACCTCGGCCGTTCCGACGAGCTGACCGGGCCTGAAGAAGGTGCGGGTCTCGAAGGCGTCGAACGCCTCGTCCATCAGGGCCGTTGCCACCTTCCGCCGCTCGGCTTCGCTATCGAGGCCCGCGACCACCGCGATGCGTGTTTCTCCATCACGCTCCGCGAGGCCGACAACGCCGTAGCCTGCTTCTTCCGTATGCCCGGTCTTCATGCCCTTCGCGCCTTCGAAGGTGCGGAGAAGAGGGTTCCGGTTCGTCTGGGTGATTTCCGACCAGGTGAATTCCTCGATCGAAAAGAGGTACCGGTACTCCGGATAGGCATTCCAGATATGCCTTGCGAGCCTGGCAAGATCCTCCATCGACATGCGCTGGTCCGGATGCGGAAGGCCAGTCGGATTGGCGAAGGTCGATTTCTCGAGACCCCACGCCTTGGCCCGTGCATTCATCAGCTCGGCGAAGGCGTCTTCGGTCTCGGCGATATTCTCAGCCACCACGATGCACGCGTCGTTGCCGGACTGGACGATGATACCCTTGAGAAGGTCACCCACGGCGATCTCGGTATCCACGAGGACGAACATCTTCGATCCGCCCGTCCGCCACGCCTTTTCAGAGACGTAGAACGGCGTGTCCATGGAAAGCCGGCCCTGATCGATCAGGTCGAGGACCACCGCTACCGTCATCAGCTTCGACATCGATGCGGGAGGCACTGCCACGTCGGCATTCTTGCCGAAAAGCACCTGCCCCGAGCCTGCGTCCATGATGACCGCGTGGCTGGCCCGGGTGTCGATCAGGTCCTCGTTCTGGGCGAACGCAGGGGGCGCACCGAGGAGCGCGGCTGCGAGAAGGATGCACGCGGACTGCCTGATCAATTGATTGCCTCTTCGACGATCATCGCGTCCAGGAAGCCGAAACTCTTCGCGGTTTCAAGAGCTTCGTTCGCCGAGAAGGCGTGAAGGAAGGGTCCCAGCCTGACGACGGTCAGCGGTCGCCCCGCCCTTTCGGTCGTGGCGAGGGCCACGGGGACATCCTGCGGAAGACGCGCGGCAGCCATCGATGCGTTTCCTGGCGAAGAGAAAGCCCCAACCTGCACGAAATACCCCTGCGCATCGACGGAGCGGCTGGTGGTGCGCGTCCCGGGGGTCGCCACGCGCACCCCTTCGAGGACGCCGACATCGAGATCGGCGAGGATGATGTCCGCTTCGGTCGGAAGGTTCGGCTCCGGCGTCGGCACGCTCGGCAGGTCATCGACGAGAAGGGCCAGGGACTGGCCGCGCTCGCGTTCGCCTGTCGCGACGATCGCTTCATCGATCCTTGCCGGGCCGACGAAACGGACCCTCACGGGGGCGACGCCCTGCTCGAGGGTCCCGAGCTGGCGCGCGGCCTCCTTGGAAAGGTCGAGGATGCGGTTATTGGCGAAAGGTCCGCGGTCGTTGACCCTCAGCTTCAGGCGCTTTCCGTTTCGCGGGTTGGTGACTTCCACGATGGACGGCAGCGGCAGCGTCGGGTGAGCGGCGGTCAGGCGGTTCTCGTCGAAGATCTCGCCATTCGCGGTCAGCCGCCCATGAAAGCCCGGCCCGTACCAGGACGCATAGCCGGTGCGGTCATAGGTCGGATCGGGCTTGGGGACATACCAGGTCCCCTTCACCTGATAGGGCTGGCCGACCTTCACGTGGGGCCGCGGCGTCTGCCGCTCGCCGATCGGGCCGGACCCGGGCGTGCTTGCGCACGCGGCCATCAGGAGAAGGATGCCGAGCGAAAGGGTGCGATTGACGAGGTTACCCATGAACCAGCCTCTTTGGAGTGCGGGTCTTCCTTCCCAGAAACGAGGTTAAGGCCCGGTTGCGACGCCGATCAAGCGAGCATCCGGTCATTTTCCGCCTTTCAGGGCAAGGGCGCGGTGACGGAGCAGGCAATCCTGAGCGGCCCGTGGGGAACGGGCGCTGTCCGGCTGGCGAAATCGAGGCCGGTCGCCTTGGCAAGTTTGGGCTCGGAGGTGATCACCCCGACCCTCCAGCCGCGAAAGCGCTCCCGCATGACCTGGCCGAAGGCGCGGTAGAGAGCCTCCAGTTCCTTCGGGTCGCCGATCCTCTGGCCGTAGGGCGGGTTGGTGAGCACGAGCCCCGGCTGGCCGTCGGGTGACTGCACTTCGCTGAGCTTCACTTCGACGAACCTGACCCTGTCCCCAAGGCCAGCCCGTTCCGCATTGGCGCGAGCGGCCGCAACAGCGCGCGGATCGCGGTCGCTGCCCGTGAAGGCGGCAGGGCTCTGCCGTTCCGCTTTCTGGATCGCCCGGTTCCGGACGCCGCTATAGACCTCGGCGTCGAAACTCGTGAAACGCTCGAAACCGAACGGACGGCCACGCCCGGGCGCAAGCCCGAGAGCCAATTCTGCCCCCTCCATCGGGATCGTGCCCGAGCCGCAGAAAGGATCGAATAGCGGTCCGGTGCCATCATATTCGCAAAAGCGCAGGAAGGACGCGGCGAGGCTCTCCCGCAGCGGGGCCTTCACGACATCCTCCTTGAACCCGCGTTTGTGGAGAAGTTCGCCCGAGGTGTCCGTACTGATCTGGACGTTGTTGTTCTCGATGCGCACGAAGACCTTGATGCCGCCTTCGCCCGGTTCCGCGCCGAGGCGCTGGAGCGCGCGCGCCACCCGTTCCTCCGCCGCCCCGGAATGGTAGATCTTCGATTTCCTGCAGACCGCTTCGACTTTCGCCCTCATCCCGGGAGCGATGATCTCGGACCAGTCCGCTTCGCCCGTCCTGGCTTCGAGTTCGGAAAGATGCTGGGCACGGAAGGATGTGACGCGGAGCAGGATCCGTGATGCGCAGCGGCTCAAGAGGTTCAGCCGCCAGACGTCGTGCCATGTCCCCTCCAGCGTCACCCCGCCGGGTTCGGCCCTGGCGCGCGACCAGCCGAGCCCCTGCACCTCGCCCTCGAGAATGTCTTCGAGACCGGGAACGCAACTGGCGAAGAGCTGGTAGCGGCGCGGCTTGACCGCGCTCACTCGTCGCCTGCGACGCGTTGGGCGAGGGCAGCTGCCATGAACAGGTCGAGATCGCCGTCGAGCACTGCGTCCGGGGACGGACTTTCAACGCTGGTCCTGAGGTCCTTGACCATCTGGTAGGGCTGGAGGACGTAGGAACGGATCTGGTGCCCCCAGCCGATATCGGTCTTGCTGGCCGCTTGGGCGTTGGCCTCCTCCTCGCGGAGCTGGAGTTCGCGCTCGTAGAGGCGGGCCCGGAGCATGTCCCAGGCCTGGGCGCGGTTCTTGTGCTGCGAACGTTCGGACTGGCACTGGACGACGATGCCGGTGGGCTCGTGGGTGATCCTGACCGCCGAGTCGGTCGTGTTGACGTGCTGGCCGCCCGCGCCCGATGCCCGGAAGGTATCGACTCGGCAGTCGCTCTCGTTGATCTCGATCTCGATCTTGTCATCGACCACGGGATAGACCCACACACTGGCGAAGGAGGTGTGCCGCTTGGCAGCGGAATCGTAGGGACTGATCCGGACCAGGCGGTGAACCCCCGACTCGGTCTTCAGCCATCCGTAGGCGTTGGTTCCCTTGACCATGATCGTGGCTGACTTGATGCCCGCCTCGTCGCCCGACTGCTCTTCGAGGACTTCGACCTTGTGACCATGCTGCTGCGCCCAGCGGGTGTACATCCTCAGGAGCATGGACGCCCAGTCGTTGGACTCCGTGCCCCCTGCCCCCGAGTGGACTTCGAGATAGGTGTCGTTGCCGTCCGCCTCGCCCGAGAGAAGCGCTTCGAGCTCGGCTGCCTGAGCGCGTTTCTCGAGGGCTTTCATCTGCACGACCACCTCGTCGACCGAGTTCGAGTCGCCCTCCTCTTCGGCCATCTCGGCCAGTTCGAGGAGGTCTTCCCGCTCGGCTGCGATCTCGGTCAGGGCGGTGATCGCGTTCTCGAGCCGGGTCCGCTCCTGCATCAGCTTCTGGGCCGTGTCGGGATCGTTCCAGAGGTTCGGGTCCTCGGCCTTGTCATTCAGCTCCTGCAGGCGGGCGTTGGCGACGTCCCAGTCGAGCGAGCGCCGCAGCAGGTCGAGGGACTGCTGCACCTGCTCGGAGGCATGGGAAATTTCTGCGCGCATGATCGTTCCTGTGGTCTGGCCGAACCGTCTAGGAGCATGGCGGGAGCCACGCAAGAAGCCTCACTGCCGGGCCCGGTCCTCGGGAACCCACTGGCCCACCTGCTCCCACCATCCGGGCGAGGTGGTGCGGCGGACCAGAGCCGTCTCGAGCCCATCGGAGAACGGCGCATCGCGCGTGAGAGCGAAGGTGACGTGCTGGGGCTCTTCGTCGGTGCTCGAGACGTTCAGACCGATATTGAGACCCTGGACCTTGTTCCTGAGGCTGGGCGCCGCATGGACGAAGGCCTCGAGATCACCGTTCTTGACCGCATCGAGGCCGCTCTCGATATCGGCGAACCCCCGTGTCTCGATCCCTTTCGCTTGAAGGTACGGCCCTGCCCCGTCCGTTTCGAGGACCCCCACGGACTTGTCACGCAGGTCCCCAAGCTCACTGCCGGCGCTGGAGACATCCATGGCGGAGACGACTGCCGCTGTCAGGGCGGCACTGACCGCCAGACCGACCAGCATCCACACCATCGCCACGGCCCGCCCGGCAAAGCTTGCCGGTGCCTTGTCGCCATAGCCGATGGTGGTGAGCGTGACCCCCGCCCACCAGAAACCGTCGCCAAGCCCCCTGATCGGCTTGCGGCTGAACTGGTCTTCGTTCCCGCGCCGCTCGATTACCCAGATGATGGCGCCGACGATCAGGAGGAGAACCGAAAGCGACAGGACGATCCGCAGGAAGTCGAGGGAGAAGAGGCGCGTGACGGTCTGCAGGATCATGCCCTTGCGTGCCTCCGCAATGCCGAGGGTCGATGTGTAGTGGGGGAAGGCATAGTCGACCAGAACCGCTCCTTCGGCATCTGCGATCACGGGCAGGGCAACGTCGAGCTCTCCGGAGGCCACACCGGGCAGGAGGTTGGCCTGGTCGGTCTCGACGAATTCGTAGGCGAGCCCGAGGTCCTCGGAAGCCGTGCGCCACACATTGACCGAGAGCCCCTGCCAACTCCCGTCAGCCTCCTTGCGCGCAAAGGGCGGATGCTCGGCGACGCCGACGCGCAAGGGTCCGGCCGATACCGGAGGTTCGGGAAGGGGTTCGGGCTCCCCTTCCTCCTGCATGAATGCGCAGAGCGAAAGGGAAAGGGCCACGGCGATGAGCGATCTGATCAGGCAAGCCACGACCCTTCGAAGGCACGCCCCACAGGAAAGTTCCGGAAGACGCCCAAGCTGGCCCCTTCGCGATCCCCCCGGCGGCTCACCCGGACCGGGAGATCGAAGCGCCGGGTTCCGGTAAATGCGCGGCAAGGAAAACGGCGGTTTTTCTAAATAACTGCCAGTCAAATAAACCGACCATCGACAACCTTCTGACAAGAAATGTCCAACTAGCATGCCCCACGTGAAGGAGGCGAACCGTGCTCTACGGACCTTATCATTATGATGATGCCCTGAGTGTCTGCGGTTCGATCGAGCCCGGAGACATTGAGGAACTGAAGGCTCTCGGCATCGAACTCGTCATCAACAACAGGCCCGATGGCGAAAGCGCGCGACAGCTTCCTTCCTCCGAACTGGAAGATCTCCTGAAGAAGGCGGGTATTGCCTACGCCCATATTCCCTTTCGCGGAACGAGACTGACCGAAAGCGAGGTCGATGCTTTCATTACCGTCAGCGCCGGTGCGGAGCGTATCCTTGCGACCTGCGCCACCGGAGGCCGGTGCGTCGTGATCGCAGCCGCCGCGGACATCCGCCGCGGCCTGAGCATGAACGGTGTCATGAGAAAGGCGCAGCTTGCAGGCGTCAATCTCGAGGGGCTGGCCACGATGCTGGCCGCGTTCGCACGCAACGCGGCCTGACGGCGAACTCTCGTCAGTATCCCGCGACGGTCCCGTCCTTCCGCATCTCGGTCGCTCCCAGATAAACGCCGTTTTCGAGGCGCATGATCGCCTGGTAACCGCCGAACGCGAAGCCGCCGTCCTCGTAGACCGGGTTGTGACCCATCTCCCGCAACGCGTCCGCTGTCGCCTGGGGTACGCCGGGCTCGAGAAGGAGCCTTCCCGTGTTCTCGATCTCGTCGTCGAGGTTCCCGGTCGGGGTTCGCCCGCCCTGATGGTTCATCCGTGCCGCGTCCCCCGCCTCCTGCAGGTTCATGCCGAAATCGAGGAGGTTGAGCATGATCTGCACGTGCCCCTGGGGCTGCATCGACCCACCCATCAGGCCGAAACTCATCCAGGGCTCTCCGTTCCTGGTGGCAAAGGCCGGGATGATCGTATGGAACGGCCGCTTGCCCGGCGCGTAGACATTGGGGTGCTGAGGATCGAGGCTGAACAGCTGGCCGCGGTCCTGCAGCATGAAGCCCAGGCCGTCCGGAACGAGGCCGGAGCCCATACCCCGGAAGTTGGACTGGATCAGCGAAACCATCATCCCGCTCTGATCCGCTACGGTGAGATAGGTGGTGTCCCCATCTTCCTCGAAAGGCCCGCCCGGGCCCGGCTTTTCCATCGCCGTGTCCGGATCGATCAGGGCGTAACGCTCCTTGCCGTAGGCGTCCGAAAGGAGCTGCATGGGGAATTCCGAGGTCTCGGGATCCGCGTAATAGCGGGCGAGATCCTCGAAAGCGAGGCGTTTGGCCTCCGTGAGCGTGTGGTAGAATTCCGGACCCGCCCGGTCCATCCCGGCGATATCTGCATTCTTCAGGATATTGAGCATTTGGAGGGCGGCGAAGCCCTGTCCGTTGGGCGGCAGCTCGCAAAGCTCGGCACCCTGATAACTGACGCAGGCCGGCTCGACCCATTCCCCTTCGTGCTCGGCGAAGTCCTCGTAGCGGAGATCCCCGCCGATCCTCCGCATGTAGCTGTCGATAGTCCTTGCGATCTCGCCCTCGTAGAAGGCCTTCCGCCCCTTTCTTGCGAGGAGGCTGTAGGTCGCGGCGAGGTCTTCGTTCCTGAAGATGTCACCGGCCTTCGGGGGGCCGCCTTCGAAATAGGTGACCTCGGCGTTGTCGAACTCCTCGATCTGGTCGGAAAGCTCCTCAAAGCGCGCATAGTTCAGCGCGAACGCCTCCGCGATCACCGGCGCCACCGGATGGCCCTCCTCGCCATAGCGGATGGCCGGTGCCAGAACCTTGCGCATGGGGAGCTTGCCGAAGCGCCCGTGGAGGGCGAACCAGCCGTCCACCGCACCCGGAACAGTCACGGGAAGCGAGCCGAAAGGGGGAAGCTCGTCCTCGCCGTCGAGCTTTTCGATCAGCTCGTCATAGCTTCGCCCCATCGGCGCACGGCCCGAGCCATTGTAGCCGTGCAGCCGGCCGGTCTCGGGGTCCCACACGATCGCGAAAAGGTCCCCGCCGATGCCGTTGGCGACCGGTTCCATCAGGCCGAGCGCGGCATTGGCGGCGATGGCCGCATCGACGGCGCTGCCGCCCTGTTTCAGGATCTCGACGGCAATCTGGCTGGCGAGAGGATGCGCGGTCGCGGCAATGCCGTTCTGGGCATAGACAGGGCTGCGCGACCAGTCCGCCCCGACCGCCCTTGCCCCGGTTCCGAGCTCGGATGCTTGCTGCGCTCCGGCGGTGGTCATGAGGCAGATTGCGGACACGGCGGCAGACAGGACAAGGCGCATGATCCCTCCAGATTCGGCGAAGGCCATGGAGCCCCCAGCCGGAAGGAAAAATCAACGCCTGTCCGCAGCCGTGCCGCCTAGTAGATCACCCCGAGATCGCCGTCGATATCCTCATCGCCCGACCCCTGGGCGGTGTTCCGGTCGATGGCGAAGCGGTTGCGGCCATAGATGTCGTCCTCGGCCTTGAAGGCCTCGAGAATGACGTTGCCGGTGGAGGAGGGCCTGCCGGTGCGGGCGTCGACCCTCACCATGCGGACCCCGGAAGGTATCCGGAACGGCACGACGTTCTCGTCCTCGAGCGCCGCCTTCATGAACCGGCCGAAGATCGGGGCCGCGACATTGCCGCCGCCTTCACCGTTTCCGAGGGTCTGAGGCATGTCGAAACCCACGAAGACACCCACCGCGAGGTCCGGCGAGAAACCGACGAACCACGCGTCACGGTAGTCGTTCGTCGTGCCGGTCTTCCCCGCGATCGGTGGCAGGGGTTCGTCCGTCCACATCTGGCGGACCTTGGTGCCGGTGCCACGCTCGATCACCCCTTCCATGATGCTGACCATCTGGAAGGCCGTCCTCGGGTCGATCACCTGGTCGCGGCCGTCCTCGAGGATCGGCTGGCCCTGCCCGTCCCACTCCTCGGCGTTGCAGCCGAAACAGGGGCGGTCGTCCCAGGCGTAGATCGTCTCGCCGTTGCGGTCCTGAATCCGGTCGATGATGGTCGGATCGACCTCCTTGCCGCCATTGACGAATTGTGCGTAGGCGGAAGTCAACCGCATCAGGGTGGTCTCGCCGGCGCCCAGGGAGATCGAGAGGTTGCGCGGCAGTCGGTCGGAGACGCCCATCCGCTCGGCGTATTCGATGATCGTCCCGATGCCGAGGTCCTGTGCGAGGCGCGCCGTCATGGTGTTCCGCGACTTCTCGATGCCGAGCCGCAGGGTCGAGTCACCGTAGAAGCGATCGGCGATGTAGTTGCCCGGCTTGTACCAGGTCCCGTCGAGCCCCGGGGCCACGAAGGGCGCGTCGAGCACGATGGTGCTGGGGGTGTAGCCATTGTCCAGGGCCGCAGCGTAGATGAAGGGCTTGAAGGTCGAGCCCGGCTGCCGCCACGCCTGGGTGGCGCGGTTGAACTCCGACAGGCCGAAGCTGAAGCCGCCGACCATGGCCAGAACCCTCCCCGTATGGGGATCCATGGCAAGCATCCCGCCATTGGCCTCCGGGATCTGCCGCAGGGCGTAGCCCTCACTGTCCTGCATCGCGTTTGCGAGGATCACGTCGCCGACGGAGAGGACTTCGTTCACCGCCGTGATTTCAGGTCCGAGCTCGTTGATCGTCTTGAACTCACGCGCCCAGGCCACCCCTTCGAGGGGCATCGGCGCGCGCGATCCGTCGAGGAAGCCGATCTCCGCCATCTGCTCGCCGGCCTCGAGGACCACGGCAAGCTTCCACGGGCTCAGGTCGTTGGCGATGGTCCGGGTCGACAGCAGCTCCCCTTCCGCATCGCGCAAAGTCAGCGCCCAGAGCGGCAGCGCCTCGTCGCCCTCCTTCTCCGGCGTCGTGATCGCCGAGAGGTCATCGGGAAGCTCCACGCTCGTCAGCGGGCCGCGATAGCCATGCCGCATGTCGTATTCGGCGAGACCTTCGCGAAAGGCCTTCTGGGCCTTGTCCTGAAGGTCAGGATTGATGGTCGTCCTCACGGACAGGCCGCCATCGTAGAGGGCATCGGTGCCGTAGCGCTCGGCAATGTCGCGGCGGACTTCCTCGGCGAAATATTCGAGGGCCGCGGACCTCGCCCCCAGGGGCGGTGCGATCTCGGCGCCGAGGGGCTGGCTGCGGTAATAGGCGAGTTCGGAATCCGTGAGGAACTCGTCCTCGTGCATACGCCCCAGGATCCAGTCACGCCGCGCGATGGCCCGGCTTTCGTTATAGACCGGGTGGTAGTTGGCGGGAGCCTTGGCGAGGGTCGCAAGATAGGCCGCCTCGTGCGGTTCGACTTCGTCGAGACTCTTGCCGAAATAGTTCAGGGCCGCAGCCGCAACGCCGTAGCTGCGGTTCCCCAGATAGATCTCGTTGAGGTAGAGCTCCAGGATCTGCTCCTTGGAGAAGACCTTCTCCATCCGCATCGCGATCAGCTGCTCCTTCACCTTCCGCTCGATCTTCTGGTCGGAGGTCAGGAGGAAGTTCTTCGCCACCTGCTGGGTGATGGTGGAGGCGCCTTCGAGCGGCTCGCCCCTGCGGATATGGCCGATATTGTTGATTGCGGCGCGGGGCATCCCTTTGAAATAGACGCCGCCATGTTCGTAGAAGGTCTTGTCCTCGGCGGAGATGAAAGCCTGCTTCACCGTGACCGGGATGCTCTCGGCCGGGACGAAGAGGCGCCGCTCGCGCGCGAATTCGGCCACGAGGGTCCCGTCACCGGCATGCACCCGGGTCGTCACCTTCGGCCGGTAGTTCTCGAGCTGGGTGTAGTCGGGCAGGTCCGGCTCGAGGCTCTTCACGTAGATGAAAGCGTAGATCAGCACGCCGATGCCCGCGACAAGCCCGATCGAGCCCAGCACCAGGCCGATGGTCAGCAGCGTCCTGAAGAAGCCGCCCTTTTTCTCGGGTTTCCCGTCCCGCTCGCGCGTCTCTGCACGCAAAGGGTGGTCGACACCGCCAAGGCGGTAATTGTCCTGGTCGAAACGTTGGTTCATCGTACCTTTGAGTGTGAGCAGCCCCTGCGACTCCGGCGTTACCACAGCAAGGAACCGCCCGCGACCTTTTCCAGATGCGCTTTCCTGTAAGATTTGAAACGGAAAGGGTTGGCACAGGGTTTACCGAGACTATCGTCGCGCGCGAACGAGAAGGAACCCTCTCATGCTGCCCAAGCCGCAACCTGACCTCAAAGAGAATACATTCGCCTTCGAGACCACTCCGAAGGTGAAGCCCACCGGTTTCCGCGAATACGACGCCCGCTGGATCTTCGGGGAGGAGATCAACGCCCTCGGCATCCAGGCCCTCGGTGCAGGGCTCGGGACCCTCATCCACGAACTCGGCAAGCGCCCGGAGATCGTCGTCGGCCATGACTTCCGCAGCTATTCCGGCGCGATCAAGCAGGCGCTGATCGTCGGGCTGATGGGTGCGGGAGTGAAGGTGCACGACATCGGTCTCGCCCTTTCCCCGGTGGCCTATTTCGCACAGTTCGCCCTCGATGTTCCCTGCGTCGCCATGGTCACCGCGAGCCACAACGAGAACGGCTGGACCGGCGTGAAGATGGGCGTCGAAGCCCCCCTCACCTTCGGCCCCGAGGAGATGGGGCGCCTCAAGGAAATCGTTCTTTCCGGCGCCTACAAGGCACGCGAGGGCGGCGGTTATCAGTATCATGAGGACCTGCGCGAGCGCTACATCGCCGACCTCACCGATGGTGTCGAGATCAAGCGCCCGCTCAAGGTCATCGCCGCGTGCGGCAACGGGACGGCGGGAGCCTTCGCTCCGGAAGCGTTGCAACGCCTCGGCGTCGAGGTGATCCCGATGGACGCCGAACTCGACCACACCTTCCCCAAGTACAATCCCAACCCCGAAGACATGAAGATGCTGAACGCCATGCAGGCGGCGGTGAGGGAACACGGAGCGGATCTCGCGCTCGGCTTCGACGGCGACGGCGACCGCTGCGGGGTCGTGGATGACGAGGGCGAGGAGATCTTCGCCGACAAGATCGGGGTGATGCTTGCCCGCGATCTTTCGAGCCAGATCGAGAACGCCGTGTTCGTCGCCGACGTGAAGTCCACGGGCCTCTTCATGACCGACCCGGTTCTCAAGGGGAACGGCGCGACCACCCATTACTGGAAAACCGGGCACTCCTATATCAAACGCAAGACGAATGAGCTGAACGCCGTCGCCGGCTTCGAGAAGTCGGGCCACTTCTTCTTCCGCGAGCCCTATGGCCGGGGCTATGATGACGGCCTCGTCGCGGCGATCGCCATCCTCAAGATGCTCGAACGCAACCCGGGCCGCAGTCTGGCGAGCCTCCGCCGCGACCTGCCGAAGACCTACCAGTCACCGACCATGTCTCCCCACTGCCCTGACGAGCAGAAATACGACGTCATCGACAAGGTCGTCGCCGAGCTTTCGGGACGTACCGAGATGATCGGGCAGAAGGTGGCCGACGTGAACACGGTCAATGGCGTGAGGATCACGGTCGAGGACGGGACATGGGGCCTCATCCGGGCTTCCTCCAACAAGCCCGAACTCGTGGTCGTCGTGGAAAGCCCCGCCTCCGAGGAAGCCCGCAACCAGATGTTCCGCGAGCTCAAGGCGGTCCTCGACCAGCAGCCGGAGGTCGGCGCGTTCAACCAGACGCTGTGACCTCGGTGCGGGTCGAGGGTGTTGCGACTGTCGCCGCGGCCCTGAGCGGCTTCGGGTGGCTTCGCCGCCGTCGCAGGGCCTGAGACGCCGAGCTCTTCATTCAGGAACCAGAAAATGGGGCGTCGCGGGACCATGCCGCGACGCCCCTTCCATATCAGGGCAAGGCTCTCCTCCGCCAAGCCAGCTTCTCCGCCAGCCAGGACCGGCTCACACGACCGGGCACTGGTAGTCGGAATAGGTGACGTCCACCTCGCCCTCGTCTTCCTTGCCGAGAACCTTGACGCTGAAGCGGTTGACGCTCGCTGCCGGGACCGGTCCGTAGCCGGGCTCGTCGCGGAAGGTGATTTCGGTCTCGTAGCGCGAGAGCCTGGCGATCATCGGGATGCGGAAGGCTTCCTTCAATTCGTAGGTATAGCCCATGAGAACCGGCTCTTCCGACGTTCCGGCGACCCTGATGCGGGCGCGGCCGACATCCGAGAGGTCACGGTCATCCATGGTCAGCGTGCCTTCCGGCAACTCGTCATAGACAAGGGTGATGGCCTCGCCGGTCTCTTCGACCCGCGGCTCGCCGCCCTTGCGGATCAGCTCCATCAGGTCCGCGTAATGGTCCTGCGGCGCGGGCCGCGTCACGTCGCTCTCCTCATCGGGCTGACCGTCGTCGTCCAGCACGGTCCACGCTTCGGCCTCGCGGTCGTAGCGGATGGAGACAAGGCTCTCTCCGTCGGCGATCGAGCGGGCATCGACCGTGACCGTCAGGCTGCAGGGTTCACGCTCGGCGACGGTTTCGGCCTGCGCCTGAAGAGCCGGCACGACACTGAGGAAGACAAGGGAAGACATCATCGGAAACCTTCGGTTGGGTGGTTGGAGAACGCCGCGGTCAGATACGGCGCATCGGACCGCTATCGCCGCTGCGGCTTGCGGGGCGCGTGACTGGAATCGGGTTGCCGAACTTCACGGCCGTGCCGAAGGCGAGGATCTCCGCAGCACCCTGGGTCACCGCGGCGGTGGTGAAATTGACGCCGATGATACCATCGGCACCCATTCCCTCTGCGTGGCGGGTCATCCGGTCGACGGCCTGCTCGCGGGCTTCGGCCATGAGCTTGGTGTACTCGTTCACCTCGCCGCCGACGATGTTCCTGAGACCGGCAACAATATCGTTACCGACATGCCGGGCACGGATGACATTCCCGCGAACAAGGCCGAGAACTTCGGTGATTTCGTGCCCGACGACATAATCCGTTGTGGTGATCAGCATCGCCTACTCCCTGACATTCCTTGAATAGTGCCGGTCTTCCCTGTCGGCCGCCCGTTGCATCACCACCGCACCGAGCATCGCGGCGAAAAAGAGAAGGACGCCGAGGCCGAGGGCACCGTAGGGCCAGATGGCGATGAGGCCGAACACGACGACCCCTCCGTATACGAGGGCGGCGAGGACAACTGCCGCCAGCATGATGTTCCCAAGGCTCATGCCGAACTCACACCACGTCCGGATTGGTTCGCCTGCGCATCAGGATGATGATCGCCGCGATCAGGAGGAACGGCCCGAGCACCACGCCCGCAGTGATGAACAGCCCGGCGAAGATACCGAGAAGAGAAAGCGCGATGGCCACGAAGGCTGCGCCGAGCCCGATCACAAGTCCGATCAGGCCGCCTGCCAGCCCGAGGAACAGCCCGACGAACCCGATGAGGACCCCGCCCACGACTTCCCACCACGCCAGCTGGTCGACCGTTCGTCCGTCGATCATGATCGCGCCGTCGGCACCGAAATGGTAGACAGCCACCGATGCGGCCGCCACGAGCATGATCATGATGAAAAGCGCGAATTTGAGAGCGCCTCCGCCCTTTTTCTCAACCGTTTCGGCCATGATCTGTCCTCCTCTCAGGCTAACCGCCGCGTAAGCTTTATGTTATTCGATAAAGGAAGACCCCCTTTCCATTGCAAGGGGCGGCTGCCATTTATCATCTATGAGAAAACAGCTTTTCATTCTTCCGCTGGTGATCGTCGCGATGGTCGCGGTCTTTGCCTGGCGCGGTCTTTCGATCGACGGCACCTCCATGCCCTCGGCACTTCTCGGCAAGCCTGCGCCCGAAGTCGCTCTCGAAGAGATACCCGGCTACGAGAGCCCCTTCGATCCTGCGGCCCTCGGTGAGGTCGCCCTTGTCAATGTGTGGGGGTCATGGTGCGTGAACTGCCTGTTCGAGCACCCCCTCTTCCTCGAACTCTCCGAGCAGGGCGTGCCGATCTACGGCCTCGCGTGGAACGACACCCCGGAGGCAGCCGCCAGGTGGCTCGACCAGCACGGCAACCCCTATCGCGCCGTGGGCCTCGACCAGACCGGCCGGGCGGTGGTCGAGTTCGGGATCACCGGCGCCCCTGAAACCTTCGTCATCGACGCCGATGGCATCGTCCGGCACCGCTATATCGGCGCCGTGTCCGAGCGTGACTGGGAGCGTGTGCTCAAGCCGCTGATGGAGGAACTCCGGCAGGAGGCTGCTGCTTCCGACAAGGCCTAGCCGACAGGAAGGAATGAACCGTATCGGAAATGGGCGCTCCTGGAGCTTATGGCCGGTTCAAGAGCTTCCCGACCAACGCACCGGGACGGAGGCTCCTGGCATCGGGGTAGCCGAGCCTCTCGCACCCTTCGGGATCCCGGGTGTCGTGGAGACCTGTCACGATCCATCCATCGAGGCTCCGCACGAGGGTGAAGTGATCGATACCGCAATGGATCGGCCGGCCTTCATATTCGATGAAGTAGGGTGCCCAGACTTCAGCGAGACCAAGGGGCGAAACCTTCACGTCGGGGTCCCAGTAGACCTCGACGATCTTCCCGCCCTGCCCTTCGAGGCCGCCCAGCCATGCGTCACGCGTCTGGGTGGCAACAACGGGAACGCCGCTCTCGCCCCGTCTCAGGCTGCGGAGGATGGCGTCTTCGGCCACCATCCGCTCGAAGGTCTCGCGGTCGGCCGCCTCGAGCGCGATGAAGAAATCATCGATGGTCGACAGGATCTCGTCCTCGGTCGGAGAGCCGAAGACGAGAAGCGCGGAAAGAAGAGCGATCATCGTCTCTCAGGGGCCGACGGCCCTCAGCCCTCCTTGGACTCGACGATCGGCTTGACGACCCGGATGTGCACATCCTTGAGCTGCTCCTGCGAAGGCTCGGACGGTGCGCCAAGGAGGAGGTCCTCGGCGTTCTGGGTGAGCGGGAACATCGTCACTTCGCGGATGTTCTCTTCGTCTGCCAGCAGCATGACGATCCGGTCCACGCCGTATGCGATGCCGCCATGGGGCGGTGCGCCGAATTTGAAGGCGTTCAGCATGCCGCCGAATTCCCTCTCCACCACGTCCGAACCGTACCCGGCCTTGGCGAAGGCGGCGTACATGATCTCGGGCTTGTGGTTCCGGATGGCGCCCGACGCCATCTCGTAGCCATTGCAGACGAGGTCGTACTGCTTGGCCTTGATCTGGAGGATGTCCTCGGGGGTCGTGGCCCTTTCGAGGCCGGCGAGTTCACCCTGGGGCATGGAGAAGGGATTGTGGCCGAAATCGACCTTCCTGTTCTCCTCGTCCCACTCGTACATCGGGAAATCCACGATCCAGCAGAAGGCGAAGCGCTTCTCGTCGAAGATCGGTGAGCCATCGGCCATGGTCTTGCCCATGCCGTGAAGCTCCCTTGCGACCTCCACCCGCGCGGCGCCCGCGACCTTCTCGAATTCCTCGACCTTGCCCGCCAGGAAGAACGCCGCATCGCCCTCGCCCAGGCCGAGCTGCTGCCTGATGGCGTCCGTGCGTTCCTCGCCGATGTTCTTGGCGAGGGGGCCCTTGCCGCCCTTTTCCTCGAACATGATGTAGCCCATGCCCGGGAGGCCCTGTTTCTGGGCCCAGGAATTCATGCGGTCGCAGAAGGCCCGGCTGCCGCCGCCCGGAGCGGGAATGGCGCGGATCTGCTTCTCGGGATCCTCCGCGATCTGCGCGAAGATCTTGAAGCCCGAACCCTTGAAGTGCTCCGTGACCACCTGCATCTCGAGCGGGATGCGCAGGTCCGGTTTGTCGGATCCGTATTTCAGCATGGAGTCGGCGTAAGGAATGCGCGGCCAGCTCTGGTAGGGATCGACCTTCCGCTCGCCGGCATGGAGTTCGAAGGCGCGGGCCACCACGGGCCCTGTCGTGTCCCAGACCTCTTCCTGCTCGACGAAGCTCATCTCGATGTCGAGCTGGTAGAACTCACCGGCGGATCGGTCCGCGCGCGCGTCCTCGTCGCGGAAGCAGGGCGCGATCTGGAAGTAGCGGTCGAAACCAGAAACCATGATGAGCTGCTTGAAGATCTGCGGCGCCTGCGGCAGCGCGAAGAACTTGCCCGGGTGAAGCCGGCTCGGCACCAGGAAGTCCCTCGCCCCTTCCGGCGAGGACGCCGTCAGGATGGGGGTCTGGTACTCGGTGAACCCCGCGTCTTCCATCCCGCGGCGAAGTTCGCGCACCACATGGGAGCGCAGCACGATGTTCTGGTGCATCGTCTCGCGGCGGAGATCGAGATAGCGGTGCCGCATCCTGATGTCCTCGGGATAGTCCGGCTCGCCGAACACCGGCAGCGGCAGGTCGCCCGCGGCGGAGAGGACCTTGAAGTCCTTGATCCGCACCTCGATCTCGCCGGTGGCGAGGTTCTCGTTGATCTGGTCGTCGAGGCGCTTGACCACCACGCCGTCGATCTGGATGCAGCTCTCCGCGCGGACCGCCTCGACCTGGTCGAAGAACGGCTCCTCCGGCTCGCATAGGATCTGCGTGAGACCGTAGTGGTCACGCAGGTCGATGAAGAGGAGACCGCCATGGTCGCGCTTGCGGTGGACCCAGCCCGCGAGGCGAACCTCCTGCCCGACGTCCGAAGCCCTCAGCGCGCCGCAATGGTGAGACCGGTAAGGATGCATGGCCTGTAAACCCTTGTCGTGTTGAGAAGGGCCGCTCTGAAGCGGCCCGGCGAAGCCGTCAAGAACGAAGCCTCCCATCGGGTCGGCCACTCCCACTCCGGCCCTAACGCGATAGCTAAAGAAAGAGGCATCGACAGCAAGTCCTGTTAAGGACTCGGTAACGTCGCTCTAAACTGGTACATGCAAAACCGTCACTGTACCGAATGGGCACAAATACAAGCCCGAACAGCGTTTTTTCGCTCAGCGTTTCACCTCTCTTTCACCTTGGCCCTTAGGCCAATCTTAGAGAGCGTTATGTATTCTCACTTCCGTACCGAACCTAATGATCCGCCGTGGGGGTGGTCTTTCGTGTGGGGATGCAAATGAGTGTCGTATCAATGACCAGCAGGCAGCAACGTGAGCCTTATGTCATCGGCCCCGATGGCACACCGCTCACTCTTGCCGACCTGCCCTCGCCTTCGACCAAGCGCTGGGTGATCCGGCGCAAGGCCGAGGTGGTCTCCGCTGTCCGCGGCGGCCTTCTCAGCTTCGAGGCGGCGTGCAAGCGCTACCAGATCACCGAAGAAGAATTCGCGTCCTGGGAGCGGGCCATCGACAAGCACGGATTGCAGGGCCTCCGGGCAACCCGCATCCAGCAATACCGCTAGGGGGGAAGACCGCAGCCGCAGCTTTTTGGGGAAAAGCTGCGGCGCGGCACACCTGTTGCAATCCATCGCTACGGAAAGTTCCGTAACAGCCGGCAAGGCGGCGGTGGATTATGAGACACAACTCTTTCGGCCTCGGCTATGAACCGTTAGGACGGGCGGCGTGCCACCTTCACACCGACCGAGCGAGTGCTTCATCGCCGATGAGCTATAAGACCTTCACGGGACGAACTGTGGACGAGGCCAAGCGCGCCATGCGGCGTGAGCTGGGCAACGACGCAGTGGTGCTCGCAACCCGGCGCCGTTCCGATGGCGCGGTCGAGCTGCGGGCGATCAAGCGCGGCGAACCTCTTTTCAAGGGCGAAGGCGGCTCCGGTCTCTTCGGCCGGCAGGAACGCCGTGAGCCGGCCCCTGCCCCATCCATCGGCGGCCTGCGTGAACCGCGGGTGAGCGACAGCGACAGTCGCCGTGGCGAACGCCATGGCTCGCCCCTGAACGACCTCCGGGGCGATTTCTCGCGCAAGCTCCAGCACGGCCAACGCTCGGACGACCCGCTGCATCGCGCCTGGGCCGAAAGGCTGGGCCAGCACGGGCTGACCCCGGCGCTGATCGACGACCTGGTCGAGGCCGCCCATGACCATCACGGGCGGGGCAGCGAGGTGGAACAGCTCGCCTTCGCACTCGAGCGGACCTTGCGTTTCGCTCCCATCGACATCATCAACGACACCCCCCTGATGCTGATCGGGCAGACCGGTGCGGGGAAGACCTCTTCCGCGGCCAAGATCGCAGCCAGCGCCGCGGCCATGGGCGGGCGTCTCGCCTTCATCAGCGCCGATGTCGGCCGGGCGGGCGCGGTCGAGCAGATGCAGACCTATGCCGATGCCCTCGACACCCGTTTCTGGGCGGTGGAGGAACCAAGGCAGGTCTCGCAGATCGTCAGGCAGGAACGCCCGCGCGAGAACCTCATCCTCGACACCCCGGGGGTGAGCCCGTTCGCAGCCGCCGATGTGGCGGCCGTCCGGGCCTTTCGCGAGGCGCTCGGTGCGGAAATGGTGCTGGTGATCCCCGCTTCGGGCGACGTCCACGAACACATGGACTGGGTCAACGCCTTCGCGGAGCTCGGCGTGCGCCGCTGCATCGTCACCAAGTTCGATGCCTCCCGCAGGATCGGCGCGGCGATCAGCGCATGTCACAAGGCAGGCATGGCTCTGGCTTTCTTCTCGGAGGCTCCGTTCATCGCCGATGGGCTGATCGAGGCGCACCCGGACTACCTGGCCCGGCGCCTCCTGATGGACGTTCCCGCAAGGCTAGGCCGGTCGCGCTGAGACTTTCCGCCAGAGGGCTTCGACCCCGGCCGCGATGACCTCCACCGATGGCGGGGCCAGCATCGACATGTGCCCGTCATTGGGCAGCCGGATGTGCCGCGCCCAGACACCTTCTTCCTCATAGCGCTTCAGGACTTCCGTCGTGCCCTGACTGACCGCCGTGGCCGTGACGTAGAGGGCCGGAATCCCGACCGCCTCGTTGATCTCGATCGACCGGGTCTTCCTGTCCATGGCACGGATCTCCGCCGATGCCGCCCGCAGGTGGTCGGCGCTGGCGATGGATTTGAGCTTGGTGGTCCTGTCCTCGCCGGTGAGCTTGAGGACGTTGGGGTGGATCTCCTCCACCAGCGGCGACAGCGAGCTCGCCGCCGCCTTGGCTCCCGCCCTCGCGACAGTGCGCGCGAAGGCGGTCCATCCAGCCCAGGTGAAGGATTTCGTCAGTGAAGGGCAGACCGCATCGAGAAAGATGAGCCCGCTCAACCGGTCCGGAATGGCGTGGCCTGCATAGTGCAGTCGCACACCCGCCATTGAATGCCCGGCCAGGAGAATGGGCCCGGGTATTCCGAGAGCATCGAGCAGGCGTTCGATGTCGTTGGTATGGAACGCAGGGTGCGGCGTGATTTCGTCAGGCAGGGGATCGCTCGGATACATGCCTGCCCTGGAGTAGGTGATCGCGAGGTAACCGCGTTCCGCCAGCTCGTCACAGAGGTGCACGCCGTCGCAATAGGAGCCGAAGGAGCCCGGATCGTAGAGCACGACCTTGCCCGGTTCCTTCAGTTCGCCAAACGACTTGTAGGCGAGCCGCCTTCCCTTCCCGACATCGGCGTATTGCAGTTGCCGCGCGCAGCTGCACCAGTCGATGCCTGCCTCGGGTTCGGCTGCAACCTCGTTGATCGTGGAAGTGTCCAGGGCCATGAGATCGAAGTAGCTTCAACGACTCCCTCGACCAAGCCGCCCTCACGCAGGTTTAATAAGCGCAGACAGAGAATTCGTTGCCGATCCAGCAGGCCGGATAGCCCTCCGACCGCTCCGCTTCGCCCCAGAGGATGCTCTCGCCGGTCTGGTCGAAGCTGCGGACGTCTGCCTTGCCAGCCGCATAGACCATGACCTTGAGCTCATGGACATCCTCGAAGAAGGCCTCGTCCTCTGCCTCGCGCCTGACGGAGAAGCTGCCCCGACCGAGGGGCTCGAAGATGCACGGTCCCCGGTAGCCGCCCGGCCAGAGAATGCATTCTGCCGTTTTCAACTCGTCGGGAGCCTTGGCCCCGCGAGCGGAATCGGGCAGCTGGACCGCCTGATTCGCCGCGACGATCCGTGTGGTCACGCTCGTTCCGGCCTCGGCGCTGGCCTCCACCTCATTCTGTCCGCAAGCCGCAAGGCCTGCGGTTGCGAGAGCCAGAAGGACAGCTCCCCGTAAACTTGCCCGGTGCACCATGATGCCCCCCCTGTTATTCCCCCGACCCGTCCGCTCTCCCACGGCGGGTCCTCGGTGGGTCATCCTACCTCCGCTTTGACGGGGCCGCAAAAGCCTGCTTGGAGAGACGGCATGTCCTCCGCCCACCGTGCGCCCCATGGGCTCGCGCCGAGCGGCGTTACCGCCGTCCTCGGACCCACAAACACCGGCAAGACCTACTATGCCCTGGAGCGCATGGCCGCCCATTCGAGCGGCATGATCGGTCTTCCGCTCAGGCTCCTGGCGCGGGAGGTCTACGAGAAAATGGTGGCCCGGCGCGGCCTTCAGGCCGTCGCGATGGTGACGGGCGAAGAGAAGATCGTCCCGAAGAGCGCTTCCTACTGGGTCTGCACCGTCGAAGCGATGCCCCTCGAACGGGAGGTCAGTTTCCTCGCCATCGACGAAGTGCAGCTCGCCGCCGATCCCGAGCGGGGGCGCATCTTTACCGACCGGATCCTCAATGCCCGCGGTCGTCACGAGACACTGATGCTGGGTTCGGACACCATGGGACCGGTGCTCAAGCACCTGATCCCGGACATCGCCTTTCTTGGCCGTGAGCGCTTCAGCCAGCTCACCCATGTCGGCCACAAGAAGGTCACCCGCCTTCCTCCCCGCTCGGCAATCGTCGCCTTCTCTGCGGAGAACGTCTATTCCATCGCCGAACTCATCCGCAGACAGAGGGGCGGTGCAGCCGTCGTCATGGGCGCCCTCAGTCCACGGACGAGAAACGCACAGGCCGCTCTCTACAACGAGGGCGAAGTCGACTATCTCGTCGCAACCGATGCCATCGGCATGGGCCTCAACATGGATATCGACCACGTGGCCTTCGCCCAGGGCCGCAAGTTCGATGGCAAGCACGCCCGCAATCTGACCCCCGCCGAAGTGGCGCAGATCGCCGGTCGCGCCGGCCGGCACGTGAAGGACGGCACGTGGGGATCCACGGCGGAGTGCCCGCCTTTCGACGAGAACCTTGTCGAGCAGGTCACCGATCACCGCTTCGAGCCGGTCACGGCGCTCCAGTGGCGCAACCCGAAGGTCAGGTTCGACAGCCTTCCTGCGCTCCTGCGCTCGCTGGAAACCCCTGCGCCCTTCGAGCCCCTGGTCAGGGCCCGGATGGACGATGACGAGGAAGCGCTCCGCAGGCTCTCGCGGCGGCACGACATCCGGGACATGGCCAAGGGCGGGGCGGCTCTCAAGCTCCTCTGGGAAATCTGTCAGGTCCCGGACTTCCGCAAGGTGACCCCCGACCAGCACGCGGTGATGCTTGGCGAGCTCTATCACCAGCTGATGGATCGCGGCCAGATCGCGAGGGAATGGGCGCAGCTCCAGCTTTCGAGGCTCGACAACATCAACGGCGACGTCGATACCATCTCCAACCGCATCGCCCATGTCAGGACCTGGACCTATCTCAGCCACCGTTCGGGCTGGCTCGAGGATGCCGGGCATTTTCAGGACGAGGCGCGACGCGTGGAGGACCGTCTTTCCGACGTCCTGCATGAAAAACTCACGCAACGCTTCGTTGACCGGCGTACGTCAGTCCTCTTGAAGCGGTTGAAAGATGATGCCCCTCTTCTCGCAGGGGTTCGCAACAATGGAGAGGTCGTCGTGGAAGGCGAGTTCGTCGGTCGGCTCTTGGGTTTCCAATTCATTCTCGATCCCAAGGCCAAGGGACCACACGAGAAAGCGGTACGCTTCGCGGCGCTGAAGGCCCTCCAGCCCGAGCTGATGGCCCGTGCCTCGGCGCTGGCCGGGGCGAAGACGGATGAGTTCAAGATCCATCCGGACGGCTCGATCTGGTGGCGTCAGGGGGCGATCGCGCAACTCACCAAGGGGCCCCAGCCCTTGCGCCCTGATTTCCATTTCGTCGCGATGGAGCACATGCCCGCCGGTGCGGTCGCCGCGATCGAGGAGCGCCTGCGCGGCTATATCGCCGACAGGGTCGAGGGCCTCGCGGGTCCGCTGGTCGCGCTCCAGCGCGCCCTCAACCTTCCCTCCGACGCCGAAGGCGCCCTGTCTCCCGGTGCCCGCGCTATCGCGTTCCGCCTGCTCGAGAACTTCGGCGCCATGTCCCGCCGTCCGATTGCCGACGAAGTGAAGGCGCTGAGCCAGGACGAACGCTCGGGCCTCAGGAAGCTCGGTGTCAGGTTCGGCGAGTACACTCTCTTTCTTCCCGCCCTTCTCAAACCCGCCCCGGCACAGTTCCTCGGGCTCCTCTGGGCGCTCTGGACCGAAACCGATCCGGCGAAATACGAGCATCCGCAGGCCGGCGCCACCTCCGTGCCGTCCGACGACAGCGTGCCCCACGCATTCTGGTATGCAGTCGGCTACCGGCCTTCGGGCAAGCGCGCCGTGCGGATCGACATGCTGGAGCGTCTCGCGCAGGAAATCCGTGCCGCCCGTGACAAGGCCAGCAAGGAGGGTTTCGAAGCCAACCAGCGCATGATGAGCCTCGTTGGTGTTTCCGGGGAGGAATTCGAGGACATCCTGAAGAACCTCGGTTACCGCAAGCAGACCATGGAGCGCGAGGTGAAGGTCGAAGCGCCGAAGGTCGAGGACCCGGCGGCCCAGGCCGTGGAGGATCCCGCTCCGACCGCCGCCCGCGTCCTTCCCGCCGACGAGCCGTCCGAAGAGACCCGGGCGAACGGGGACGGGACCGGGGTGGAAACCGCGGCGCAGGCCCACGATGCGGTGGCGGCGCAGGCCGTGGCCACTGAAGCCGAGGCGGCTCCTTCCGAAGGGGAAACTCCCGCCGAACTGTCCCAGACCGAGACAGTGACGCTCTGGCGTTATCAACCGGCTAACCGTCATCGTGGCGGCGCTCCGCGGCGCGGCGGCAAGTCGAATGCCCGCGGCGGCGAGCGTGACGGGCAGGCTCGCGGCAAGCCGAAGGGCGGCAAGGGCAAGCGGCAAGGCCCGAAGGACAAGGGTCCGCGGACGTTCAGCTCCGGCCCGTCGAAAAAGAAGGAAGCCGATCCCGACAGCCCCTTCGCCGTTCTCGCGAGCCTCAAGGGGGACGATTAGGCGCCCTCGGGCTGCTCCGGCATCCTTTCTGCAAGGTTACTTTCGTCAAGGCAGTCGTCCCGGAACGGGACAGGGACCCCGCGAAAGGAACGCAACATGATCAAGACCCTCACCGCAGCCGTCAGCGCGACGGCTCTTCTCCTCGGCGCAGCGCAAGCGGCGCCGATCCCGGCCACCGACGTCGACTGGGAGAACAACGGGACCGTCGGCGGTGCCAATGACCGCGACGACGAAACCCATGCCCTCGGCTTCGCCAACGGAGATTTCCTCTCCTTGGGCCTGACCAATGCCGATGGCTCGAATCCGGGTTTCGCGGTCTTCAAGTTCGACAACACCACGTTCGCGGCGGGCAGCACGGCGACCAGCTTCGAGGTGACTTTCAACTGCACCCAGGCCGGGGACGGCACCTGCACCTATGAGGAAAGCGCCGAGGTCTGGTACGGTACCGATTACGACTTCGGCAGCCACGATATCAATGATGTCTATGATGACTTCATCAAGGCTGGCGACATCCTCAACGGTGACGCACAGATCACCGGTGCGCAGGTCTTCATCCCCGGCACCTTCACCTATATCGCCGTGATCGACAGCACGAGGGCGACCCATCCGAACAGCCGCAGCACCGACGGCTTCGACCTCGACGCCATCACCATCGTCGGCACCCCGGACATCACTTCGGAAGTCCCGATCCCCGGGGCCGCTCTCCTGATGGCTTCCGGTGCGATCATGGCATTCCGCCGCAAGAAGGCCTGAACTCCATTCCCAATCCACCGGGGTTACAGGACCCGGGGGGAGCGTCTTCGCGCTCCTTCCGGGTCTTTCCCATTCCGGGACAGGTTGGTCAGGCGCCGTCAGCGCCGAAACGGCCCAGCGCGAGGAATTTCTCCCGCCGCTCGGCAATCAGTTCCTCAGGGCTCAGGTGGCGAAGCTCCTCGAGATGCCTGGCGATGATCTCGCCCACCGTGGCCATGGCCGTTTCCGGCTCCCGGTGGCTGCCGCCCACGGGCTCCGGGATCACCTCGTCGATGACACCGAGTTCTTCGAGATCCTGCGCGGAAATCCTCATGGCCTCGGCGGCGTCCGGGGCCTTGTTCTCACCCTTCTTCTGGGCATCCTTCCAGAGAATGGAGGCGCAGCCTTCAGGGGAGATGACCGAATAGATCGAATGTTCGAGCATCATCACCCGGTTGCCTGCCGCAAGGGCCACGGCGCCGCCCGAGCCCCCCTCACCGGTGATGATCGCAATGACCGGGACGCGAGCTTCCAGGAACCGCGCGGTGCAGGAGGCGATGGCCTCCGCCTGCCCACGTTCCTCCGCGCCGCGGCCAGGGTAGGCGCCCGCGGTGTCGACCAGGGTGATGATCGGCAGGCCGAACCGCTCGGCCATGTCCACGAGGCGCATCGCCTTGCGGTAGCCCTCCGGCCGGGCCATGCCGAAATTGTGCTCGAGCCGGCTGTCCGTGTCCTTGCCCTTTTCATGCCCCATGAGGATGACGCGATGGCCGCCGATGATTGCGGTGCCGGCGATGATCGCCCTGTCGTCGCCGAAGACGCGGTCGCCGCGAAGTTCGGTGAAACCCTCGGCGATCGCGTCGACATAGTCCGAGAAGTGCGGCCGGTTGGCATGGCGGGCGACCTGGGTCTTCTCCCAGCGCGACAGGCCCTCATAGGTCTCGCGCAGGAGCTTGTTCGCCTTTTCCTGAAGGCGGGAGATTTCCGGTTCCACCTCGTTGGCGGAACGCTCGTCGAGACCCCGCAAGGCGTCGATCTTGTCTTCGAGCTCTGCAATCGGTTTCTCGAACTCAAGATAGGTCCGCATGGTCTCTCCTTCCGTCGCCGCCCGAAAGCGGGTGATGTTCCTCGAGGGCACGCCTCAGGCGTTCCTGCCGGACATGCGTGTAGACTTGTGTGGTCGTGATGTCAGCATGCCCGAGAAGGTGCTGAAGCGACCTTAAATCCGCGCCTCCTTCGAGAAGGTGGGTGGCGAAGGCGTGCCTGAGAACGTGGGGACTGACCCGATCGCGGGCGATGCCGACCTCCGAAGCCGCATCCTTCAGGATTTGCGCAAAGCGCGCTGGCGTCAGGTGGCCTGCCTTGCCGCGGGAAGGGAAAAGGTAGGGGCTCTTCTCCTCGTCCTTGAGGAACGCGCCGCGCGCGTGCTCCAGGTAGCTGGAGAGAGCCGCTTCCGCAGTCTCCGTCAGGGGCACCAGCCGCTCCTTGTCCCCCTTCCCCCTGATCCTCAGAAGCCCGCCCTTCGCTCCCTCGAAGCTGTCGAGCCTCAGGCTCACCAGTTCGGAAACCCTGAGCCCGGCTGCATAGAGGGTTTCGAGAAGCGCGTTCATGCGAAGGGCCTTGGGATCGCCCCCGGCCGCCTTTTCTGCCGCCCGGTCGAGAAGGTCGCCCACCTCCTGCATGGTCAGGACCCTTGGCAGACGCATTTCCTTCCTCGGGGTCTCGAGGGTCAGCGATGGGTTGTCGGCGCGCAACTCCTCGGCATAGAGGAAGCCGTAGAACTGCCGCAAAGCCGAGAGGCAAAGAGCCGCTGTCGCCCGGCTGCGGCCTGTCTCTTCGAGATGCTGGAGGTAGGCGCCGAGGTCGTCCCGGCCCGCGTTTGCGAGGTCGGTCCTGCGTTCTTTCCTGAGGAACGCTCCGACCCGTTGAAGGTCGCGGCCGTAGTTTCTCACCGTCCGCGCCGAGGAACCCCGCTCGACAACCAGGGCCTCGAGAAAGGATTCGACCGCCGCCGCGTCGTCGAGTTTCACCGGTTCTGCATGCTCGGCTTCAACCTCGGCACATATTCGCCCTGGTCGAAGGTTTCCTCGCGCAGCTTCGGAGCGAAAGCGAGGGCTTCGCGCCTGAAGGCGGCTTCGCGGGCGACCTCCGCTGCGGGCGTTTCCGCATAGAGATTGGCTGCGACAGCATCCCTGACGACTTCGAGTTCACCGTCCGCTTCGACCCCCGCCGCCGCAAGCGCGACGAGCACGGACGAGCCCATGCTGCCCGAACGGGCCGCGGTGATCGCGTTGTCGACAAGGTCCGCAAGCTGCGGGTTGGAGAAGGCCGCGGCGGCCGGATCGGCGACGCTCATGGCCCCAGCGGGCGGCTCGTCCAGCTCTTCACCGATGGCGCCGGCAAGCCGCTGGGCGGCACTGGGCATCAGGTAGGAATAGAGCCGGGCGAGGTTCAGGAAGGCGCGGTCCGAGCCGAGGGTGCCCTCACGGGCGACGGCCTGCATGAACCTTTCGGCGGCTTCGAACTTGCGCGTGATGAGGGCAGCCAGCGCGAGCTCCGCGGAAAAGGGTGCGGTGGTTTCCGTACTCTCCATCGCCGCGATGTCGTCTTCGAAGACCGTGGCGATCAGCATGAAGGCTTCCGGATCGTCCTTCACGCTGTCCAGGAGCCTCGCGATCTCACCGCTATGGGCGTCGGTAGCCGCCGGCAGGTCCCTGATCGCAGCCACTGCGCCGCCAAGTTCGGTATCGGACAGCATGGCAACGGCTTCGCCGAGCTCACGCGAGGGAAGGAGATCCTCCGCCGCAGCCCTTCTCACCGCCGCTTCCCGGGCAGAAGTGGAGAGGTTCGGGTCGACCGCTACCGCCGCCACGATGGCGGGCGCGAGCGAGGGGATGTCATCGGGACCGAAAAGGCCGTTCTGCTTGCGATAGGCCGCATACTGAATAGCGTTTTCCGGGAAGACCTCGATCGGACGGTCGCGGAGCAGGCTGCGGAACACTTCGTCGTCGCGCCCGCTCAGGACCCCCTCCTCACGAGCGAGACTGATCGTCAGCTCCGCTGCAGGGCGCTCATCGCTGTGCACGTAGCAAAAGGCACGCAGCCGGACGAAAAAGGGATCCTGCCTTCCTTCACGCAGGTTGGCACCGCGCTCGCAGGCGCGATCGAAGTTCCCCACCAGGAGGTCCCGGTAGGCCACCACCTTGCTCAGGTCAGGTTGCACGACGAGACCCGGCGTGAGCTCGGCGAGGGCTCCTGCTTCCATGAAGTACCCCGCCTCGGCCGCCTTCATGAGCTTCAGGCCGGCAAGGCTGCCATCCGCGCCGACGGGTCCCTCGCCGGGAGAGAGCAGCACCCGCCGCAGGAGGAGGCGCTTGGCCGGGTCCTCGTAGCGGGTGGGCAGCGCTTGGAGCTGCGCCTCGACTGCGCCCGGCTCGCTTCCCTCCCACAGGGTGCGGGGCAAGGCGCCGTCCTGTTCGGTCAGGGTCCCCAGCGAAAAGGCGCTGGTGTCGAAATTCGCCCGCTCCACCTGGGCGTGGGCCGTGGCGGGCAGAAACAGGAGCGCAGCGGCGCCGGCAAGGAAAAGCTTCATGGATTCAACGGGCCTCTAGCTCGACCTCTTGGGTGATCGTGCGGGACTGGGGCTGGCGGCGGTCTCCCAAGACGTAGAGGATCACCAGCGAGAGAACAACGAGGGTGAGGAGAAAGACAACAAACCGCAATGAAAGGACCCCTCTTTCAAGGCCGGACCGAAGGAATGGCAGGGTGAAAGCACGATAAGAGGGCGGAATTGCGCCAGTGACAAGCGCCGTCCGGGCAAAAAGCCGTCATTCCTCAGTCGGGAGGCTCTCACCGCGCCCCTTGCGGTAGGCGGCTTGTCGATCACGCAGGGACCTCTCGGCCCCTCTCTCCGTGGGCTGATAGAGATGCTGCCTCGGCATTCCTTCGGGCAGGTACGAGAGCCCCGCGTGCCCCGTGTCTGTGTCATGGTCGTAGCGATACCCCTCGCCCCTGCCTTCGTCCTTCATCAGCTCCGTGGCCGCGTTCAGTGCATGGGGCGGCGGCGGCAGGGTGCCCGTCTCGCGCACCTGCCGTTTCGCTGCCTTGAAAGCGGCGTAGGCGGCGTTCGATTTGGGCGCGTTCGCGAGGTAGCTCACAACCTGGCCGATGGCGATGTGCCCTTCGGGATCGCCGAGCTGCCGGTAGGCCTCCCGCGCCGCGATGACGAGCCCCAGGGCCTCGGGGTCGGCATTGCCGATGTCTTCAGAGGCAATGACCGTCAGTCTTCGGAAGAGGAACATCGGGTCTTCGCCACCGAGGAGCATTCGCGCCGCCCAGTAAA
>CAZAFU010000016.1:0-34710 GCA_964484475.1 uncultured Caulobacterales bacterium | reverse complement strand
ACGTCCCCTCCTCCATCGTCGGCGACAAGGCTGGCATCAGGACAGGGATGGGCATGGAAGGCTCCGTGGGCAGTCTAGGATCGGGCGGCGCGGGGGTCGGGACCGTAGGCGTTCGGCCCCGCCTGGCCAGGGAAGAGGTACAGCCAGGCGAGCTCTATGGGCAGGAAGATCAGCACCGTCGAGAGGCCGCCGAGGCCGGAGGCCGTGAGCTCGTCGTCCACGGTCCGCGCAGGCTCTCCGTCGAAGAGCGCGGCCCAGCCGCCCTCCGCGGGCACGTACTCGGAGAAGAAGAAGGCGAAGCCGAGGGCGTAGAAGAACAGGAAGACCAGGCTCCACCTGCCGCTCCGCCCCATGTCGTGGAGGCGCCGCCAGGGATGGGCGACCAGGACCGGCCAGGCGACGAGCGCCCAGGCGGCGGCCATGACCCAAGGGTCCTCCGCCGCGTCGGCGAGGCCGATCACGACGAGGAAGGGCAGGAGGCTGCCGACGAGCAGCGCCTTGCGCCCCATCCGCCCGCGCGGGCTCAGCAGGAACCGCGCGGCCTCCATTCAGTCGGCGAAGCCGCGCCCCTCCGCCAGCGGGTCGCGCCCGAAGCGGTTGTCGGCGCGCTGGCCCGGGAGGACGTAGAAGATCACGAAGGTCGCGATGCCGATGAGGACCAGGAGCACGGAGGTCGCGATCACCATGCCGTTCGAGAAGCCGTTCAGGACCAACTCCCCGAACACCTCGGACTGCTCCTGTTCGGACAGCCTTTCGAAGCTGCCATCCTCGAAGGCCACCAGGAGCCCCGTGCCCTCCGCCGCCGTGAAGCAGCCGACGACGAAGAGGACGGCCAGGACGAGCTCGACGGCGTAGATCAGGAGGAGCCACCATCCCGAGCGCCCGAGGTCGTGCAAACGCTTCACGGGCACGGCCACGAGGCTTGGCCAGAGGTAGAACAGCCCGACGATCGTGCTGATGATCGCGAAGATCGCTGCAGCCTCGCTCAGCATGCCGAGCACGATGCTGATCGCGAGGTAGGGCAGGATGAAGCCTAGCCACATGCCCTTGCGGCTGATCCGCCCCTGTGGGTTGAAGAGGAAGTCGAACATAAGTGGTCCCCCGAAAGCTGCTCGCCCTAGAGGTACATGACTTTCCGGACAGCCGCCACCACCTTGGACGCGTCGGGCAGGGACAGCGCTTCCAGGTTCGCGGCGTAGGGGAGCGGCACGTCCTCCTGCGTGACGCGGGCGGGCGGCGCGTCGAGGTGGTCGAAGGCGGCGTCGACGACGCGCCAGCCGACCTCCGACCCAACGCCCATGGGCGCCCAGCTCTCCTCGACCGTGACGAGGCGGTTGGTCTTGCGGACCGAGGCGGCGACCGTCTCCGTGTCCATCGGGCGGATGGTGCGCAGGTCCACGACCTCCGCCTCGATCCCGTCGGCGGCGAGCTGCTCCGCCGCGGCGAGGGCGAAGAGCATCCCGCGGGCGTAGGAGACGATGGTGACGTCCCGCCCCTCGCGCGCGACCTTCGCCTTGCCGATCGGCAGGACGAAGTCGTCCGTGTCCGCGGGCACCTGGCCCTGCTCGTTGTAGAGGAGCTCGTGCTCCAGGAAGACGACCGGGTTCGGGTCGCGGATCGCCGTCTTGAGGAGGCCCTTCGCGTCGCTCGCCGAGTAGGGCGCGATGACGATGAGGCCGGGGACGTGGCCGTACCAGGGGGCGTAGTCCTGGCTGTGCTGCGCCGCGACGCGGGACGCCGCCGCGTTCGGCCCGCGGAAGACGATAGGGCAGCCCATCTGCCCCCCGCTCATGTAGCGCGTCTTCGCGGCGGAGTTGATGATGTGGTCGATCGCCTGCATCGCGAAGTTGAAGGTCATGAATTCGACGATCGGCTTGAGGCCGGCGAAGGCCGCTCCGACGCCGAGACCGGCAAAGCCATATTCCGTGATCGGTGTATCGACCACACGCCTGGGGCCGAATTCCTGGAGGAGTTCGCGGGTCACCTTGTAGGCACCCTGATACTCCGCCACTTCCTCGCCCATGACGAAAACGTCCTCGTCCCGGCGCATCTCCTCGGCCATGGCATCGCGGAGGGCATCACGGACGGTCTGCTCCTTCATCGCGGTGCCTTCGGGGACCTCGGGTTCGGCGGTGACCGACATGGAAGGCTTTTCGGGCCGTTCCTCGGAGCGGATCTCGGCCTTTTCCTGGTCCTGTGCCGTGCCGCCCTCGGGGGCGGACTGGGCCGGGGTGCGCAGGGCGTCTTCCTCGATGTCGTCGGCGCTCTCGCCGTCCTCGAGCAGGACCGCGATGGGGGCATTGACCTTCACCCCTTCGGTGCCTTCGTCCACGAGGATGCGCCCGAGCGTGCCCTCATCGACCGCCTCGACTTCCATGGTCGCCTTGTCGGTCTCGATTTCGGCCAGGATATCGCCGGAGGAGACGGTGTCCCCCTCTTTCTTAAGCCACTTGGCCAGCGTGCCCTCTTCCATGGTCGGGGAAAGGGCGGGCATCAAAACCGGGATCGTCACGGTAGGGCGGCTCCTCGCTTATTATTCGGTGCGGTGCGTAAAGAGAGAGCGGCGGTTCCGCAATGCCTTCCCTTCGGCAAAGGTCATCCCCGCGCGATCGTGCGCTCGATGATGCGATCGACCACGCGGGCCGGCAGGTATTTTCGCATCCTGAGGAACCGCTTGGCGGGAGGCGGACACGCATAGCGGGTCCTGGGCCTGGCGTCGGTCAGGGCACGCTCGACCTGCCTTGCCACCACCACCGGTCCCGGGGCGGCCTTGTGGCCCCTCTCGTGGTGCCACTTGGCAAAGCGGTCGTGCCAGAGGCCGTAGTCATCCAGCCTGTGCTTCTTGAGCTGCTCCTGCTCCTGCTCGCCGAAATCCGTATTGACGAAGCCCGAGCGAACGACACTGACCTCGATCCCGAAGGGGCGGAGCTCACGGCGCAGCGCGTCGCTGAGACCTTCGAGGGCGTGCTTGGAGGCGCCGTAGACCCCCTGGAACGGCGGTACGAGGCGTCCCGTCACCGAACCGATCATGACAATCCGCCCCTCGCCTTTCTGGCGCATCTGGGGGAGCACGGCGCGGCACATGTTGGCGACCCCGAAGACATTCACCTCGAACTGCCGCCGCCATTCCTCCAGTGGTACCGCTTCGATGGCTCCCATGACCGCGACCCCGGCATTGTTGACGAGGTGGTCCACCGGGCTGACCTGAGGCAGAGCGCGTTCGATACTCGCAGGATCGGTGACATCGAGACTGACCGGGGTGATCTGCCCGGGCTTCTCCCGTGCCAGCGCTTCGAGAGGCTCGATCCGCCTTCCCGCAGCAATGATGTGGAAGCCTTCCTCGGCCAGATAGAGCGCGCAGGCCCGGCCAATGCCGGTCCCCGCCCCCGTGATGAGTACGCGTCCCCTGATGGTCAGTCCTCCTCGGTGAACTTTTCGCGCAGCGTGCCCTCGAATCCCACGGCTTCCTCCGCCTTGGCGGCGAGCCGTTTCGCAAAGCGCATGACCACGAACTCGATGATGGGTACCGTAACGATGGTGGTCAGGAAAACTCTGACAGGCAGCGAAAGCGACCAATCGAACCGACTGAGAAGCCAGGTCATGAACAGGACGGCGGGATAGACGCCAAGCCAGACGAACAGGGCCAGGAAGGCACGGTCACGATTGAACATGCCGCGCTGACACTTGGGAAACCCCGATCGTTGCGTCCGCCCGCAGCGGCATTTCCCCTCAAATCTTCATGGCTTGCGACGCATCGCCGAGGGTGGTCCCGCCTTCGACTTCCAGAATGGTCCCGGTGACATAGGCCGATCCCTCCGAACAGAGCCACAAGAAGGCATCGGCGATATCGTCCTTCGTTCCGAAGCGCTTGAGTGCGAGGGCCTGGCGGTAACCCTCCCGCATCTCCTCGGTGGGCGCGAGGCGGTCCATGCCCTCGGTCTCGTCGATGGGGCCGGGGCTGATCGCGTTCACGCGGACCCCCGAGACGCCCCACTCCATCGCCATGCACTGCACCAGCATGTTCACTCCCGCCTTCGCGGCGCAGACATGGCTCTGGAACAGCATCGGCCGCTTCGCCTGGGGGGCGGTGATGGCGATGAAGCTCGCACCGGGGCGCTTCGCCTCGTGAACAGCCGCGCGAAAGACGTTGAAGGTGCCGAGGAGGTCGATGTCGATCACCGATTTGAAGGCGTTGGCCGACATCTGGGCGGCTCCTGCCGGGAAATTCCCCGCCTGTCCCGCAAGGCAGATGTCGATGGGCCCGAACTGCTCGGCGCAGGCTTTCACCGCCGCCTCGATATCGGGATAGCTGCGGGCGTCGACGGCCTGCCCGCCCGCATCGGCGGCGCCCTCGTCCTTCAGCATGGCCACGGTCCGCTCGACCTTTTCCGGCGAACGGCTCACGACGAAGACCTTGGCACCGGCCTTCGCCAGCCGCCGCGCGATCTGCTCGTTGATCCCCGAGGTGGCACCGGAAAGGAAACAGCTCTTCTTGGACATGTCGTCGCCTGGCACCGCACTCATGAAAGTCTCCTCAGGTGGTTTGCTCCGCTCTCCCTACGCGCCCATCTGAAGCGGCGGCAACGCCCCGCGCTGCGACCGATGCAGCTCTCCGCAATGCTTGCCCATCAGGGCAGTTTCAGGAACAAGGCGCGCCACGAGTGATGATGAGAGACGGTCCGATACGATGAATCCTGTACTTCCCAAACCACTGACCCGGCGCTCGCGCCTGCTGACGACTGCCCTCGCGAGCGGGCTTGCGCTCGCCCTCGCGGCCTGCGGAGACGGCACCTCCGCCCCCGAAGTCGAGGACGCAGCGCAGGCTCCGGCGGGCATGACCGACGAGGGAGGCTACTCCACCTCGAACACGGCGGAGGCGGATGGTCCCGAGCTCGGCACATTCGGGATCGAGACCGATGACATGAACCCCGCGGTCGATCCCGGCGACGATTTCTATGCCTACGTGAACGGCCGCTGGCTCGATACCTTCGAGATCCCCGCCGAGCGGTCGGCCTATACGCGTTTCAGCGTCCTTTCGGAGCGCAACGAGGAGCGTATCCGGACGATCATCGAAGATGCGGCGGCATCCAACGCATCGGCCGGTTCGGTGGAGCAGAAGATCGGCGACGCCTTCAACGCCTTCATGGACCAAGAAGCGATCGAGGCAGCGGGGCTCGGCCCGGTGCAGGCCGAATTCGACGTGATCGACGGTATCGAAAGCCGGGACGAAGCGGCCCTGGCCTATGCGAACCCGGAGATCGCCGCGGGGGGCCTCTTCGGCCTCTATGTCAGCGTCGATGCGAAGGATCCGGATCAGTACACCGTCTATCTGGGCCAGTCGGGTCTGGGCATGCCGGACCGCGACTACTATCTCGCCGACCGTTTCGCCGACAAGGCCGAGGCCTATCGCGGGTACCTCATGGACATGCTGGCCATGGCGGGCGTCGAAAATCCCGAAGAGGCCGCGGAAGAGGTCTATACCTTCGAGCGCCGGATCGCCGAAGTGCACTGGGACCGCGCCAAGCGCCGCAACCGTGACCTGACCTACAACCCCTACACCCTCGAGGCGATGGCCGACGAGATGCCAGGCGTTCCGTGGACGGATATGCTTGCCGAACTCGGCGTCCCCGCCGATCAGGAGATCATCGTCCAGCACCCGGACGCTGTCGAAGGCATCGCCGACATCTTTGCCGAAACCGATCTCGAAACCATCAAGAACCAGATGCGCATCGCGGTCCTGCGCGATTACGCCTCGGTCCTCCCGAGCGAGATCGACGACCGCGTCTTCGCCTTCTACGGCACCGAGCTTTCCGGCCAGCCCCAGCAGCGCGAGCGCTGGAAGCGCGGTGTTTCCTCCGTCTCCCGCTCGCTCGGCGAGGCGGTCGGCAAGGTCTATGTGGAGCGCCATTTCCCCGCTGACAGCAAGGCGCAGATGGAAGAGCTGGTTGCCAATCTCCGTGTCGCCTTCGCCGAACGGCTCGAGAACCTCGACTGGATGAGCGAGGACACCAAACGCGAAGCCAAGGCCAAGCTCGATGCCTTCACGCCGAAGATCGGGTATCCCGAGGAGTGGGAAGACTATGCCGGTGTCGAGATCTCGGAGGACGACCCGGTCGGCAACATGCGCCGGATCAGGGTCTTCGAGACCGAGGACAACTTCTCGCAGCTCGGTGAGCCGATCGACGAGAAGGAATGGGGGATGACACCGCAGACGGTGAACGCCTACTACTCCCCCACTCGCAACGAGATCGTCTTCCCCGCCGCGATCCTGCAGGCGCCCTTCTTCGATCCCGAAGCCGACCCGGCGGTCAATTACGGTGCGATCGGCGCTGTGATCGGCCACGAGATCGGCCATGGCTTCGACGATCAGGGCCGCAAGTCCGATGGAACCGGCGCCCTTCGCGACTGGTGGACCGCGCAGGATGCGGAACGCTTTGACGAGAAGGCAGCGAAGCTCGGCGATCAGTACGCGACCTATGAGCCGGTCCCCGGCTACGCCATCAACCCCGAGCTCACCATGGGCGAGAACATCGGGGACCTCGGCGGGCTCTCCATGGCCTATTCAGCCTACCGCCTGTCCCTCGGTGACGAGGAAGCCCCGGTGATCGACGGGTTCACCGGTGACCAGCGCTTCTTCATGGCATGGGCCCAGGTCTGGAAATCGCTCTATCGGGAAGAGGCCCTCAAGCAGCAGGTGGCAACGGACAGCCACTCGAACGGCAAGTACAGGGTGAACGGCGTCGTCCGTAACATGGACCCCTGGTATCAGGCCTTCGAGGTCACCCAGGAGGACGATCTCTACCTCCCGCCCGAAGAGCGGGTCTCCATCTGGTAGGAATTTCATGAAAGGCGGCCTGCGGGCCGCCTTTTTCTGGCCTCTGCCATCCTTGCGTCCTGTCAGGTTCCAGCGTCGTCCGGCAGAGATTCCGGAGCCGGACGGACGAAACGCGGAAACGCCTTCAGCGCCTCGACGAGCCTCCTGTCATGTTCGATGAGCGGGGAGAGTCGGGCCATCACATCCGGATCGTCCAGTGCGTCCCGTTGCTCGACCGGCTGCGCGTTCAGTGTTTCGACGCCGACAGGATGCATCCCCACCCTCGCGCAGATCTCGGAGACCATGGCCTGGACGCCCTGTTCGTCCGTGATGAGATCGAGATGCTTCTCGGCGGCGCTGATGGCGCGTTCGACGTCCCGGGGCTGCACCCTGTAGTCTTCAGGCGGACTGAAATAACGGGTTTGGCAATTGTCGAACAGGGTCAGGGACTGCGGTTCGTTTTCTCGGATCGCGGCCAGGATCTCGTCGGCGTCTTTCAGTTCGGAGCGGTGCAGCCGCTCGCTGATGCGATGGATGAACTCGGGCCAGTCGTTGCGCTTCTCCCGTGGCATGCTGCCGATCCGCGCCAGCATCCGGAGGTGCGAGCGGAGCTGTTGTTCAGGCGAGCGGACAAGCGCGACGATCATCTGTCTGTAGCGCGGCTTCTCTTCCTCCTCCGCCACCTGCGTCAGCCATGGAAGGAACAGATGACCGGCAACGTAGCTCTTGCCCTCCAGCGGCGTCCGGTCCCCTTCCTTGAGCTGCGGCCAGTGCGCTTCCGCGTGGATCACGCAGGCATCCTCGCCAAACGCGCCAAGCATGGCGGCATTGAAGGATGTTCCAGCCGTCTTCGCCACGTGCATGAAGTAGACAGTGTAATCCACGCCGGCAGGTGGAGGCATCGCCGGCGTCGAAACGGCTCTCAAACGGGAAAGAAACCTCACCGCAGCTTCGGGGCCATGCTTTCCATCACGCTGAGGACGGATTTCGCGAGCTGCTTGCAGCGACGCGGGGACCAGCCTTCCTGCGGCATGGGGTTGGTCTTGGCGTCCTTGAACGGCATTTCGAGGGTCAGTGAGAGGCAGTCGAACCGCTCTCCCACGGCGTGGCAGGCCACGCGCATGTTGGCCTGTCCCGCGGCGTCCACGGGGTAGCCTTCCTTGTCCTGAAAGTCCTTGGTCGCCTCGATCAGACTGTTCTTGAAGCGGTCGAGCAGCTGCGCGAGCCGCGGCGTCCACGAGGGGATTCCCTCCGCACCGGCAACGAAGTTGTTGGCGATGGCTTCGTCGCCATGGGCATCGAGGAAGAGGTCGCAGCCGGTCTGGTCCATCGCCTTCAGGACCCAGAAGACTTCCGGGCTCTGGGTTTCCGAAGGCTCTGCCCAGGCCCGGTTGAGGTCGGCGCCAGCGGCATTCGTCCGCAGGTGCCCTCGGGCGACCCCGTCCGGGTTCATGATCGGGACCACGTAGACCACCGCGTCCTTGAGGAGCGGTCCCTCGCCCCTCAGGACCTCTTCGCAGAAGCCCTCGGCGAACCAGGATCCCATGCTTTCACCGGGATGCTGCCTTGCGATCACCCAGATCATGTTCTTTCCATCGCCGGGCTCGCCGAAACGGAGCGCGTCGATCGGGCGACCATCGAGGGAATGGCCGAGCGGCATCCATTCCACATCGGGCCGGGAGCCGATCCGGGCCGTGAAACGCATCGCCTCGTCCGCCGTGTAGGGTGCGAAATAGGCGTAGTAGGTCACCGGAGCCTCCGCCTCGTGCTCGATGATGAGCTTGCCGTCCTCGTAGCGGGTCGGCACCTGGCGCCAGTCCTGAAGGTCCGTCGACGCGCGGGCCTGGTAGTCCTTCCACCCGCCGACATAGGACGAACCGCCGGCATTCTCGATCACGAGCTTTCTGTGGCCCGGGTCCCCGGCAGCGCGAAAATAGAACCACTGGTAGTGGTCGGTCTTGCCGTCCTTTTCGATTTCGAGTCGCACCGCGCCCGGATCGGAAGCGTCGAGAACGCGAATGTTTCCGCATTCGAATGCAGAGGTGATGGCGAGGGCCATGGGCGGGTCTCCCGTTTTCGGCGCCGCTGCGCTAGAGCGGACAGGTGTAGGTAGCTTTCCCCCCGAGGACAACTTTGGTCCGTCTGAACACAAGCCTGCTCCTCGAAGCCTACCGGTTCGGCTTCTTTCCCATGGCCGAGGGGCGCAACGAGGACGACCTTGTCTGGGTCAAGCCGAAGATGCGCGGCATCTTCCCGCTGGACGGCTTCCATGTCCCCCGCTCCCTCAGGAAAACCCTCAGACGCGAGCCCTTCGAGATCGCCGTCGATCGCGACTTCGAGGGCGTGATCGCCGCCTGCGCCCGTGAAATGACGGGCCGGGAGGAGACCTGGATCAACCGTGAGATCGAGCGCGCCTACGCGGAGCTCCACAAGGAAGGCTTTGCCCATTCCGTCGAAGCCTACCTCGACGGCGAGCTGGTGGGCGGGCTCTACGGCGTCTCGCTTCAGGGTGCGTTCTTCGGGGAGAGCATGTTCAGTACCGTGACCGATGCCAGCAAGGTCTCGCTCTGCCACCTCGTCGCCCGGCTGGTCGCAGGAGGATACACCCTCCTCGATACCCAGTTCATCACCGATCACCTGGCAAGGTTCGGCGCCACGGAACTGCCGGAGAGGGAATACCAGCAGGTGCTGAGCTCGGCGATGGCGGTAAAGGGCGATTTCTTCGCCCTGCCCGATCAGATATCAGGCTCTTCCATCGTGCAGTTGATCACCCAGACATCGTAGGTGGGGTGCTCCATCGCGTTCACCGAAGGGCTCGATGCGAACATCCAGCCCTTGAAAAGCGGACGCCCGAACATCGCGGTATCGATGGTTTCCTGGATGCTCACCCGGCGCGGCGCGAGGGCATTGCCATCGCCCGCCGCCAGCGCCCGGCTCTCCGCGTCGGCGAGGTCCTCTTCCAGGGCACGGCTTCCCGCCTCGTCGCTTTCGTCGGCATAGACCTCGAGAAAGACGGTGGTTTCGGGAAACTCCTCGGGGGGCCGTGTGTAGCAGGTGCGCGGCAGGAGGGTGAGCGGGCCGAACTGGACGGGTTCGCCGATCGGGACCTCGAGATCGCGGAACTGCGCTGTGACCTTGTCGAGCGCCCTCAGGGTAACCGTGACCGGGACCCGGCTGTCATCGCCTTGGGAGCCGAAAACCTGCGCCAGAAAGCCCGAGCCCGAAGGCGAGCGGGAAAGCCGGTCGAGCTCGTTCTCCTCCCCCTCGATGGGGGCGGGCGGGTCGATGGTCCAACCGAGGAGGTATTCGCCGTCCTGCGACGGGAGGCCTTCTGCGGAGGGAAGGTCGTCCTGCAGGGCCGAAGGCTCCTGCAGGGCCAGTGACAAGGCGATGGAGATCAGAAGCATTCAGAAGCGGTCCGTTCGCTGCCCACGAAGGGGAGCCTAGCACATCAGGGAGCGTCGGGAGACCACGCCTCGTAGTCTTTCTTCTCGCGGGGTGGCTCGCCGGCGACCGAGATCGAACCGTGGGGCCGGTAGGCAAGCGGCGTGCCCGACAGGTTCGGCAGGTGAGGCTTCTCGAAGCGCTGCACCGGCAAAGGGTCCAGTGTGGGCGGGTCGGCCCATATGTGGTGCAGCCAGCCATGCCATTCGGGCGGAATCCGGCTGCCCTCTGCAACGCCATGATAGACGACCCAACGGCGGCGGCCGCCTTCGGGGTAGGAGCCCTTGGCTCCGCCCTCTTCGTAGTAGCGGTTGCCCTGGTGATCTTCGCCGACGAGCCGCGCCTTGCCCTTCCAGAGGGTCAGGCCCGTGCCGATGGTCGACTGGTGCCACCAGGTGAAGATACGTTTGAGAAGGCCGATCATGTCCGCTCCGCTACCCGAACCGTCTGAAGCCTATGCAAAGAAGCGCGGCCCGTGTCCAGTGAGGGAAGCGAAAGCATGACCGGCCCGCCGGTCAGCCGCAATCGACCCGCATGATGGTCCCTTCCGCGTCGACCCTGATATTCATGCGCTCGGGGACGTATTGCTGCGTGTACAACGACCCGGGCTCGATGATCCGGACCTCGAGGTCGGAGGGATAGGTCACCGCGGCGAGCTGGCTGCCCACGAACTCCTGATACTGGTCGGCCGGGCATTCACCGTCCGGCTCGGCGCCCATGAGGGCGTCATCGGTGTCGGCCATCTCCTCGGCCTCCCGCGCTTCTCCGCCCATGGTTTCGTCCAGCTCTTCGCCAGCATCCTCCAGGGCTTCGAGATTCGAGGCAGGCTCGGTTTCCTCGCCCCCGCCACAGGCGGCGAGCATGAAAAGGGAGGCGGCGGACAGGAGGGAAAGTCTGGTCATGAGGTCTCCTTGTGGGCACAAGGCCCGCTAACGAACGACGACGATTGCGGTGCGAACACGCCCGGACAAGGAGGGATCACAGTATGGACGCGAAACAACTCTTCGACGTGAAGGGCCGGACGGCCCTGGTCACCGGCGGCACCCGCGGAATCGGGCTGGACATGGCGCGTGCCCTGGTCGCGAACGGCGCGAAAGTGATCGTCTCCTCCCGCAAGGAGCAGGCCTGCGACGCCGCCGCAGAGGAACTCTCGAGGCAGGGCGAGGCCTACGGCTTCGCCGCGGATCTGGGCACGGTGGACGGAATTGCGGCGCTCGAAGCCTTCGTGAAGGAGAAGACCGACAGGCTCGATATCCTCGTCAACAATGCCGGGGCCACCTGGGGTTCCACCCTCGCGGAGTTCCCCGAGGAGGGCTGGGACAAGGTGATGGACGTGAACCTCAAGGGACCGTTCTTCCTCACCCAGCGGATGATGCCGCTGCTCGAAAGGGCGGCCGATGCCGAGCGTCCCGCCAAGATCGTCAACATCGCCTCGGTCGAGGGAATGCGCGCCGGGCAGATGGAGACCTATTCCTACGGCGCCTCCAAGGCCGCTTTGATCCACCTGACCGAACACCTGGCCCTCCAGCTCGCTGGCCGGAACATCACCGTGAATGCCATCGCGCCCGGGCCCTTTGCCACCAAGATGATGCGCGGCACGATCGACGCGGTGGGTGAGGACACGATCGCGGGGATGGTGCCCCTGAAGCGTCTCGGAAAGCCCGAGGACGTCTTTGCCGTGACCCTGTTTCTCGGCTCCTCCGCTTCGGACTACGTGACCGGACAGACCCTGGCGCTCGGCGGCGGGCTCGGCACGATCGCGTAAGGTGGCCCCGGTGGCTGACCTCATCGTCCGCGTTCACGACAAGGATGGTCGCTGGCTCGCCGAAAGGATCGCCCGGATCGACCCGCGCATCGCGGTGACCCAAGAGCCGCCAGAGCATGGGGGCAAGGCCAGGACCTGCCTCGTCGCCTTCACGCCTCCCGATGACGAAGACATCGGCGCCTATGACTGGATTCACGCCAGCGGCGCCGGGGTGGACCGTATCCTGCCGCGCCTCCGGGCCAGCGGGGGCCGGCCAGTCATCACCCGGACCACCGGGCGGATGGGCCGGCAGATCGGTGAATACGCCCTCTCCTACGCCCTCGCCTTCCTCCAGAAACACCGGGTCCGGCAGGAGCTCGCCAGCGAGCGGCGGTGGTCGGTCGAAGAGGCCAGCCCCCGGCTCCTCTTCGAAACCGACGTTCTCGTCATTGGTACGGGCGAGATGGGCCAGGGGATCGCCCGGGTCTTCGCGCCCCACGCCCGGCAGGTCCTCGGCGCCTCGAAATCAGGCCGGGCAAAGCCGCCTTTCGACCAGACCTTTCCTCTGGCCGAGCTTCCCGCGCAGGACGGGATCATCGCCATTGCCGCGCTCCCCGCGACCCCCGACAGCGAAGACGCCCTTGCGAACGCGTTCTTCTCGAGGCTGGCGAACAGCCTCTTCATCAATACCGGCCGTGGACTGACGGTCGATGACAGGGCGCTCGCCGAATGGCTCGGCCGGGACGAAGGCTCGGCAGCGGTGCTCGACGTCTTCAAGCAAGAGCCCCTGCCACCCGACCATCCCGCCTGGGCGCAGGAACGCCTCACCGTCACCCCGCACGTCTCCGGCATCACCCGCGCCGAGGACACCCTCGAAGCCTTCACGAAACAGGCCAGGCGCTACCTCGAAGGCAACGCTCTTGAGGACACCGTGGATATCGAGCGGGGGTACTGAGGGCAGAACATCTCGTACCCTCTGTTAAGAAGTCTCTCGACTTGGAAAAAGTGTAATACTCCGATGACCAAAGGCAGTGGAGATCGTGTAATTGTAGAACCGGGTTTCATCTATTCCGGATTGGACTCCCGTGCAGTTCCTTACTTCCGGACCGAGTTCGGGAATTTCCTCCGCAAGCACAACCTACTCTCTCCAAACGGAGGTGATGAACTTGTCGAGATCGACATCAATGACCTTTACTCGTTAGAGAATCAGGCCCACCAAGAGCTTGGGCAGTTATACTATCACAACATCGCTTACGAATTTCTCCGAATGAAAGATCAATTGAACCGTGGGTCAACACCTGTCTTCGCGGACGTGATTGACCCTCCGTATCCGGATGTTGTCGAGGATCGGCAGGCGCCGTTCCGAAACGTCCACGGATACGTGCAGATCAAACGAGATTCGCATACGGCTCAGCTGGTAGAAGAGGCCATATCAGCGCTGGAGCGGCTTGAAGAACAGATTCGTACTCAGAACACAGATCCTGAGCATGGAGGCCTGAGTGAGATCCAACGGCAAAAACTCATTGCGGTCCTTGGGACCGCTCAAAACATGCTGCTGAAGGCAGACGAGGGTTGTCTTGTCGATCGCGGTCTCATTGCGACTATCGCCGACTGGACCCGAAAACGCACACAAGGCGCACTCAATTCCAAAGTGGAGAACACGTTCGTTTATCTATGCGGCGTAGCCACCACGAAGCTGGACGATTTGATCCAGGTCCTGCGCGATCTCACACCAGTGTTGTAAGTGGAGACCCAGCTACCGGGCTACTGCCTCGCCCCAACACAGAGACAGACAGATTCGGCGCGCAGAGCCGGAAAAATGGTGAGCCCTCTCGGATTCGAACCGAGGACCTACTGATTAAAAGTCAGTTGCTCTAACCAACTGAGCTAAGGGCCCGACCAGAAGGCGGGTAGCTAGTTTGTGACGGACTGAGCGTCAACCGCCTTTCTGCGCATTATTGTCGCGAGGCTTCTCGTGGTGGCGTTCCCGGAAGTTCGCCGCGAAGGCTTCGAAGCGTCCCGCTGCGATGGCTTCGCGCATGGCGGTCATGAGTTTCTGGTAGAAATCGAGGTTGTGCCAGCTGAGGAGCATCGGCCCCAGATACTCGCCCGAGCGGAAGAGATGGTTGAGATAGGCCTTGGAATAGTCGCGGCTGGCGGGGCAGTCGCTGGCTGGATCGAGGGGGGTGTCGTCGTCGATGAAGGCGGCGTTCTTGAGGTTGAGTGGCCCGTCCCATGTCCAAGCCTGGCCGTGCCGGCCCGACCGGGTCGGCAGCACGCAGTCGAACATGTCGATACCGCGCTCCACCGCGCCGACGAGGTCGAGGGGCTTGCCCACCCCCATCAGGTAGCGCGGCTTGTCGGTCGGCAGGGTCGGAGTGGTGACGTCGAGAACGTCGAACATCGCCCGACGCCCCTCTCCCACCGCGAGGCCGCCGACGGAATAGCCGGGGAAGCCGATCTCCTGGAGGGCTTCCGAGCTTCTCTTCCGCTGGTCTTCGAAGACCGAGCCCTGCACGATGCCGAAAAGCGCCTGATGGGGACCGGCCATCTCCTCGAATGCGGCCTTCGAACGCCGTGCCCAGCGAACCGAGAGCTCGAGGCTTTCGAGGCTCGCCTCCGGGGTGATCGGAAAGGGCGGGCATTCGTCGAGCTGCATCTGGATGTCCGAACCCAGAAGGCACTGGATCTCGATGGAACGCTCCGGCGTCAGCATGTGGCGGGAGCCGTCGATATGGCTCTGGAACTCGACACCCTTCTCGGTGAGCTTGCGCATCTGCGCGAGCGACATGACCTGGAAGCCGCCGGAGTCGGTCAGGATCGGCCCCTGCCACGTCGAGAAGGCGTGCAGCCCGCCGAGCTTCGCCACACGCTCCGCCGTCGGTCGCAGCATGAGGTGATAGGTGTTGCCGAGAATGACATCCGCCCCCGTCGCCTTGACGTCCCGCATCTGCACGGCCTTCACCGTGCCCGCGGTCCCCACCGGCATGAACGCCGGTGTACGGATCGTCCCGCGCGAGGTGGTGATCGCGCCGGTGCGGGCCTGCCCGTCCGTGCCGCCAAGCGAGAAGCTGAAGGGAATGCTCATTCAGGCCCGGCTCAGTGCGCGTCGTCGCGCGGGTAGAGCTGCATGGTCAGGTACTGGATCGGGAAGCGGTCGAGCTCGCGGATCAGGGCTGCCTGGCGCGCGCTTTTCGGGCTCTCGACGGTTTCCTTCTCCTCGAAGTCCACGACGTCGTAGCGAAAGTGGCGGCGGAAGTGACGGCGCACCTCCTCCTCATAGGTTTCCCAGTCGGAGAAGCGCCCATAGACCCGGCAGTAGCCGCCGCCAGGGCCACCGGGCTCCGCGCCGCGGTTGCGGGTCTTGAAATGCACCAGTGCGCCCAGGTCCTTCATCGTCGCTCCCAGAATTCTTCGTTTCGGCAGCGGGCGGTTAGCAGCATCCGCCCGGCATGTCTCGCCCCCCTCGGGAGGCAGCTGGCACCGAAGGCGTGTGCCTGACAGCCCTCGGTGCGGGACGCGGCTGGGCGGGCCGGAAGGACGAGCCGCCCTGTCCCGAGGACAGGAATCTAGGAGGGGGGTTCAGTCTGCCGCTCCAGGAGGCAGGCATCGCCGTAGGAGAAGAAGCGGTAGCGCTCCCTCACTGCCTCGGAATAGGCTGACTTCATCCGCTCCGTACCCGCATAGCCGCAGACGAGCATGAAGAGGGTCGATTTGGGCAGGTGGAAATTGGTGAGGAGGAGATCGGAAGCGGGGAACGGGTCGCCCGGCTTCAGGAAGATGTCCGTATGCCCCCGGAAGGGTGCAACCTTCTCGCCGTCCCAAGCGCTTTCGAGCAGCCTCAGCGATGTCGTGCCCACGGCCACGATGCGGCCGCCCCTCGCCCTTGCCGCCGCGATCCTTTCGGCTGTCTCTTCCGAGACCTCTCCCCATTCTTTGTGCATCCTGTGGCCCGAAAGGTCCTCGGAGGTGACCGGCAGGAAGGTGCCGGCGCCGACATGGAGGGTGACGTGGGTCCAGCCGACGCCCCGGGCCGCGAGCTTGGCGAAGAGTTCCTCGGTAAAATGAAGGCCAGCGGTGGGGGCGGCGACCGAGCCTTCCTTTTGCGCGTAGACAGTCTGGTAGCGCTCGCGGTCGTCCTCCCGGACGGCGCGCTTCCTTGCGATATAGGGCGGCAGGGGCGGCATCCCGGCCCTGTCGAGTGCGGAGGCGAAGGCCTCGTCCGGGGTCTCGAAAAGAAGGTCGGTCTCCATCTCCGCCCTGCGCGTCACTTCGGCGCGCAGCGGACCGAATGTCAGCGTATCGCCGACCTTCAGCCTCTTTCCCGGCCGGGCGAAGGCGCGCCAGTGGGCACGGCCGTCCCGGGGCTCGAGCCGCTCGACAAGGTTGGCTTCCACCCTGACACCCTCGCCTTCTCCCCGCGGCGCGCGGTGGCCTTCGAGGGCCGCCGGGATCACTTTCGTATCGTTGAGGACAAGGAGGTCGCCGTCCTGAAGGAGACCGGGCAGGTCCGCGACAGACCGGTGCGAGACCTCACCGCCCACCACGAGAAGGCGGGCGGCGGTGCGTTCTTCTGCGGGTTCGAGGGCGATCAGCTCCTCGGGAAGGTCGAAATCGAAATCGGAGGTGCGCATGGGGCCGTCTCTTTGGCGGTGCAAATGGCGGCTTGCAAGAGAATGGGCTTCGCCCTAGCTCTATGCCCGACCCCTCCCCAGTCATTCAGCGTAAACACCGCCGGACGACGCGCCGGGAGAAGCTGTTTTTACGCGCCACTGGCGCCCCGAAACCTGGAGGCCCCCGATGTCCGACAAACCCCTCATGCCCAAGGCCACCGCTGTCTGGCTGATCGACAATACTGCCCTCACCTTTGACCAGATCGCGGATTTCTGCGGCCTGCACGCGCTGGAAGTGAAGGGCATCGCCGATGGCGACGTGGCCCCCGGCGTGCGCGGCATCAACCCGATCACCGCGGACCAGCTCACCCGTGACGAACTTCAAAAGGCGGAGGCCGACGAGGACTACCGCATGAAGCTCGCCAAGAAGAAGGTGGCTGTCCCCGAGCCGAAGAAGAAACGCCGATACATCCCGACCTCGCGCAGGCAGGAACGGCCGAATGCCATCGCGTGGATCGTGCGCAACCACCCCGAGGTCCCCGACCGGGTGATCTCGAAGCTGCTCGGCACCACCAAGACGACGATCCAGGCGATCCGTGACAAGAGCCACTGGAATTCCGCCAACCTCGAACCGATGGATCCCGTGACCCTCGGCTTCTGCACCCAGTTCGACCTCGACATGGCCGTGCAGAAAGCCTCCGAGGAGCGCGCGAGGATCGAAGCCGAGGGCCGGATGCCCGAAGGCGCCACCCTGCAGCCCGCCGAGGATACCACCGCTCCGGACGAGGAAGAGGACGAGCGCAAGAACGCTCCCGACCTCGACAAGGTCTTCGCAAACTTCGGAAACGACGAGGATTGAGCCTCTCGCGGGGGTGACAAGGGGCGGGGCCGACCCGCCTCATCGTGTCGCTTGCCTCCCGAGATGACGCGGGCCATGTCACCGCCAATGCCCCGCGGTTCATTCGATCTCGCTGAGCGCCGCGAGCGGCTCCTCACGCAGCCCGTTGTCAGGGTTCTCTTCGACCTGTCATGGCCGATGACCCTCGGCCTGTTCTCGGTGATCGTCATCAACGTCACCGACACCTTCTATATCGGCCGACTGGGCAGCGACGAGCTGTCGGCCATTGGCTTCTGCTTCCCTGTCATCTTCGGGATGAGCGCGATCTCCATCGGCATGGGCAATGGCGGGGCGGCGATCGTCTCGAGGGCCATCGGCGCTGGACGGGAAGGCGAAGCCAAGCGCCTGATCGCCAGCACCCTCCTCTTCGTCGCGGCCTTCGCCGTGGTCCTCGCCCTGGTCATGCTGCAGATCAGCGACTGGGTGTTCCTCGGGCTCGGCGCGCCGGAGCGCCTCCTGCCCTACATCAACAGCTTCATGACGGTCTGGTACTGGGGCCTTCCGCTTCTTGTCCTGCCGATCGTCCTCAACGGGCTGATCAGGGCAGCCGGCGAAGCCAAGGTGCCAAGCGTGCTCATGGTCCTCGCGGCGGTTATCAACGCGGTCAGCTCGCCCTTCATCATTTTCGGTCTTCTCGGCGCACCGGCTCTCGGCATGACGGGCGCGGCGCTCTCGACGGTCTTCGCGAGGCTGATCATCACGGGCCTCGCATTCCGGTGGCTCGAACGGGCCGGGCTCATCACCTTCAGGGCCGAGGCCCTGCGCGACTTTTTCCCCTGCATCGCCCAAGTGCTGCGCTACGGGGCGCCGGCCTTCGCGGCGCAGCTCGTCTCGCCGATCGGCACGGCGACCGTCACGAGGCTGCTCTCCGAAGCGGGGCCCGACGCGGTGGCCGGCTTCGCCGTCGGCTCGCGGATCGAGGCTCTTGCGATCATCCCCTTCTTCGCCCTGCAGACCGGGATCACGCCCTTCATCGGCCAGAATGTCGGCGCCGGGGAGGATCCGAGGCTCGCCCGGGCCGAGCGGAGCTACTGGGCATTCGCCGCCCTCTGGGGGGCGGCTGCGGCGCTGCTGATGTTCGCCTTCGGTGAGGATCTCGGCTTTCTCTTCACGGAAAACCCCGCCATCGCCGCGATCACCGACCACTATCTCGAGGCTATAGGGCTCGGCATCTGGGGCGCGGGGCTGCTGATCGTATCGATCGGAATCTTCAATCCCCTCGGCTATCCGAACGTTGCCCTGGGGATGAACGCCCTCAGGTTCGTGGTTCTCTATGCGGGCCTCGCCACGCTCCTCGTGACCTTTGGCGGCATGGACCCGGTGCATGCGGTCTTCCGCGCGGCGTGGATATCCTTTGCGGGTGCGGGCATCGCAGCGGCCATCTTCGTGCACTTCCTGCTCCGGCGTCCGAACCGGAAGGACCTCGGGCAGGCCGCGCCCACCGGCCTCAAGTTGTCGAGACCTCAACCCCAGGCTGCGGATCGGGAAAAGTCGTTCTTGTAGTGTTCCTTTGTTCCGGTTATGTTCTACAGCATGGCCGAGCCCGCACCTCCCTCCTTCCGGAACCGTAACAAGGGCAGGCCCCGCGGGCGCGGATCCCTCAGCAACCAGAGCGGGCGGTTCGAGACCGAGATTCGCGAGCGGATCGACGATGGCTGGACCGATGAGGAGCTCCCGCCCCTCAGGACCGAAGTGACGGCGGAAGCCGCCCGCAGGATCGTCACCTTCAATGACAGCCCGTTTGTCGGCTTCGACCGTTCGATCAATCCCTACAGGGGCTGCGAGCACGGCTGCGTGTACTGCTTCGCAAGACCCACCCACGCCTATCTCGGCCTTTCTCCCGGGCTCGATTTCGAAAGCAGGCTGATGGTCAAGCCGGGCGCCGCGCAGCTTCTGCGGAGGGAGCTTTCGGCCAGGGGCTACAAGGTGAGACCGATCGCGATCGGGACCAACACAGACCCCTACCAGCCGATCGAGCGGCGCTACCGGCTGATGCAGGACATCCTCGCAGTGCTCCTCGAATTCGGTCATCCCGTCAGCCTCCTGACGAAATCGGACCTCATCCTGCGCGACCTGCCTGTCCTCGAAGAGATGGCGGAGAAGAACCTCGTGCGCGCGATGATCTCGATCACGACCCTCGATCCTGGCCTCGCCCGCAGTATGGAGCCGCGTGCGCCGACCCCGAAGAAGCGGCTCGAGGCGGTGGCGGCTCTTGCCGAAGCGGGAATCCCGACCGGCACGGTGCACGGGCCGATGATACCGGGGCTTTCCGACCACGAACTCGAAAGCCTGATGGCCGCGGCGCGGACGGCCGGGGCAACCTTCACGGCCTACACCCTCCTGAGGCTGCCCCTCGAGGTTGGTCCGCTCTTCACCGAATGGCTCGACGAAGCCGCGCCCCAGCGGAAGTCGCGGGTGCTCGGTCACCTGAAGGCGATCAATGGCGGGAAGATCTACGACGTTCAGCGCTCGCGCGGCGGCGGTCCGCGCGGCGCCTACGCCGACATGCTCGACCTGCGGTTCAAGGCGGCCGAACGCAAGCTCGGGTTCACGCCCACGCCCGCTCCGTCCATCAGGCATTTCAAGGTGCCGGGAAGCAATGGCGGGCAATCGGATCTCTTCGGATAGGTCGCTTCGGGATAACCGGGCCTTGGCCGCTGCCCCGACGCGGGGCATCCTCCCCGGCATGCCCACACCCCTGGCCTGCCCTGCCTATGAAGCCGAACTCGCCCGCGGTCGCCCCGTCGTCGGCGTCGACGAGGTCGGGCGTGGCCCGCTGGCAGGCCCCGTGGTGAGCGCGGCTGTCTTCTTCCCAAAAGCACCGCTTGAGGGACTGAAGGATTCGAAGGCCCTGACCGAGAAGCGGCGCGACGCTCTTTACGCCGAGCTTGTCGTGCGTGCGCGGTTCGGGATCGGTGCCGTTTCCTCGAAAGGGATCGACCGGCTCGGCATCGAACAGGCAACGAAGCTCGCCATGTGCCGGGCTGTCACGGCCCTCGGTGCATCCGCCGGGGCGCTCGTCATTGTCGATGGCAACCGCGCGCCCGATTTCGGGCGAGAGGCCATCGCCGAGGTCAGGGCCGATGCGAGCTGCCCTTCGGTCTCGGCAGCCGCCATCATCGCCAAGGTGATCCGCGACAGGGCGATGGCGCGGCTCGCCGTCCGCTATCAGGATTATGGTTGGCATACGAATAAAGGCTATGGCAGCAGGAGCCACTGCGACGCCATCCTGAGTGCAGGTCCGACCCCGCACCACCGGCGTTCATTCCTGGTTAAGCTTCTCGGCCGGGCGGCTTAACCCCTCGTTCATCAAAGTTAACCGCCCACGGATTAAGCGCTTCTTTACCCTGGGGACTCACATCGATTCGGTAATGCGAGTGGAGTTCTCATGAGCGCGTTTCCGAAAGACCGAATTCTGAACGGATGCTGCATCGAAAAGATGCGGGAGCTGCCCGACGGCTCCGTCGATCTCGTGTTCGCCGACCCGCCCTATAACCTTCAGCTCAAGGATGGCCTGACCCGTCCGGACCAGTCGCGCGTGGATGGCGTGGACGCGGAATGGGACCAGTTCGCAAGCTTTGAAGCCTATGACGCCTTCTGCCGCGAATGGCTGACCGAAGCGCGCCGCGTCCTCAAGAAGGACGGCGCGCTGTGGGTGATCGGCTCCTACCACAACATCTACCGCCTCGGAGCGGCGGTGCAGGACCTCGGTTTCTGGATCCAGAACGATGTCATCTGGGTGAAGAGCAATCCGATGCCGAACTTCCGCGGCACCCGCTTCACCAACGCTCACGAGACATTGATCTGGGCGGGGCGTTCGCCATCCAGCCGCGTGACCTTCAACTACCACTCGCTCAAGGCCGCGAACGAGGACGTCCAGATGCGGTCGGACTGGAACCTGCCGCTATGCACCGGCGCCGAGCGCCTGAAGCAGGACGGGGCGAAACTCCACCCCACCCAGAAGCCGGAAGCCCTCCTCCACCGCATCTTCACCGCGACGACGGAGCCCGGGGACATCATTCTCGATCCGTTCTTCGGTACGGGAACGACCGGTGCCGTGGCCAAACGACTCGGGCGTCACTACGTCGGCATCGAACGGGACATGTCCTATGTGATCGCCGCCGAACAGCGGATCGCCGCAGTGGAGAGACCGAGGGACGAGGCCGATCTCGCGCCTATGCCCGCGCCGCGCAAGGCGCCCCGGGTCGGTTTCGGCCAGGTGGTCGAGGCGGGCCTTCTCGCTCCGGGTACGAAGCTCTACTGTCCGAAACGCAAGTTCTCCGCCCGGGTGAAGGCGGACGGCTCACTGCAGGCCCAGAACCTGCAGGGCTCGATCCACAAGGTCGGCGCGACATTGCAGAACGCGCCGAGCTGCAATGGCTGGACCTACTGGCACTACGAAGAGACGAAGGGCCGTTTCGCGCCTATCGACGGTCTCCGCCAGGCGATCAGGAGCCAGCCGAGCTGAGGCCGGTCCTCAGCGCCTTCGCGAAGAAGGATGGCATCCTCCGCGCCGCCTCCTCTTGAGCGATGAAGACCGTACCGGGAAGGGTCTCAGACGCCTTTCCCCGCAAGACATCGATCTTCAGTTCACGGTGCGTCAGAATATGGACGAAGGATCCTGCGGGAGCCATGTCCGCCGGCTCCTCCCGCGCGGTGCCGTCCCACCCTGTTCCGGGCAGGCCGAGCATTCCGGCAAACAGCCCTTCGGCAGGACGCTCCTCACAAAGCACTTCACCCGCCCCGTTGGTCAGGACGAAGAGCGTTCCGGTCGCAACCTTGCGGGGCCTCCTCGCGGCTTTCTTCGGAAGGTCCGCGGCGATACCGAGGTGCCTCGCTTCGCAGCTCCCGCTCACGGGGCAGAGAAGGCATTGCGGTGCCTTCGGCCTGCAGATGGTGGCGCCAAGATCCATCATCGCCTGGGCGTAATCACCGGGCCGCTCCTTGGGGCTGAGGAGGCTCGCCGCGTCCCTGATGGCCCGCTTGCCCTTGGGGAGCGGCTCCTCGATCGCGAAGAGGCGGGCGACGATCCTTTCGATATTGCCGTCAACCACGGTTGCGGGCACGCCGAAAGCGATGCTGGCGATCGCCGCCGCGGTGTAATCGCCGATCCCCGGCAGGGTCCGCAGCGCGTCTTCCGTCTGCGGAAAAAGGCCGCCATGGTCCGCCATCAGTGCCCGGGCGCAGGCGTGCAGGCTCCTCGCCCGGCGGTAATAGCCAAGTCCCGCCCATGCGCCCAGCACTTCGGCCTCCTCGGCACTGGCCAATGTTTCGACATCGGGGAAGCTTTCAAGGAAGGAGGCGAACCGCTCGCGCACCACGGCCACCGTCGTCTGCTGCAACATCACCTCGGAAACGAGCACGTGATAGGGGTCGGGCCTCCGCCCCTCCCCCGGCGGAACCCGCCACGGAAGAACCCGCGCCTCGCGGTCGTACCAGGCCAGAAGAACCGGCGCGAAGCGCCCCGTATCAGAGGGACTCACGAAGACACCTTGCAAGGGGTAGGCTGATCGATCATCGTCCCCCTATGCGAGACCCCCTGCCTCCGCGGCAAGTGCCAACCGTCAAGACCCGCCCGGCACGGCGCGGCCCGCCCAAACTCGCCAAGTCGCTCGGCCCCCATCTCGCCCGGCTCGCCAAGGCTTCAGGAGCGATGGATCCGCGGCTCGCCGAGGAATGGGCCGGCATTGTCGGACCGGAGCTTGCGCCGCATTGCCGGCCGAGCCGGATCATCGACCGCGGCAGGAGCCAGGCCCTCGAGGTGGCCGTGAGGAGCGGGGCGGCGGCCATGCGGCTCGAATACCAGCAGGACGCCCTTCTTGCGCGGATCCGTCAGAAGCTCGGCCTGCCCCGGTTGTCGCGGATCGTGATCCGGCAGGGCAAGGCGGAGCGTTCCTGGTCGAGCCGCAGGATGCAGGCGGCGCCCTCCGCACCACCCGAACAGGCTGCCGAGGCCGCAAAACCCAGGAGCGAGGGTCTCCGGGCGGCGCTTGATGAGATGCGCCAGACCATTCATGACCGGAACCGCTAGGCGTATCCAGCGTCGTTCGGTAAGGGAACTTTCATGACGAACAGCATCAGACCGCTCGCCCTTCTCTCCACCGCCATGCTCGTGCTGGCCGCCTGCGGAAGCGGCGATGAGCCCGATGCCGAAGCGGCGGAGGTCACGGCGACCGAAACCGCCGAGGCCCAGACCCCGCCTGAGCCCGAGCTGCTTCCCGCGCCCGAAGGGAGCATGGCCGCCGACGAGATGGCGATCGGCAGCGAGGACGCGCCCCTCACCATCGTCGAGTACGCCTCGGTGACCTGCCCGGGCTGCGCCGCGTTCCACGCCTCCCTTTTCCCTGAGATCAAGGAACAGTTCATCGACACCGGCAAGGTCCGCTTCGTCTATCGCGAATTCCCGACGCCCCCCGTGCGCCGCGCCCAAGCCGGTTTCATCCTGGCCCGCTGCGCCGCCACGGATGCGGGCCCCGAAGCCTATTTCTCCATGATCGACGCCCTCTACAAGCGGCAGTATGAATGGGTTCGGGGCGATGCACCGACGGTCCTGCGCAACATCGCGCGCCAGGTCGGCATCGGGGACGAGAGCTTCGACGACTGCTTCCGCCGCGAGGACATCCGCGACGCGATCATCGATTCGATCGAGAGTGGCCGTGACGCGGGCATCACCGGCACGCCGAGTTTCCTCGTGGACGGGGAACGCTTCGACCTCGGAAGCTCGGTGGAGGAAACCCTACAAAAAATCGAGGCTGAAGTTCAAAAGCGGAGCTGACCTCACGAATCGGATAGGTTAACGCTTTCCGTGGGGCCAACTCTGGCCCCGCGGAACTCGGAAACCTTGCCATGCGCTTTGAACGTCTCCGCCTTTGCGGTTTCAAATCCTTCGTCGAGCCGGTCGAAATCGAGATCGAGGACGGGCTGAGCGGCGTTGTCGGGCCGAATGGGTGCGGCAAGTCGAACCTTGTCGAAGGCCTGCGCTGGCTGATGGGTGCGAACTCCGCCAAGGCGATGCGCGCCAGCGGCATGGACGAGGTCATCTTCGCTGGTACGAGCGGCGGGCGTCCGGCGAGGAGCTGGGCCGAGGTCACTCTCGAGATCGACAACAGCTCCCGCAAGGCCCCGGCCCAGTTCAACGACCAGGATACCCTCACGGTGTCCCGGCGGGTCATCAGGCGGGCCGACGGCTCGGTTTCGGTCTACACGATCAACGGCAAGGAAGTCCGCGCCCGGGACGTGCAGGTCCTGTTCGCGGACGCCTCCACCGGCGCCACCTCTCCCGCCCTCGTCCGGCAGGGGCAGATCGCGGAGCTGATCAACGCCAAGCCGACCGAGCGCAGGCGGTTTCTCGAAGAGGCGGCCGGGATCACCGGACTTGCCGCGCGCCGGCACGAGGCCCAGCTTCGCCTGAAAGCCGCGGGGGACAATCTCGAACGGCTCGACGACGTGATCGGTGAGCTCGACGTGCAGGCCGAACAGCTCGGCAAGCAGGCGCGCAAAGCTGCGAAGTACAGGATCCTCACCGAGGAGATCCGGGAGACGGGAGACGCCCTCCTCGTCTCGCGCATCCGCGCGTCGGCGGACCAGCTCACACGCCTCGACAGGCTGACCTCGGAACGCCGCGACCTCGTCGCCCGCGCCACCGAGGCAGCCGCCAGCGCCGACCGGAACCTGACGGCGCGGCAGCAGGCGGTGGACGCCGCCCGCGAGAAGGAACGCGCCGCGGCGAAGGTGCTGAGCGAGGCAGAAGCGGCCTACAAGGCGTTCGAGAACGAGGAGCGCCTCCGCCAGAAGGCTGCGGAGGAGCGCAAGGCTGCCCTCGCCCGCGCCGAAACCGACCTCACGCGCGAAGGCGAGCTCCTGAAGGAGGCCGCCGCCGCGATCGAGACGGCCAGCGCGGAGGCCCGCGAACTCAAATCCGCCATCGCAGCTGAAGGCGACACCCAGAGCGAGCTCAACCGCGAGGCCGATGCCGCGGAGCAGTTCCTTCAGCAAAAGGAACGTCAGTTCGAGGAGCTTCAACGCCGCTTTGCTTCCGCGGAGGCCGAGACCCGCGCCTATGACCGGGCGCAGGAAAGCGCCGCCCGGGCAGTGGACCAGGCCATGGCCCAGCTCCAACGGGTGATGGAGAAGATCGCCGCACTGCCAGCGATCGATCGGGACGCCGCGGACAGGGCCGGCGCAGAACTCGAGGAGATCCGGCGCACCCGGCAGGAAAAGGAAGAGGCGCTCTCTGAAGTCGAGACCAGGCGTGAGGAAACCCGCGCGGCCGCCAGCGAGGCGGAAAGCGCCCATGCCGCCGCGAAGCAGAAACTCGCGCTTCTCGAAAAGGAGATCGCCGTCCTCCGGCCGCTGATCCCCCAGAGCAGCGACGAAGGCGCCTCGGGCGACTCCCTGCTCGCCGCGCTGAGCGTCCCCGAAACCCTGCGCGCCGCGCTGGCCGGAGCCTTGGGACAGGGGCTCAACGCCAAGCTGTCCGGCTCCGACGATCACGCCTGGACGTCGCTCGGCCGCGAGAATGCAGATCTGGCACCGCTGCCCTCGGGCGTGACCAGCCTCGATGAGCTGATCGACGCGCCTGCGGAGCTTCACCGCGCATTGAGGGCCATCGGCCTGATCGAGGAACAACCCACCGGGACGCAACTTGGCGAGCTGGCGCCCGGGCAGGTCCTCGTCAACAGGCAGGGACATGTCTGGCGCTGGGACGGCTATCTGAGGAAAAGCGAAGCGGACGCGCACCTCGAAGAGCTTCTTGCCGCATCCTTCAGACTGAGCACCCTCGAAGAGGAACGCGAAACGGCGGTGGCGGAACGTGCCGATGCAGAAGCTGCTGCAGCGGAGGCCCGTACCGAAGCAGGAGAAACCGCCGAGGCGGTGAAGGCGCTGCGCGGCGAAGTCGATCGGCTTGCCCAGGACGAACGCCGGCTGCGGCGCGATGCCGAAACCCTGCTGCGCGAGGCCGAGAACGCGGCCATGCGGCGTGAGACCCTCGACGAGCAGAAGGCTCTCGCCGAGCAGACCCTCGCCGAGGCCGAGGCCCGTCGTGACGAGGCGGCCCGCGATCCCCGGCCGGAAGCCATCGACAGGAGCGAGGTCGAGGCCGCCCGCGAAGCCCGCGACCAGACCAGGCGGACCGCAAGCCAACTGCGGGCGCAGGCGAACGAACACGCCCGCGATGCGACCCAGCGTCGGGACCGACTGCGCCAGCGCGAGCAGGAGGAAAAGGCGTGGGCGGAACGCAAACGCAGCGCCGCAGGCCGCATGAATGAGCTTGGGACCCTCCGTGAACGCCTGATCGCCGAAATCACCGAGTCCGGCGACGACGAGCCCGATGCCGAACGCAGTCAGGCTCTCGAGCTCGCGGCCTTCGACGCCAAACAGGCGTGGCAACGCACCCAGGACGCGGTCATGGAGGGCGAGAAGGCCCGCAGCGAAGCCGAAAAGCAGCGGCGGGAGACCGAAGCCAAGGCAGCCTCCGAGCGGGAGGCGCTGGCCGAGATCGGCGCTGAATTCCGCGCCATCAGGGAACGCTACGAGGACATCCTCGACGAAGCGGACCTGACCAACGAGCAGGCCGAGCACCTTCTGGCCAGAGCCGACGAGACCGATACCGTCGAACGTCTCAGCCTGAGGCTCACCAAGCTCGAACGCGAGCGCGAGCGTCTCGGGGCAGTGAACCTCCTGGCCGCGGAGGAAGGCGAGCAGGTGACCGAAAGGCTCGAAACCCTGCGCCGTGAACGTCAGGACTGCGACGATGCCGCAGCGCAACTCAGGCAGGCGATCGGCGCGATCAACCGTGAAGGGCGGCAGCGCCTTCTCGCGGCTTTCGAGACCGTGGACCGGCACTTCCGCGAGCTGTTCGTCAGCCTCTTCGGCGGCGGTCAGGCGGAACTCCGCTTCGTGGACAATGACGACCCGCTGGCGGCGGGTGTCGAGATCTTCGCGAGCCCTCCGGGAAAGAAACTCCAGTCCCTGAGCCTGATGTCCGGCGGTGAGCAGGCCCTGACCGCGACTGCGCTGATCTTCGCGGCGTTCAGGACGAACCCCGCTCCGATCTGCGTCCTCGACGAGGTCGATGCACCGCTGGACGATGCGAATGTCGAGCGTTTCTGTAATCTCCTGGCGATCATGGCGAAAAGCAGCACGACGAGGTTCCTGGTGGTGACGCACCACCCGCTCACCATGTCCCGCATGGACAGGCTCTATGGTGTGACGATGATCGAGCGGGGGGTGAGCCGCCTCTTCAGCATCGACCTTGAATCAGCGCGACGCCTCGCTGCCTAACGCTTCGAGGAGGAGGCGTTCGACCAATCCGTCATCGGATGGTGCGCCCTGCTGGAGCCAGCGCTTCTCAAAGGCCCTGAGGGTCCTGCCCATCTGGGGGCCCGGGGCGACGCCCCTCTCCGCGAGGTCCCGCCCGCCGATGGGCAGGACCGGGACCTGTTGTTCCTTCAGCGACCCGGTGAGGCCGGGCGGGACGTCGAACCCTTCCGCCTCAAGAATGACTGCCGCTGCGAGGGCGGCGGGCCGGCCCTCGTGATAAAGGAGCCCGGCGGCACCCTCGCCGATCCTTATCCGGTCCTTCGCCTTGCCGATCGCCTCGACCCCGGCGATGAGTTCGCCAGGGGGCTTGAAGGCGGCGCGGAGGGCCTTCGCATCAAGTGCCGACCACAGCGCGGCGACGCCGCTTGCAGGGTCGTGCAGGCCCTCGGCGTGAACGGCGGCGAAAACCTGAGGTCTCGCCGGCCTGTCCACGACAGCTGCAAGCGCGCCGCATTCCTCGGCGGCCGTCAGGGCCTCCGGTGCGCGCGGCGCACGGAAGATCCGGGACAGCTCGGACCAGATCCGCTCCTTCGATAGAATGCCGAGATCTCCGACTCTCGACCGGATCGCAGCAAGGCCGGTTTCGTCGAGGCTGTCGGCGAACCGGGCGGAAAAGCGGAAGAAACGGAGTATCCGGAGAGCGTCTTCCTCGATCCTCGTTTCCGCCTCTCCGATGAAACGGACCCGGCGCGCCTTCAGGTCCGGCAGCCCTCCTGCGGGATCCCAGACCGAACCTGTCTCGTCGGCGTAAAGAGCATTGATCGTGAAATCACGGCGGCGCCAGTCTTCGTCCCAGTCCCGGGTGAAGCGTACCTCGGCGTGACGACCGTCGGTCTCGAGATCGGCCCGAAGGGTGGTGCACTCGGCGACGAGCCCGTCATGGACAGCCGTCATGGTACCGTGTTCCTCCCCCGTGGCGACGAGCCGAACGCCTGCCTCCGAGAAAGCCTGCTTCATCTCGCCGGGGGTCAGGGTGGTGGCAATATCGATATCGATCTCGTCGTTCTCGAGCGGGTTCTCGCCCAGGAGGCTGTCCCTGACGCAGCCGCCCACGAGCCGCGCTTCGCCCTTTTCCCTCAGCACCGAAAAGATCCTCAGAAGGCGCCTGTCCCGGGCCCAGGCGAAGGCGTCAGTCGCGGTCACGGGTGAAAACCTCGGAAAGGGTATGCAGGATCCCGGCGGTCAGTCCCCAGATCTTCCGATAGCGCCCCTCGGTATCGTAGGCAGGAACGGCGAACATGTTGTAGTCGACGCCACTGAAATTGCGAGGCTCGACGATGTGATTGGACGGTTCGACCAGTGAACGCAGCGGCACTTCGAATGCTTCCGCCACCTCGCGCGGGCAGGGCTCGACGACGATGTCGGGATCGAGAAGGCCGACCACGGGGGTGACGACATAGCCGAGACCGCCATAGTGGAGACCCAGGTGGCCGAGCACGTCGATGGCCGACGGCGGGACGCCAACCTCCTCGTGCATCTCCCGCAGAGCAGTGGCACGAAGGTCCTGGTCATCAAGGTTCGGGGTGCCGCCCGGCAGGCTGATCTGCCCAGCATGTGACGGCATGCTCGGTGAGCGGAGGGTCATCACGACGGTCGGATCTGCGGTATCGCGCACGCCGATCATCACCGCAGCGGGACGCGCGGTCCGTGGCGGTCGGTCGAGGATCGGACTATGGTCGAGATCGGGATTGAGCTCCTCGAAGAGGCGGCGGTCGCGTCTGGCTGCCGAACTTTCGAGCCCGGCGCGCAGCCTGTCTGTCCAGCCGATCATGCCGGCCGGTCTTCGATCGGCAGACGGAAGGTCTCGCCGCCGCTTTGCAGGATGAGGGCGTCTTCGCCCGGCGTGGTCTCGAGCTGGTCGACGAGGCGGTAATAGGCGGCCCGCCCCAGCCGTGCGTCCAGGCCGCCGCGCACACGGATATAGGGGGCAGACTGACCAAGAGCGGCGCTGTGCCGCAAGCTCACCGGATGGTCGGGTCCGGCCAACACCTTGTCGCCCACATTGGTGCGAAAGACGTAGCCTCCCGCCGCGGTCTCGACATCGACCGCAATGAAGGGGACGTCCTCGACCGCGATGGCGATCTTCTCCACCGGGGTCACCAGCACGTAGCCGTCATCGTCCTTGCGCAGGACACGGGAGAAGAGCCGGACCAGAGGTGCGCGGGTGATGGGCGTTCCCTCGTGGACCCAGGTCCCGTCGGCCCTGATGACGAGATCCATCTCGCCGCAATGCTCGGGATGCCAGCGTTCCACCGGCAGAGGGGCGTCGCCCTCGGCATCACTCAATGTCGCTGCGAGCCGGTTGAGATCCATCAGGTCCAAGATGAGAAAACCCCCGGCGAGCGTCAAGCACGCCGGGGGTCGCACGGGTTCAGAGGTCCGTGTGGGTCAGCGGACTTCGCATTCGAGACAGCGGATATAGAGGCCGTTGGGATCGGTAAAGGTCGCCTGGTAGCGGGTCTCTTCCTCGATCAGCCTGGCCGCAGCGCCGATGAAGGTGCGGTCGAAGCCCTCGCGGCTGGTTCCCACGGTTACACGGGCGGCGGCTTCACCGCTCAGGTCCTCGAGGAACTGCTCGAACCGGGACTTCTCGCGGGTCGTCGTGATGACGTCGAAGTCGTCCATCTCCGCGAGCACCGCAGCCTCGTTCAGGGCATCCTCGAGACCGCCGAAGGCATCCACCAGGCCAAGCTCGATGGCGTCGGTGCCGATCCAGACGCGGCCCTCGGCAATCTCGGCAACCCGACCGATCGGGATGTCACGGCCGGTGGCGACGACGTTCAGGAAGTCACGGTAGCCGTCCTCGATCGATTGCTGGAAGATGGTCTTGGCTTCTTCGGGGAGGGCCGAGACCGGTGCCGTCGCGATGGCCGAGAGAGGGGTCGTGCCCACACCGTCGGTGTAGACGCCGATCCGCTCGGCCAGGTTCTCGAAGGTCGGCACATAGGCGAAGATCCCGATCGAGCCCGTGATGGTCGTGGGGTCCGCGAGGATCTTGTCCGCATCGGCGGAGACCCAGTAGCCGCCCGATGCCGCGAGCGAGCCCATGGAGGCAACGACCGGCTTGCCGGCGTCGCGCAGGGCCTGGACCTCGTTGCGGATCAGCTCCGATGCGAAGACCGAGCCACCGGGACTGTCGACACGCAGCACGACAGCCTGGACATCGTCGTCGAGGCGCGCCTCACGCAGCTTTCCGGCGACATAGTCGCCCGAAGCAACGCCGGTTTCCTGTTCGCCGTCGACGATCGCACCTTCGACATAGACGATGGCGATATTGCCGATGTCGTCACGGTCCTCGGGCTTCTTCATGGTCTTCATGAACTTCTCGAGCTCGACCATCTTGAGCTCATCGTCGTCGTTCCTGCCGACGAGTTCCTCGAGATAGCTCTCACGCTCGATACGGGTCACGAGCTCGTCCACGTATCCGGCCTCGAGCAGCGCCACGGCAACGTCGCCGTCAGCGGCGCGCAAGGCTTCGGGAATCTGGTTGGCGAACTGCGCCGTCGTGCCGGAGGAGAGACCGCGGTTCTCGTCCACCCGATCGGTATAGCGGTCCCAGAGGACGGTGAGATAGGCGAGGTTCGCCTCCGCCGCCTCGGGCGACATGTCATCGCGCAGGATCGGTTCGAGCGCGGACTTGTAGGTGCCGACGCGGAACACGTTCTTGGTCACGTCGAGCTTCTCGAGGAGGCTCGAGTAGTAGGTCCGGTACCGCCCGTAACCCGTCATGAAGACAAAGCCTTGGGTATGCAGCAGCACTTCGTCCGCCTCGGAGGCGATCATGTACTGGTTCTGCCCGTAATTGTCAGAGATCGCGACGACCTTCTTGCCGCTCTCCCTGAAGTCCTCGATCGCGTCGGCCAGATGGTGCGCCTTCGAGGCGTAGATGTCCGGGACGATCAGGTCGGAAAGATCGACCACCATCGAGGAAATGCGCTCATCGTCCTTCGCCGCCTCGATGGCGTCCACGAGCTGGTGCACGCTGACCTGCCCGTCGTCACCGCTGCCGAAGGCCTCGTTGATCGCCTCCTGGAAGGGGTCGTCCTCGGGCGTGGTCTCGGCAAGCAGACCTGCGGGATTGAAGTGCAGGGCCGAGCCCTCCGCGACCTTCATGGCCGCTTTCTTCTCTTTTTCGGCGCCGGAGCTGATACCGTTCACCAGCGACAGCACCACCGAAATGAGAATCAGGAAAAGGAGGGCCTGCAAGAGCAGCGCACCCCCTACGACGACCTTGGCGAACCCCTTCAGGAACTGCCATACCGTCAGTCGCGACCGTGTGCCGCCATTCAACTCTGCCAAAACCGCCTCCTTGGAAAGACTCTGCCACCAGACCAGGGTGAACCTAGCCGGTTTATCGATAAATAATCAAACAGATTGCTGCTAGCCAGAGGCGTGATCGCCGCAACCCGTGTTGCAAATTACCCATTTGCCTCCGGCGAGCGGCAGGCTCTAGCCAGACGGAACGATAATGCAGAGGGACAGGATGAACGAAGCGACCGATACCGACCTTCTCAAGGACTTCGACGCCTTGTCCTCGCGCCTCGAAAAGGCCCAGGCCGCCCTCGGGCGGGTGGTGTTCGGGCAGGAGCAGGTGATCGAGGAGGTGCTGATCACCATCCTCTGCCGCAGCCACGGCCTCCTGGTCGGGACCCCCGGCCTTGCCAAGACCCGCCTCGTCAATGCCATGGGCACGGTGCTCGGCCTCGGCGCCAAGCGGGTGCAGTTCACCCCGGACCTCATGCCCTCCGACATTCTCGGTGCCGAGGTCCTGGACGAAAACCCCGACGGGCGACGTTCCTTCCGCTTCATCGAAGGACCGATCTTCACCGAGCTGCTGATGGCCGACGAGATCAACCGCGCCAGTCCCCGGACGCAATCGGCGCTTCTCGAGGCCATGCAGGAGCGGCAGGTGACGGTCGCGGGCGAGGAACGCCCCCTGCCCCGGCCGTTCCATGTTCTCGCGACCCAGAACCCGATCGAGCAGGAGGGCACCTACCCACGGCCCGAGGCCCAGCTCGACAGGTTCATGCTACAGATCAACGTCGAGCAGCCCGATCTCGAGGCGGAGCGGACGATGCTCCGTGCGACGACCTTTGGGCAGGACACTGTGCCGGACCAGGTCTTCGACAAGGAAAGCCTGATGCGGGCGCAGGCGCTCGTCAGGGCGATGCCGATCGGCGACAAGCTGGTGGACAAGGTCCTGCTTCTCGTCAGGACGGGCCGGCCCGGCGGGCATTTCGCGGAGCACCTGCGCTGGGGCCCCGGCCCGCGGGCGAGCCAGGCCTTCTCCCTGGCCCTCAGGGCCCGCGCGCTGCTTCGTGGCGCGCCCGCTCCCGAGACCGAGGATCTCGCCGCTCTCGCGGGGCCTGTCCTGAGGCACCGGATCGCGCTCAACTTCGCCTCCCGCGCCGAAGGCCGCAGTGTCGAGGACCTGATCGGGGCGATGCTGGCGGAGGTCCTTTGAGACCCGGCCACACCGCTCCCGAACTCGAGCGGCGCGCCGAGGAGGCCGCCGCGCTCCTCCCCGATCTCCTGACCGCAGCGGAGGAAATGGCGAACATCGTCACAGCGGGGCGCCACCCGAGGCGCAAGGCGGGGCGATCGGACACCTTCTGGCAGTTCAGGGACTATGCCCAGGGCGACCCGATCAGCTCCATCGACTGGCGCCAGTCCGCACGGCTCGATGGCCGCCTCCTCGTGCGCCAGACCGAGTGGGAACAACCGCGCACCATCCTGATCTGGTGCGACGGGGGCGAGGACTTCGATTACGGCGAGGCGCCCCGGCAGAGCAAACGCTTCCGTGGACAGACCATCGCCCTGGCGATCGGCGTCCTCGGTCTCAGAGCCGGCGAGCGCGTCGGGATCCTCGGACGGAACGAGCCGCCCAAGGCGGGCCTTCAGCATACTCCTGATCTTGCCCACGCCCTCCTGACACTCGATGCGCCGCTTGGCTCCGCGGCCCCGGTTCCGAGCGCGTCGGTGGTCCTTGTCAGCGATTTCCACCAGCCCCCTCAGGAACTCGGTGACGCCTTCGCACGAATAAGGAGCCTTCGCGGGCAGGCGGTGGCGGTGACCGTGGAGGACGAAAGCGAGCGGACATTCGGCTTCGAGGGGGCAACGCGGTTCGAAGGCTCGCGCGGCGAGTTCAGGCGGACCTTCGGTGACGCCTCGGCGATCCGCGATGCCTATCTCAAGGCCCGTTCAGAGCACCATCTCGGCCTTGCGCGGGCCGTGCGCTCGGCCCGCGAAGCGGTCCTTTTCCATTCGACTGCCGAGAACCCGGCGGGGGTCCTGACCGAAGTGGCGCGGCTCCTCGATTACGAGGGAGATGGTTGATGATCGCGCCCCTGATCCTGGCCGGGCTTGTCGCCCTTCCCCTCCTCTACTGGCTGCTCCGTGCGCTGCCGCCGCAGCCGCGCCGGGCGGTTTTCGGCGGGACCTATTTCCTGCGGGAGCTTTCGACACCGAAGCGCAAGCCGGTCTCCACGCCGCTCATCATCCTGATCCTCAGGCTCCTCGCCTTCGCCGCCTTGCTGATCGGCCTTGCGGGACCGCTTCTCGGCCAGTCCGGCGAGCGGCGGGCGGGCAACCTGACGCTGGTGGTGGCCAATGGCTGGGACGCGGCGCAGCACTGGTCGACCATAGGTGAGATCGGACGGCGGGAGATTGCGAGGACCGACGGCTCCGTGACCCTCGTTGCGGGGGATGGCGAGGTGATCGGCAGCGGGCTCGAGCGCGAAGACGCGCTCTCTGGCTTCGAGGCCATCGCGCCGATGCCGCGGCTCACCGACTGGGGTGCTGTCGCTGCGCGGACGGCGGAGGCCGAGGGGGATGTCGCGGTGCTGACCGGCGGGGTTGCACCGGAAGGCGAGAC
>CAZAFU010000015.1:0-34743 GCA_964484475.1 uncultured Caulobacterales bacterium | reverse complement strand
GGAGTTCGACGTCTCTGTCGAGAGCGTCACCGCCTTCGTGCTCGGCGGGCACGGCGACACCATGGTGCCTTCGGTCCGCTACTCCACCATCGCCGGCGTTCCCCTGCCCGACATGGTGAAGATGGGCTGGACGACCCAGGAGAAAATCGACGCCATCGTGGACCGGACCCGCAAGGGCGGCGGTGAGATCGTCGGCCTCCTGAAGACCGGCTCCGCCTATTACGCTCCGGCCGCGTCCGCGATCCAGATGGCCGAGAGCTATCTTCGCGACAAGAAGGTCGTCGTGCCCTGCGCTGCCTATCTGAACGGTGAGTTCGGGGTGAAGGACCGCTATGTCGGTGTGCCGATCGTCATCGGTTCCGAAGGCGCCGAACGGATCCTCGAGATCGACTTCACCGAAGAAGAAAAGCAGATGTTCGAGCATTCGGTGGCCGCGGTCGAGGATCTCGTGGACGCCTGCAAGCGGATCGAGCCGAGCCTTTCGTGACCGAAAGCGTCGCTCCGGGTCAGGAAGCTTTCCGCACGGAGCGGCTGGTCCTCAGGCGTTTCAGGCCGGAGGATGTAGGCCCCTACCTCGAAATGATGCGCCAGCCCGCGATCGAGCGGGCTCTCCTCCCCGGCCCCTCGAACATCGAGGAGGCCGGGCGCCAGATCGCCATGGTGGAGGGCTTCTGGGCGTTGAGCGGGCACAGTTTCCTTGCCGTCGTCGAGAAGACCACGGGCCTGCTCGTGGGCCGGGTCGGTCCGTGGCAACCCACCGGCTGGCCCGATCTCGAGATCGGCTGGACCATCCACCCCCGCCGCTGGCGCCGCGGCTATGCTGCGGAGGCTGCCCGGGCCAGCGTGCGCTGGACCTTCGACCGCTATCCAAAGCAGGAGCGCCTGATCCACGTCATCGCCTCCACCAATACCGGCAGCCAGAAAGTGGCGGAGAAGATCGGCGCCAGGCGATCCGGCGAGGTCTTCTCCCACCCTCTCGCAGGGGATCTCGAGGTCTGGGAAACCAGGCGGGAGACCCTTCACGAGGCCGGGAAGGAAAGGGTGCGGCGCCCCGCAGCTTGACGGCCCGGCGAATGTCGGCACTCTCGCCCGATGCGCGCCTTCCTTCTTCCCGCCCTTCTTCTTTTTTCGCTGACAGCCTGCTCGGGGCCGCGGCTCCTCGACGCCGTCGCCCCCAAACTCCCCGGGGAGTGGTGCGTCGAGAAAGACATCGCCTACGGCGACCTTGGACGTCAGAAGCTCGATATCTACCGGCCCGCGGAGGAAGGCCCCCACCCCCTCCTCATCTTCGTCCATGGCGGCTCTTGGGAGCAGGGCAGCAAGGACGACTATCCCTGGCTCGGCCGCCGGTTCGCGGCGGAGGGCTACCTGACCGCAGTGATCAACTACCGGCTTGCGCCCGAGCATGGCTATGAGGATTTCATGGGGGACGTCGCAAAGGCGGTGGCCTATGTGCACGGGAATGCCCGACGGTGGGGCGGCGACCCCGAGCGGCTTTTCCTGATGGGGCATTCGGCCGGCGCCTACAACGCCGTGCAGGTGGCCCTCGCGCCTGAATTCCTGGCGGCGGAAGGGACCAGCCCCGGTATCATCGACGCCGTGGCAGGCCTTGCCGGGCCCTACAGTTTCCTCCCCCTCGACAGCCGGGTGACCGAAGCCGCCTTCGGGAACGCCGATGACCTTCCAGCGACACAGCCCGTGAACCGGGTCACCGCCGAAGCGCCTCCCATGCTCTTCCTGCACGGCAGCGCCGACGACGTGGTCAGCCCTCGGAACGCCCTTCGGATGAACGAACTCCTGACGGCGGAGGGCGTGGTCTCCGAAGCGACGATCTACGAAGGGATCGACCATATCGAGATCATCGTCGCGACAGCGCTTCTCGGCAAAGCGCCCGTGGTGGAGGATGTCGACGCCTTCTTCTCCGGGAACGGCGCCCGCTAGGCTTGACGCGAGGTGAGAGCGCAGCCGAGGTTTGCAGCCATGCTGCGCTTTCTCATCCTCGCCTCCGCCCTCATTCCCGTCCAGGTCTCGGCCCAGCTCATCCCCGATGACGTGAAGGCAACCGCCGAAACGCTCCTTCGGGAGGGCGTGGACGACCGCATCGGCTACGAGACCGTGGAAGACCTGACGACCGAGGTGGGCGCGAGACTCGGCGGCTCCGAAGCGGAAGCCCGGGCAAGGGTCTGGGCCGTAGCGAAGATGCAGGAGCTTGGCCTCAAGAACGTCCGCACCGAAACCTTCTCCATGCCCTACTGGGAGCGCCGCGAGGAAGACGCGAGGATCGTCAGCCCCTTCCCGCAGACCCTCAAGATCACCGCCCTTGGCGGCTCGGTCGGGACCGGGAGGCGGCCTGTCACGGGGGAGGTCGTGCGCTTCGAAACCCTCGGTGACCTCAAGAACGCGCCGATGGACGTCTCGCTCGAGGGCAAGATTGCCTTCGTCGACGAAGGCATGGTCAGGACACAGGACGGTTCGGGCTATGGCGTGGCCGTGCGCAAGCGTTCGGGCGCGGCGAACGAGGCCGCGAAACGCGGGGCGATCGCCGCCATCATCCGCTCCGTGGGCACCGACCGTCACCGCTTTCCGCATACGGGGCAAATGCGCTACGCGAGCCAGATCACGCCCATTCCCACGGCCGCCCTTTCCTTTCCCGATGCCGAGCAGCTCCGCCGGGCCATGGAGCGTGGGCCCGTGGAGCTATCGCTGAAGATCGGTGTCAGGACGAAGAGCGAAGTCGAGAGTGGCAACGTCATCGGAGAAATCCCCGGGCAGACCGACGAAATCGTGCTCATCGGCGGTCATCTCGATAGCTGGGACCTCGGCACAGGCGCGGTGGATGATGGCGCGGGGATCGGAATCGTTTCGGGGGCGGCGCGGCTCATCCTCGACCATATGGAAGCGACCGGGGAGACCCCTCTTAGGACAATACGCATCGTCTATTTCGGCGCGGAGGAGGTGGGCCTTCACGGTGCTCGCGCCTATGCCAGGCAGCACAAGGACGAACTGCCCCTTCATGCGGTCGCAGCCGAGAGTGATTTCGGCGCGGGCCGTATCTACCGCCTCGACAGCGGCTTCGGCGATGACCGCGAAGCCCTTCGCGGCGAGATGGTTTCGGTCCTCGGGCGCGCGGGCGTCGCCTCGGGCGACAATCGCGGCACCGGCGGGCCGGACCTGACCTTCATCCGTATGCGGGGCGTCCCCGTGGTGACCCTGCGGCAGAACGGGTGGGACTATTTCGATCTCCACCACACCGCGGACGATACCCTCGACAAGATCGATCCCGACGACCTTGCCCAGAACGTCGCCGTCTACGCCGCCTTCACCTGGATGGCGGCGAACACGCCCGGCGGATTCAGGAACGGATCCGAAAACTGAACGGAACGGCCGCAGCAGGTTTGTCACAAACAGGCGCTAGGCACGGGGGATGAAAAAGACCCTTCCCCTTGCCCTTGCATCCCTCCTCCTCTTCGGTTGCGCCACCGAAACCACCGAGACCGCACAGGAGGTATCCTCGGGCGCCGTCGCCCGGGTGATGCCGATGACCTCTGCCGCGATCGCCCCTGAACGCCGGCTCGACCTGATCAGCTTCGGCAGCTGCCTGAAGCAGTCCGAGCCCGCTCCGATCCTCCGCACGATGGCGGAGCGCGATCCGGACCTCCTCGTCCTTCTCGGCGACAACGTCTACGGCGATGTCGAAGACCCCTCGGACGAGGCCGTCCCCGAACTTGTCTCGGCCTACAACACGCTGGCCCGACGGGAAGACTTCAGCGCCCTCAGACGATCGGTTCCCCTGCTGACGGTCTGGGACGATCACGACTACGGCCTGAATGACGCCGGCGGGGACTTCCCCGTCAAGGAGACGACCGAGGCAGTCTTCGAAGCGGCCTGGGCCCTCTCGCCAGATGATCCGCGCAGGTCGCGCCCCGGTATCCATACGGCCGAGAGCTTCGGCCCGGCGGGAGAAACGGTCCAGCTCATCCTTCTCGATACGCGTTTCTTCAGGGGCGACCTCACACCGACCGACGAGAAAGGCGCTCCAGGCAAGGAACGCTATCTTCCCAACCCCGCCCCCGGCGCCCAGATGCTCGGCGCGGAGCAGGAGGCGTGGCTTGCGGATGTCCTGCGCGAGCCTGCGGACCTGCGTATCCTCGTCAGCTCGATCCAGGTGATCGCCGACGGCCATGGCTGGGAAGCATGGGCGACCATGCCCGCGGCCCGGGAACGCCTTTACGGTATCATCGAGAAGAGCGGCGTGGATGACCTCGTCGTCGTGTCGGGCGACCGGCACCTGGCCGCGCTCTACGAGCGTTCCGACGTGCTCCCCTTCCGCCTCGTGGAGATGACCGCATCGTCCCTCAACGCACCCCAGAGCCGTCGGCGCGACGAACAAGGCCGTACCACTCACGAGGCGGGTCCCCACCGCACAGGCCTGCCCGTCTACGAAGAAAACTTCGGCGAGATCGCGATCGACTGGGCCGCGCGGAAAGCGTCCCTCACGATCCGCGGCATGGACGGCGAGGCGCTGCGCGAAGCCGAGTTCTCCTTCGCCGACTAGCCGCCCTTGCGTGGAAGATCGGGGGCCGGCCCGGCCGGCTCCCAGAGCTCGATGCGGACACCTTCGGGGTCGGTGAGCCAGGCGAAGGTGCCGTAGCTTTCCTTCTGCATCTTGTCGTCCACGTCGCAGCCGTCGGCTCTGAGCTTTTCGACCATGCCCTCGATGTCCTCGACAACGAAGTTGAGCATGAAGGGTAGTCCGGCCTTGCCGAGATACTCCGTTTCGGTATCGAAAAAGGCCACCAGCGACATGTCCTGGTGCTCGGGCGTGTCGGGCCGTCTGAACCGCATCTCGACGCCGTTATAGCCGTCGCCCTGGTGCAGGCCGAGATGCTTCTCGTACCACTCCGCCCGGGCTTCGGGGTCCGTGGCCTTGTAGAAGACCCCGCCAAGACCGATGATCCGCGCCATGACAGCCTCCTCAGTGCCTTGCGAGGAGGGAAGCACAAAGCAAAAGCCCGGCCGTGTCCACGACCGGGCTCAGTCAGGCCTGATGCGTCAGGACGCCTTGAGGGCTCAGCCCTTCTTGGCAGCGGCCTTCTTCGCCTTTTTCTCTTTGGCAGCGGCGAGGCGCTTGGTGTCGACCTTTTCGGCGATCCGTGCGGATTTACCCTGACGGCCGCGGAGGTAGTAGAGCTTTGCGCGGCGGACCTTGCCGCGGCGCACCACTTCGATCTCCTCGACCAGGGGCGAGTAGATCGGGAAGACCCGCTCGACACCTTCGCCGAAGCTGATCTTGCGCACCGTGAAGCTCTCGTTGATGCCGCCGCCCGAGCGGGCAATGCAGACGCCTTCGAAGGCCTGCAGGCGCTCGCGCTGGCCTTCGCGGACGCGGACCTGGACACGCAGGGTATCGCCCGGGGCGAATGCCGGCACTTCGGGTTTGAGTTCGGCGGCAAGTTCCGCCTCGAGCTGCTGGATGATGTTCATCGTTCGTCCGTCTCGTTATCCGGCGGATTGGACCGCGCCCGCCGCTCCCCTTGGGGAATGCCGAGCAAGTCCGGTCTTCGCGCTCGCGTCAGCGCGAGAGACTGTTCCCTGCGCCACTGGTTGATCTTCCTGTGGTCCCCCGAAAGGAGCACCTCAGGTATGGCGCGCCCTTCGAAATCCCGGGGCCTCGTGTAATGGGGATATTCAAGACCTTGGGCCTCGAAACTCTCCTCATCGCGCGAAGCAGGGGCGCCCAGTACACCGGGGATCAATCGCACGCAAGCTTCGATCATCGCCATCGCCGCAGTTTCGCCGCCTGCGAGGACGTAGTCGCCGACGGACACTTCCTCGAGGCCGCGCGCCTCGATCACCCGCTGGTCCACCCCTTCGAACCGACCGCAGACAAAAAGGGCTCCTGGGCCCTCGGAAAGCTCCCGTGCCATCTTCTGGTCGAAGGGCCGGCCGCGGGGACTCATGAGAAGTTTCGGACCCGGAACGCTCTCCATGGCGTCGATGGTTCGCGCAAGAACGTCGGCCCGCATCACCATACCCGGCCCGCCGCCCGCCGGGGTGTCGTCCACGGTCCGGTGTTTGTCCCCGGCGTGGTCGCGGGGGTTCTCGAGCCGCAAGGACCAGTGGCCGTCTTCGAGTCCGCGCCCGATGACGCCGACACCCAACGGCCCGGGAAAGGCATCGGGGTAGAGGCTGACGATACCGGCCTGCCAGCTCACCGTTTCGCCTCGCGGCAGAGCCCAAGAAGGGTCCGCTCGGCCAGGGCCTGATCGGGAACGCCGGTGGTCTTGCAGGCGGCCTCGGCTTCGAAAAGAGCGCAGGCCGCGCCTTCGAGCCTCTGGACAGGCCAGCGGGACAGCTCGCGCTTCATCGCATCGGCTTCACGGAAATGGACCGGTGGCCTCATCGACTTGACGGCGCCTTCGGCACTTTCGCCGCGGGCCATGGCCCTGGCGGCCGGCATGAGACGGGTCAGCCGCCCCTGCGCCGCGCGCAGGAGGGAGACAACCGACGTGCCCGAAGCTTCCGCCTCGGCAAGCGCTGCCGAGAGGCTCTTCACGTCGCCCCGGAAGGTCAGCGCGGCGATGCCGAAGGTGTCTTCCTGCGGCGCCGCGGCGAGGCAGGCCCTGACGTCCTCCTCGGTGATCCTGTCGTCGCCGGACGCCCTCGCCTCACCGACCCCTTTGTAGAGAATGAGCTTTTCGACCTCGCGCCTGAGGAGACCGCGGTCATCGCCGAGCCCCGTGACGAGCAGCTCGGCGGCCTCGTTGTCGAGGGTCAGCCCGTCATCGGCGCATTGCCGCCTGATCGCGGCGAGGGTGTCACGCGCGGTTTCGGGATAGCAGGCGATGGCAACGGCTTCGGGCGCCTTTTCGGCAGCCTTGCGCAGGGCGGACGATTTCTTGAGATCGCCCGCCTCGATGATGACGAGCCCGCCCGCTTGCACCGTCCCCGCCTTCAGGCCATCGAGAAGGTTCTGGACCTGGGCGGACAGGCCGGTGCCGCCGCCGCGGATACGGATGACCCGGCGCCCGCCGAGGAAACTCTGTGCCTGGGCCTCGTCGAGAAGCCGGCCCGGCTCGGCAGCTTCCTGTTCCGAGAACGAAACGACCCTCCATGGGTCTGAGAGATCCTCCGCCACCGCCTTGGCCAGCCGCTCGGAACGCTCGCGCACGAGGCCCTGCTCCGGCCCGTAGAGGAGGGCCAGTGCGGTCTCCCCCGGCGGGGCTGCAAGGAAGCCTTCGATCTCACGCGGCTTGAGAGCGACCATCAGGTGCCCTCGCCGATCGCGGGTTCGCGGACGTCGTTGTCGAGCTGCCGCAGGGGGTCGCGGCGCTCGTCATTGCGGAAGATGTCCGGCTCGCTGCCTTCGGGGGCGCGGCCGCGGACATAGAGGAGAAGATCGGTCTCGATCTTCCGTGCCAGCGCGATGGAGGCCCGCCTGACAGCGTCCTCCTGCCCGACAAGGGTTGCGTACTGGCTGGAGACCACGCCGTAGCTGACGACGCTCTGGAGGTTCTGGCGCCGCTTCTCGCCGGTCTCGTTATCCGTATAGAGAATGGTCGCAAGGAGGCGGTAGTCGAAGCGCCTCGTGTTGTTGTCGAGGGTGACGGCGACGCCGCGCCTCTGCTCCTGCAGGCTGACCTCGACGGTATAGCGCTCGCCTTTGGGCGAAGCCGGGAGGACGCTCCCGAGCGCCTCTTCGACTTCCAGTCTTGCGGCTTCAGGTCCCTGCACCGGCCTGATCGTCACATCGTCGAGAAGCTCGCCATAACCCTCGTCGCCCACGGAACTGTAAAGCGGGGTGAACCCGCACCCGCCGAGCGCAAGCGCAAGCAGGGCCAGCCCGAGCCTCGGCATCACCCCGCCACCACGTTGACGATACGGCCGGGAACGACGATCACTTTACGGACGGTCTTGCCCTCCATGAAGCGGGCGACGGCCTCGACGGCGAGCGCCTTTTCGCGCACTTCGTCTTCCGGGGCGTCCGCGGCCACGCGGACCTCCCCGCGCTTCTTGCCGTTGACCTGCACCGGCAGGGTGATCGCACTCTCGACGGTCAGCGCCTCGTCGGCCTCGGGCCAAGGCGCATCGCAGCAGAGCCCCTTCCCGCCGAGCATCTCCCAGCACTCTTCGGCAAGGTGAGGCATGAAGGGAGCGGTGAGCTGGGTGAGGGTGCGCAAGGCCTCCGCCGCGACCGGCGCCGCGTCACCGTCGGTCCTGAGACCCTTCAGGGCACCGAGGAATTCGTAGAGGCGTGCGATCGCCTTGTTGAAGCGGAAGTTCTCGATATCCGAGGTTACGCCGGCAATGGTCTTGTGCGTCCTGCGCCTGATCAGGGCGAGATCGTCATCGAGATCGTCAGCGAACGCTGGATCCGACGCGAGGAGGCCCTCGCCCCGCGCCACGGTGTCGTAGACACGGCCTGCGAAGCGCCAGGCGCCCTCGACCCCGCTGTCGGTCCACTCCACGTCCCGCTCGGGGGGCGAATCCGAAAGCATGAAGAACCGCGCCGCATCCGCTCCGTAGGCGTCAGCGATCGCCTCGGGCGAAACGACGTTCTTCTTGGATTTGGACATCTTCTCGATGGGGAGTTCCCATATCGGTACGCGTCCCCACTCTGGATTCTCTGCGAACAGAAGCTGGCGCTTTTCTACGCTTTGGCGCAGATACATTACAACATCGAGCGGACGGGTATCGAACTCCGCATGCGTTCCCATAAGATTGGCCAGATGCCTAAAGACGCGCCTGAAATGATCGTTGGCCGTTAGACTTTCGACAGACTCTCCGACATAGGAATTGCTGAAACGATCCCTAAATCTTTCGGGGTCGTCGGCGACCTCAATCACCGGGATCGTGGGAGCCAGTTTAGCAGAGTGTTTCGTAACGTAATGACACTGACCAACTAAATGCACCGCATGGAAATAGTCCAGCACGAAGAGTGGCGCAGGTTCGTCCTTGTCATCTTCGAGGTCGTTTGCAAGAGTCTCACAAATAGAAACAATCTTGTCGCCGACGCGCGAGGTATTCACCTCGTCGGGAAAGTAATGGTTCCCCCACTGATCACGGTACGTCGCATGAACCACCATCCCTTGAGTGAAGAGATTGGTGAACGGCTCGTCCACATCCGTATACCCGCAATCCTTCATGTTGCGCATGAAATAGCGCGCATAAAGAAGGTGCAGGATCGCATGCTCGATGCCCCCGATATATTGCTGCACCGGAAGCCAGGCATCGGCCTCGGCCCTGTCCACCGGCCGGCCTTCGGGCTGCGAGGCGAAGCGGGCGAAGTACCAGGACGAATCCACGAAGGTGTCCATGGTGTCGGTCTCGCGCTGCGCGTCCTTTCCGCATGACGGGCACGGAACCTCGCGCCAGCTCCTTGTCGTTTCGCGGTCGAGCGGGTTGCCCGGCGTCCTGAACTCCGATGCGTCGATATCGGGCAGGCTGACGGGGAGCTGATCGTCCGGCACCGGAACGGCGCCGCAGCTTTCACAGTGGATGACCGGGATCGGGCAGCCCCAATAGCGCTGGCGGGAGAGGCCCCAGTCGCGCAGGCGGTAATTCGTGGTCCCCTGGCCCGCGCCCATCTCCTCGATCCGCCCAATGGCGGCGGGCAGGGCTTCATCCGTCGGCATCCCGTCCAGAAAGCCCGAATGGATCATCCTGCCCGGGCCGGTATAGGCTTCGGTCCGCCCGTCATCGGTCGGGCCAGAAGGCGTTGCGGTGCAACCAAGATCCGCCTCTTCCGTCCCGTCGATCACGGGCTTGACCGGCAGGCCGTATTTGCGGGCGAAGTCGAGGTCGCGCTGGTCATGGGCCGGGCAGGCGAAGATTGCGCCGGTTCCGTACTGCATCAGGATGAAGTTGCAGGCATAGACCGGCAGCTCCTCGCCCGTGAACGGATGGCGCCCGGTCACCGGCAGCGGGACCCCCTTCTTCTCGGCCTTCTCGATGTCGGCCTCCGAAGTGCCCTGGGCCTGGCATTCGGTGATGAAGGCCGCGACCCTGGGGTCCGTCTCGGCAAAATGCTTGGCGAGGGGATGGTCGGGCGCAACGCCGAGGAAGCTTGCTCCGTAGAGGGTATCGGGCCGGGTGGTGTAGATCGGCAGGCTGTCCTGGGGCAGGTCGTCACCGGACAGCGGGAAGGCCATTTTCAGGCCCTCGGACCGGCCGATCCAGTTGCGCTGCATCTCCTTGACGTGGGCGGGCCAGCCTTCGAGGCGCCCGTCGTCGAGAGCGGCAAGGAGGTCCTCCGCCCGGTCCGTGATCTTGAAGAACCAGGTGGACATCGACTTGCGCTCGACCGGCGCGCCCGAGCGCCAGCCCTTGCCGTCCACCACCTGCTCGTTGGCGAGGACCGTCATTTCCACCGGGTCCCAGTTCACGAGGCTCTCGCGACGCTCGACGAAGCCCTTCTTCAGGAACTCGAGAAAAAGCCGCTGCTGGTGGACGTAGTATTCAGGATCGCAGGTCGCGAACTCGCGGCTCCAGTCGATGGCGAGGCCCATGCGCTTGAGCTGCGCGCGCATGACCTCGATATTGCCGTAGGTCCAGTCCTTCGGGTGCCCGCCGGTCTGCATCGCGGCGTTCTCGGCCGGCAGGCCGAAGGCATCCCATCCCATGGGGTGGAGAACATCGTAACCCTTGGCTCGTTTGAACCGCGCAACGACATCGCCCATGGCATAATTGCGGACATGGCCGATATGGATCTTCCCCGACGGATAGGGGAACATCTCGAGCACGTAGTATCTCGGCTTGTCCCCGCCCTCGCCGGCCCTGAAACTGCCGGCTTCCTGCCAGCGCTTCTGCCATTTCGGTTCTGCATCGGCGGGATTGTACCGGGCCATGGGTGGGGTCCTTCAGACAGGAAATCAGACAGGGAAAAGGCGGCGCACCGCGAGGCGCACCATAAGGTAAACCAGTTCGATGGAAAGCGGGGAAGCCTCAGCCCGTCGAGTTGAGCTTCAGCTCCCGGGCGCGGGTGAGAATGGCGTTTTCGACTTCCCGCGCGGTGTTCGGGTTGATCGGTGCGTCGACCCAGTCACCGGTCTCCGGCTCCTGCACCTGGCGGAAGACCCGGACCCGCAGGGCATCGGCGCGCAGCGAGCTGTCGAGGATCAGCACATTGGTGCGGAAACGCTCGGTGGGCACCGCGTCGGAGGCGTGCCAGTCGGTGATGATCACGCCGGCGGCGGGGTCGGCGCTGTCGAGGGGCATGAAATCGATGGTCTCGAGCGATGCCGTCCACAGATAGCGGTTCACATTGGTGGCGAGGCTGGCGGGATCGCCGCCGCCGAGGGAGAGACTGCGGCTCGAGCCGGTGTTCGCGCACGCCGCGAGAGCGGCTGCGCAGGCGGCAATGCCGAAGATTTTGATCAGACGACGGGTCTCAGGTCGCAACACGTTCACGAGGTTCATCTCCGCCAGCTAGCAGCGCCGGAACCGGGTTTCAAACCCTTCTCCACTCCGAATGGTTGCATGGATGCAGCAGTCGCTGACAAATCCGCTGATCTTATGGGTTTATCGCGATTCAGGACTTTGATTTTCTGGCCTCCCGCGCAACATAGATCGGGAGTTCCTAGTGGAGTCCCCGTTTCGTGCTTCGCACATTGATGACCTCGGCAGCGTTGCTCGCTGCGTCCCAGGCATGGGCGCAGGACGAGCCGATCGTCGTGCGTGGCGATGCGGTGGTGACGACCGGTGTGTCCGATGGCGAAGCGGTCGCGGATTTCGATGGCAAGGTCGAGGCCGAGACCCAGACCGAGCTCGGCGGCGTGGAAGTCGGCGCGGCAGCGGGCGTGCGGTTCGACGGTGACCAGCCCGAACGCCGCTCGCTCGGCGGTCGCTACACGTCCCTGACCGGTGGCGGCGCGAGGGGGCTCGGCCCATCCGACAGCGACGCCTATCTCGATCACGCCTATGTCTTTGCGAGGGGCGGCTTCGGCACCGTCTCCGTGGGGGCGCAGGAAGGCGCGGCGGCCAGGCTCGCCGTGACCTCGCCGACCATCTTCCGCGCCCTTGGCGTCAATGACTGGCGGGCGGATCCCACCGGTCTCAACGATGTTCATACGGTCAACGATTTCTCCGGCAACACGGCCAAGCTGACCTACATGCCCCCTCCGGGCTTTCTCGGCGGGGCCATCGGCAATCTCCAGCTCGGGGTCTCCTACGCGCCTGAAATGGACATCTGCGGCGATGATGGCTGCGAGCCCCTGGGTGGCTATGCCATGAACCAGGACGGTCAGGTCGTGCCGAGCGACCAGCGCTGGCGCGATGTTTCGGAGGCCGCCTTCTACTACCAGAACGGTGTTTCCCTCGGCGGCGACCGTCTCCTCCTCGGAGTCGGGGCCAGCTTCGTCAGGGCGGAAGAGGAGCAGCCCTCCTTCACCGAGAGCGATTTCATCGAGAGCTACCAGGCCCTCGCGCTCGGGCTGAACCTTGCCTATGGCGACCTGACCATCGGCGGTTCGGTGAAGAGCACCAATGCCGGGCTCGATGAGAATGTCCTCGGCGAGAGCGACTATCTGGCCTTCGATGCCGGCATCACCTACTCCGCCGGAGACTGGCGGATGATGCTCGGCTACGGGCAGGCCGATGCCGAGCGCGATGCGAGCCTTCTGGTGGGGCCACCGGTGGACGTGACGGTCCCCTTCGCCCTCGATCGGCGGACCCAGACAGCCCAGGCCGGCGTGGCCTACGTGCTGGGGCGGGGCATCACTCTTGGTGCGGCAGCCCAGTATGTCGACAGCGAACGGCCCGATGCTTTCGGCGGCAAGAGCGACGCCGCGGCGGTCATGATCGAAAGCTCCATCCGCTTCTAGGCCGTTCCGGGTCCATCGTCATTCCGGCTCCGCAACGAAGGCTTCGATGGCTCCGAAACCATAAAATGGTGCGCCCTCCAGCAGGCGCGAGGTCACTTCGTTCATCCCGCCGAGACCGAAGAGCGGCGTTCGCGAAGCCTGCGCCATGGCGGTCGCTTCCCGGCGTGTCAGCGGCGGCTTGCCGGGATGGCTCCGGGTGGCAAAGAGCGGCGAGAGAAAGGCCGCATCCGCCCAGCCATTCGCCTCGGCCAGCTCGTCGATGCCGTGACAGGGGGCTGTCCTTATCCCCTCCCCGGGCCCCGCAGCATGGGCTCCGTCGGCGCCCTCCATGTCTCCCCTCGCCATGAGGAAGAGGTGCCCGCGCTCATGCACCCTGTCGCGGGTCCTCCGGGCGAGGAGGCTCCTGCCTTCAGGGGCAAGGGCATCGTGGCGGAAGATCACGGCAACTGGTGGGATGTCCGGGGGCAGCCTCCCTGCAAGCTCGTCGATGGGCGGGAGGCGATCGGGATCGGAGAAGAGGGCGAGGGCGAAAGGCAACGGGCACGGCTCCGGCGCGCTTTCCCTGAGGCGCCAGGCCGCTTCACTCAGTGCAATGACACGGCGCTCGAACTCTGCCACGCACGATGCATGAGCAAGGACGACATTCTTCGCAACCACCAATCCGTCCGGGAGAACATCGCCCGAGCCGCGCGGGAGGCGGGACGGGACCCCGAGGCGATCACCCTGACGGCGGTTTCGAAAACGTTCGATACCGAAACCATCCTCCCTCTCCTGGAGCTTGGTCACCGTACCTTCGGCGAGAACCGGGTCCAGGAAGCGGCCTCGAAATGGCCGGCCCTAAGGGAGAGGTTCGATGGGATCGACCTGCGCCTCATCGGCCCGCTCCAGTCCAACAAGGCGAAGGATGCGGTGGCGACCTTCGACGTCATCGAGAGCGTGGATCGCGACAAGATTGCAAGGGTCCTCGCCCGCGAGATGGCCGAGCAGGGCCGCAGGCTGCCCGTCTTCGTGCAGGTCAACACCGGCGAGGAGGACCAGAAGGCAGGCGTGCTGCCGCAGGACACCTCGGAATTCGTCGATCGGTGCAGGGCGGAGCACGGCCTCGATGTCGTGGGCCTCATGGCGATCCCCCCCATCGACGAGCACCCCGCGCCCCATTTCGCGCTGCTGCGCAAACTCGCCGACCAGTCAGGGCTTCCCCGACTCTCCATGGGCATGTCCGCCGACTACGAAGCGGCGGTGAGCCTCGGCTCCACGGAGGTCCGGGTCGGGAGCGGGATCTTCGGGATGCGCGAGAGGACTTGAAGTCCGGGCCGGAGCGCCGCATGGACAAAGGGCCGGCGGGCGACGGGGATGCCTGGCCACTCTGCAAAAAAGTCGTGATGACTGCACCGAATTCAGGGAACTTGTGCCCGCAGCGAGAGTTAGCCCGTTCAATAACCTGTGAGTTCCGGGGGCGGCTGAAGGGTCGATACCGGAAGGACATTCTGGAGGATTCATGGCACGCGCGGCAAAAGTCCTTCTGGTCGAGGATGACGAACTCCTCGCGGAAGCCTTGAAAGAGCAATTCGCTCAACACAGCGAGTTCCAGCTCAGCCACGCCAAGACGGGCGCGGAAGCGATCGACCGACTGACCGAGGAGCAGCATATCGACCTCGTCCTGCTCGATCGCGGGCTGCCCGACATGGACGGTCTCGACGCCTGCGCGAAGCTGCGTGAAGGCGGGTTCAAGTCGCCGATCATCATGCTGACCGGCTCGGACACCGATGACGACGTGATCAGCGGGCTCGATTCAGGCGCCAACGACTACGTCACCAAGCCTTTCAAGTTCGCTGTGCTCCTCGCCCGGTTGCGCGCCCACCTGCGCAGCCACGAGCAGTCCGAAGACGCGGTCTTCAAGATCGGCCCCTATGAATTCAAGCCCGCGGTGAAGATGCTGGTCGATGAACGCGACCGGCGGATCAAGCTGACCGAGAAGGAAAGCTCGATCCTGAAATATCTCTACCGCGCCGGTGGGCAGCCGGTGAGCCGGGACGTTCTTCTCAACGAGGTCTGGGGCTACAATTCGGGGGTGACCACCCACACCCTGGAAACCCACGTCTACCGCCTTCGCCAGAAGATCGAGCCGAAGCCGGGGGAAAACGCCCTCCTCCTGACCGAGAGCGGCGGCTACCGCCTCGCCCTGGAGGAGCCGCGCTGAAGCGAGGCAGCGGTCCAACAGGACGTGAAGGGCCGCGCTACTTGAAATCCGGGTCCATCAACGCGGTGATCCCCCCTTCACCGTAAAGGACGGCGGGGATCTTGTGCAGGAGGTGGTGCCCCTCCGCGCCGTTGGTGAAGACGACGACACCCTCGCGCCTTTCGGGACTGAAGAAGGCAATGGTCTTCTCACCGTAGTCACCGCCGCTGTGAAAGACGACCGTTTCGGAGCCGTAATCGAACACGAGCCACCCTGTGGTCCAGCCCATCCGCGAGGGGCAGGGCGGGGCGCTGGTGGCTTCGTCGGCGCAGGGCCCGAGCCATGACCAGTGCCTCGATATCCTGGTCCGCTGACCGGAAAGATCCCGCGAGACGCCTCCACCCGCCATCACGTCGATCAGGAACGACGCATAGTCGTGCGGCGTCGTGCGCATGTCATCGGAGGCGAGGAAGGTGTCCTGGACGGCATTCGGAAGGTCCTCGCCCTTCATGTAGGGCTCGGCGAGACGGCCCTCGAACCAGGGCTTGCGGGAAAAGGCCGTGCTTTCCATGCCGACGGGTCCAAGCACGTATTGACGGGCAAGGTCCTCGAACGGGGTGTCGAGCTTGGTGGCGATCGCCTTGGCCATCCACTCGAAGCCCTCGCCGGAGTAGCCATGCCCCTGGGCGGGCTCGGCAATGAAGCGCAGCACGCCATCGGTCTCGTAGCGCCAGTTCGGAAGGCCGCTCTCGTGCCGCAGGACGATCCGGGCCGTCAGGAGACCCGACCGCGGATCATTCCTCACGTCAGGATCGACCCAGTAGGTCGCCAGGGGCTCGTCGAGATCGATCCGGCCCTCATCCGCGAGCCGCAGGACGGTCTCCGCCACGACCGGTTTGCTCAGGGAGGCGACGTTGTAGAGGGTCTCGGAGGTTGCCGGGACCCCGGGGGACTGCTCGCCCCAGACCTCGGTAAAGGCGATCTCGCCCCCCGCGATATAGGCCACGGCGGCACTCGGCACGTCGTGCTGCGCAAGCCACCGGGGCACCATCTCCTCGAGGAGGGCTTTCTTCCGGGCGATCTCTTGGGCTTCGGGGTCGGGGCCAGTGGCCGCGCAGGCGGCGGTCAGGAGGCAAAGGACCAGTTTTCTCATCATATGCTCGCAATGCTGGCTTGAGCCGGGCTGGTTGCTTCCGGCGCGGCCTCCTGCGTAGTTTCGAGAGCCGCCTTGATCACTTCAAAGCGGATCAAGAAGCCTGAAAGCGGCATGAAACGGGGATCCCAAGCCCATGGGCGAGACCATCAGGATCGGCGACATCGTTCTCGATACCTCTGCACGCCGGGCCACCAGGACCGGTGAAGCGCTGGAACTCTCCGATCTCAGCTTCGATCTTCTCGCGGCACTTGCCGAGGCGGCACCGGAGCCGCTCTCGAACCAGGACCTCGCCGAGCGGGTCTGGAAACGCTCCCATGTCACCGACCATACGATCGCCCAGCGGGTGGCGATGGTCAGGCGGGCGCTCGGCGACAGCAGCGACGAGCCCCGGTTCATCCGCACGGTCAGGGGCCGGGGCTACGCCTTCATCGTCCCGCCCGAGGACCTTGGGGGCTCGCACCGTTTCGCTCCCGGAAAGAAAGTCTTCGCAGGGGTCGCCGCGGCCCTCGCCCTGATGGCGACGGCGGCGTTCGTGAGCCGCACCATCGACAGGGACGGGACCGCCGGAGAACCCCGGGACATCGCTGCCGTGATCGTCGACCCGGAGACCGGGGCCGTCAGGATATCGGGCCCGGGACGCAGGTTCCTGCCGCCGGTCCTCGCCACGGTGGAAGGCAAGGCCCTGTTCGTCGGCAGCGTGCCCGACCTCGAACAGCTCGAAGGCTCGCGAGAAGCTCTCGCCATGCTGTGCGCCCTCGCGAAGGACCCCTCGCAGGCAACGACGCCCATACCCCGGTCGCTGCGGGACTTCATGGCGTCCCCCGAGGTGGAACGGGCCTGTTCGCGAGGCTGAGCCCGCTATTCCGCAGCTTCGCGGAAGTCCTGCCTGTGCGAGGCGAGCTCGACGTCCGAGGAACGGATATGAAGGTCGCGCTGCGGGAACGGTATCTCGATCCCTTCGGCAGCGAGCCTGTCCCAGATCTTGAAGTAGATCTCCGAGCGGACATTGGCGATGCCGTTGGGCGGGTCGATGATCCAGAACCTGAGATCGAAATCCACCGAGCTGTCGCCGAAACCCATGAGGTTGCAGACCGGTTTCGGCGTTTCCTGCACACGCGGGGTGGCGAGGGCGGCCTCGACGGCGATCTTCTGGACGAGGCGCAGGTCCTTGGTGGCGTAGGCGACGCCGAAAGGCGCGTGGCAGCGGACGTTGCGGTCCTGGTGGGACCAGTTGATGACCCCTTCCTCGATGAACTGGGCGTTGGGGATCAGGTGCTCGGTGCCGTCACGGGTGCGGATCGAGACATAGCGTGACTTCATCTCGGTGATCCAACCGAAGGTGTCGCCGATCTGGACCGTGTCGCCCGGCTTGATCGACTTGTCCGCAAGGAGCGTGAAGCCGGCGAGGAAATTCCCGATGATCTTCTGCAGGCCAAGACCGATGCCGAGGCCGACGGCACCGGAGAAGATCGCAAGGCTCGCCAGGTTGAAACCGATCAGCTGCAGGGCGAGGACCAGCGCCACCACCGGGGTGATGAAGTTGATGATCTTGGCGATCAGCGCCTTCAGCGACGGATTGATCTCGTCGGTCTGCTGCACCTGGCTGACCACCAGCGAGGCGAGGAGATTGGCAAGCTGCAGGAAGATCGCGAAGATCACCGCGGCACGCAGGACATCGAACAGGGTCAGCGCCACCGCGGCGCGCTCGGAGGTCTCGGGCGAGATCACGAGACTGACGCTGCGCATCCATTCGAAGACATCGTCCAGCACGCCGAAGGCATCGAGCGCCGCGATCGGCCAGGCGATGTAGAATGCCACCCGCGACCAGAACGGCGAGCGGATCGCAAGGGTGACCATCCGCACCACGATCCAGGCAAGCAGGAGGCTCTGCGACGCGTCGACGAACTGGTCGGGCATCCCCATGCCGTCCTCGAGGACCACGGCGATGATGGTCAGGGCGAGGAAGGCGGCGATGGGCGTGGCAAGGGTCGCTGCCGCATCGGCCACCCGCTGGAAGAAGCCTTCCGGGAGCCTCTTGCGCAGATGTTTGCGAATGACGGCCTTGAGACGGGGCCCGAAGAGGATCGCGGGGACGATCGCGCCGAAGACCAGGGCGATCTGCACCAGCGACTGGAAGGTCAGGATCTCTTCCTGCATGAAGACCACGAAGTCGCCAGAGCGTTCGCGCAGTGTTTCGATATCGAGAAGATCAGCGATCGCCGATCCCTCTTCCATCACGTCCTCTGCCACCCCCTCGACCGCGTCGGCCGCTTCGCCGATCCTCGATTCCTCGGCAGTCAGGTCCTCGTCCGGCGCCCCTTCGGTGGCGGGCTCGTCGTCCGGCTTTTCGCTGGGAGGCGGGGGGCTGTCCTGATCCTGCACGCGTCAGTCTTTCTTCGGAACGGACCGATGGCGTAGCCGGAACTCCCGCCGGGAGCCAGCGGTGGCTGTGCGGCCGATTGCTGGCCTTTGCCCCATTCCTGCTAGATCGGTAGAGATGACGACCATCCGGATCATCCTCGTCCTCGTTCTCGCGTCGACCCAGGCGATTGCCGGCCTGTTCCCCGATCTCGTGGGGATCGAGAACGACGTGGGCGATGCGGTGGCGCCCTACCGGACCGCCCTCGTGCCGATCGGCTGGGCTTTCGCGATCTGGTGGGTGATCTACCTTGGCAACCTGGTCTTCGCGCTGGACCACGCCCGCGCCGGGAACAGCCCTGGTATGGCCAAAGTCGGATGGTTCGCGGCAGGCGCCTTCCTCGTGGCCACCTTCTGGGTCTGGCACCAGCCGACCTACGGGCCGGGTGTCTTCAGTTTCATCTTCCTCGAAGTGCTTCTTGCGCTGGCCCTACTGGCCGCCTTCTTCACGAAGGATGTCCACAGGCCGGACCTCTTCGGCCGTACCGGGCTCGCTTCGCTCTCCTTTCTCGCAGGATGGGTGACCGTGGCGTCGCCGGCGGGTTTTTCCCTGGCGCTCCAGTTCATCGGATGGTCCGATTTCGCGCGTGACGATACCCAGGCCGTCCTGCCGATCCTCTTCGGATGGCTGCCGCTGGCGTGGGGCCTGACCTTCGTTCTGAGGTCATGGGCCTACGCCATACCCATCGTCTGGGGCCTCTTCGGCGTGGCCATGGCCAACACCTCGGACCCAGGCTTCCTCATCGGGATCGGAGCGGTGGCGACGAGCTTTCCCGGCCTCACCGCCTTTGCCAGGTCGCGCATGCGAACAAACCCTCATCCCGGCCCGGCATGACAGCCAGCGCGCCTTGGGCTATGGCCCGCCGGTGAGCACGACACAGAACATCAGGCCGGACCAGAAGCCGGCGACAAAGCGGGTCCATGTGAAAACATGGGGCTGCCAGATGAACGTCTATGACAGCGAGCGGATGACGGGCCTCCTCAAGCCCCTCGGCTACCAGCCGGTGGACAGCGCGGAGGAGGCGGACCTCGTGATCCTGAACACCTGCCACATCCGCGAGAAGGCGGCGGAGAAGGTCTATTCGGAGATCGGTCGGCTGCGCGGGGTGAAGGCCAGGGGCGCCACGATCGCCGTTGCCGGCTGCGTCGCCCAGGCCGAGGGCGCGGAAATGCGCAGCCGGGCGCCGGAGATCGATTTCGTCTTCGGGCCGCAGAGCTACCACAAGCTACCGGAGATCCTAGCCCGTTCCGCCCGCGAAACGGGTGAGACGCTGTTCACGGAGTTCGACGTCGAAGAGAAGTTCGACCGGCTGTCCGAAGGCCGGCAGGCGGAGGGCTATTCGGCCTTCGTCACCGTGCAGGAGGGTTGCGACAAGTTCTGCACCTTCTGCGTCGTGCCCTATACCCGCGGCGCGGAGGTCTCGCGTTCCGCAGATGCGATCACCCTCGAGGTGCGCCAGCTCGCCCAGCAGGGCGTGCGCGAGGTCACCCTTCTGGGCCAGAACGTCAATGCGTGGCACGGCGAGGCTCCGGTCGGCGCGTCGGGGACATGGGGCCTCGGCGAGCTCGTACGGCACCTTGCCAGGATCGACGGCATCGAGCGGATCAGGTTCACGACCTCCCACCCGAGGGACATGGATGACGGGCTGATCGAGGCCTTCGGCGAGGAGCCGAAGCTGATGCCCTACCTCCACCTTCCCGTCCAGTCGGGCTCGGACCGCATCCTCAAGGCCATGAACCGCGGCCATACGGCCGAAAGCTATGTCCGCCAGATCGAGAAGGTCCGCGAGGCGCGGCCGGATATCGCCATTTCGGGGGACATGATCGTCGGCTTCCCGGGCGAGGACGAGATGGCCTTCGAGGAGACCATGAGCCTCGTGCGCGAGGTCGGCTATGCGGCGTGCTTCAGCTTCAAGTATTCCCGCCGTCCCGGCACCCCGGGGGCGAGCATGCCCCGGCAGGTGGCCGAAGCGGTGAAGGACGAGCGGCTGCAGCGGCTCCAGGCGCTTCTTCTCGAGCAGAAGCAGGGCTTCGACCAGGCGCTGGTCGGCAGGACCCTGCCGGTGCTGTTCGAACGCCGGGGGCGCCGCGCGGGCCAGCTTCTCGGGAAATCGCCCTATCTCCAGTCCGTGCACGTGATCGCGGAGGACAGCCTTCTGGGACAGATCGTACCGGTGAAGGTCGAGGATACGGGCCCCAACAGCCTGAGCGGGGTGCTCTCTTGAGCGACGAGACCCTCGTCTTCGACGACGTGAAACTGGTGCGGGACCTCTGTGGTCCCACCGACAGCCATCTTGTCCTGGTCGAGAATGCGCTGGGCGTGAGGCTCGACCCCCGCGGCAACGAGATCGACCTGACCGGCGGCGACCACGCCCGCATCCAGGCGAAGACCGTGCTCGAGCAGCTCTATATCAGGCTGGAGAACGGCCAGACCGTGACCACTGCGGATATCGAAGGTTTGTTGCGCATCGAGCGTTCTCCGAAACCCGCCCGGGCACGGCGTGCAGAGAACGGCAAGGGCCCGAGCCTGGTCCTGCCCCGGCGCACCATCGCTCCGCGTTCCGCCACCCAAGGCGAGTTCATGAACCAGCTCGCGACCGAAGAGCTTGTTTTCGGCGTCGGGCCGGCGGGCACCGGCAAGACCTACCTGGCCGTGGCCAATGCGGCCTCGATGCTGGTCTCGGGACAGGTCGAGAAGGTCATCCTCTCACGCCCCGCCGTCGAAGCGGGGGAGCGGATCGGCTTCCTGCCCGGTGACATGAAGGAGAAGGTCGATCCCTATCTGAGGCCCCTCTACGATGCCCTCTATGACGTGCTGCACGCCGATTTCGTGGATCGGAAGATCGCAGCAGGAGAGATCGAGATCGCGCCCCTGGCCTTCATGCGCGGGCGGACCCTGTCACGCGCCGCCATCATCCTCGACGAGGCCCAGAACGCGACCATCCAGCAGATGAAGATGTTCCTCACCCGGCTGGGCGAGAATTCCCGGATGGCGATCACCGGCGACCCGACCCAGACCGACCTGGTCGACCCGCGTCTCTCGGGACTCGCGGACGCGCTTTCGCTACTTACGCATATCGACGGGGTGGCGGTGACCCGCTTCACCGGCGACGACGTGGTCAGGCACCGGCTCGTGGGCGAGATTGTCCGGGCCTATGACGCGCGGGATACGATGAAGGTCCCGGGTGCCTGACGATCCCGGGCCCATGATCGAAACCCTGGTCGAAGACGGGCGGTGGAGCCATGTCGATCCCGAAACGATTTCGGCGCGATGCTGGGAAGCGGTCTGGGGCGAGACCGGCGATCCCAGGCTCTCGCGGTTGACCTCGGCGCTTTTCACCTCCGACGGGGACGTCCAAGCGCTCAACCGCGAATGGCGGAACAAGGACAGGCCGACCAATGTTCTCTCCTTCCCTGCGCAGGAGATACCCGGCTTGCCCGAGGAGGCGCAGCCCCTCGGGGATCTTGCCCTGGCCTTCGAGACCTGCACGCGCGAGGCGGTGGAGAAAGGGACCGAAGTCGCCGATCACACTGCGCACCTTCTCGTTCATGGCCTTTTACATCTGCTCGGTTATGATCACATCGAGGATCCTGACGCCGAGCGCATGGAAGCGCTCGAACGCCGTATCCTTGCGCGTCTGGGGGTCGCCGATCCCTACTGATGCGCACCGCAAGACGATGGAGATGACCATGCCCGACGGCGCCGAGCCGTCCCGATTGTCCGCCGAAGCGGACCAGGCGAGCCAGAAGCCCAAGGCTCAACCCCCTGTGGAAACCGAAACGCCCGAGCCCCGGCCGGCCGAAGCAGCGAGGCCCCGTGGCCTTTCGCGTCTTTTCGGCTGGCGACGATCCGACCCCGCGCAGGACATAGCCAGCGCCAACGGCCGCGACAGGAAGCTTTCCGCTGCCGAGCGGGCGATGATCGAACGGGTCGTGGCCCTCGAGAATGTCAGGGTCGGCGACGTGGCGATCCCGCGTGCGGATATTATCGCTATCGAAATCACCGCCGGAATGTCCGAGGCTCTGGGGAGCTTCGCACAGGCCGGGCACTCGCGCCTGCCAGTCTATCGCGGCGATCTCGACGACCCGGTGGGCTTCGTCCACATCAAGGATCTCGTCGCCATCGTCGCGGCGGAAGAAAAGGTCCCCGACACCGAGCAGGTGCTGCCGAGCATCATGCGCAAGCTTCTCTACGCGCCGCCCTCCATGCCCGTGGCCGAGCTCCTCCTGAGGATGCAGGCCCAGAGGATCCACATGGCCCTGGTGATCGACGAATTCGGCGGGACGGACGGCCTTGTCACCATCGAGGACCTGATCGAGGAAATCGTCGGCGACATCCGCGACGAGCACGACGAGCACGAGGAGGTCAGGCTGCGCCAGACCTCGGGCGGCCGTTGGGACAGCGATGCGCGGATGGAGCTCGAGGACCTCGTCGCACGCCTTGGCTGCGACCTGAGGCTCGAAGAGGAGGAGGCCGACACGCTCGGTGGCCTGGTCTTCAGTCTCGCGGGCCGCGTACCCCTGCGGGGCGAGGTCATCGGCCATCCCGACGGGCACGAATTCGAGATCGCCGATGCCGATCCGCGACGCGTGCGACGCGTCCTGATCCGCCTTGCAGAACCCGCTTCCGCCTGATCCCGGTTTGAGGCAACCGGCAGTGACGAGGACCGTGCCGTTCGGACGGGCAAGGGAGGGCAGGATGGCAGGGTGGCTCGAAAGGGTAGCGGCCTTGGGTGGCTGGCGGCGCTGGCTCGCGGCGGCAGGGTTCGGCCTCGTCCTCGGCCTGGCGTTCGCCCCCTTGCGGTGGAGCGTCTTGATCCTGCCTGCCTATCTTGGCCTTGCGGTCCTGCTCGAAGGGAGCCTCGGGGCCGTCAGGCCGCGACGGTCGGCGTTCCTGACGGGGCAGGTCTTCGGGACGGCCTTCTTCGCCCTGACGACGGCATGGCTCGGCAACGCCTTCCTGGTCCAGGCGGATGCCTATGGCTGGATGATCCCGGTCATCTTGCCCGCCTTCTTCCTCGGCATGGGCGTTTTCTTCGGTATGGCCGCACTTCTTGCCACGATCGTCAGGCAGCGCCTGCCGCTGGACGGTATGGCCGCCTTCCTGCCGCTGGTCGTAAGCCTTTCCATCTTCGAATGGCTGCGCGGGCATATCCTGACGGGCTTTCCCTGGAACCTGACGGCCCAGGCCTTCGCCGGTCATACTGTGACCCTGCAGCCGCTCGCGGTCCTCGGACCCTATGGCTATGGCCTCGTGCTTCTTCTTGCCGCCGTCCTCCCCGCAGCGTGGCTGAAGAGCGCCGCTGCCGGGCGAAGGGGAATCCTTCTTACGACCGGTATGACGGCCTTGATCCTCGCCTATGGCACGATCCGCCTCGCCATTCTGCCCGCAGAGGACAGGGAGGATGCCTCGGTGGTCGTGGTCCAGCCGAACATCCCCCAGCGGGACAAGCTCGATCCCGCCAAGCAGCGCGCGAGCCTCGTCGCCAATATCGAGAATTCCGCCACCGCCGCCACCAGCGGGAGGGGCGCCGTCTATGTGGTATGGCCCGAAAACGCATTTCCGATGCTGGCGCGTATTCCTGAACTCGGGCCGGTCCTCGGGCGGACCCTGCCCGAAGGGGCCTATCTCGTGTCAGGCTCCATCCGACGGGTTCCCGAGGGCTGGGCGAACACGCTTCAGGTCTTTGCGGGGGTGGAGGACGAAACCCGCGATGCGCTTCTTGCGTCCTACGACAAGCACCGCCTCGTCCCCTTCGGGGAAACCCTTCCCTTCGCGAACCTCTTCATCGCGCTCGGCATCGAGAGCCTGAGCCCTGCGGGCGGTGGAGGCTTCGTTCCGGGAACGGGACCGGTTCGTCTGGACTACGGGCCGGCAGCCTTCGCCCCGCTGATCTGCTACGAAGATGTGTTCCCCGGCGCGCTCTATCCCGCGGGCGAGCGCCCGGACTGGCTGGTCGTGGTGACCAATGACGCATGGTTCGGCGACGCGGCGGGCCCGAAGCAGCATCTCGATATCGCCCGGATGCGCGCGGTGGAGACCGGCCTTCCCCTCGCAAGATCGGCGAACACGGGCATCTCCGCCCTGATCGACGCCGAGGGAAGGTTGCGGGCGACGCTTCCCCTCTACGAACAGGGGACCCTGACCCTCGCCCTGCCCGAGAGCAGGCCCGCGACCGTTTACGCTAGACTGGGGGACATCTTGTATCTGCTCATTCTTGCGCTTATCGCTCTGATCGTGGCGGGGCGAGGCTTGCAACACAGGATTGCACCGCTCAACCTTGTCAAAACACGGTAAGGCAGGACCAGTGCAAAAAGAGACCGATCAGCCCGTCAACAAGCGCGCACCTCACCCGATCGACGTGCATGTCGGAAGCCGTGTGAGGCTGCGCCGCATGATGCAGGGGATCAGCCAGGACAAGCTGGGCGAGGAGCTGGGGCTGACCTTCCAGCAGGTTCAAAAATACGAGAAGGGCGTCAACAGGATCGGCGCATCGCGGCTCTACGAGATCGCCCGCATCCTTAAAGTACCCGTTCAGTTCTTCTATGACGACTATGGCGACGGGCCCGAAACGCTGATCGGTTTTGCCGAAACCCAGCGCAACCTGGACGGCGTGAAGGACGACAGGGCCGATTTTCTGGCGACCCTTTCGACTCCGGAAGGAATGCAGCTCTGCCGCGCCTTTTCCAAGATCAAGGACTATCAGGTCCGTCGCCGGGTCCTCGACCTGGTCAAGACGCTGGGCGACGAAGCCGACCAGGAATGATTGGCCTGATCCTTACCGCTTGACGGGACAAAGCGGTTCATCCCGCCTATGTGGCACTTTCCCCTGATTGGCCGGAGAGTGCTGTATGTCGACCCAGAACCTGTCCGAAAACACCGGTTTCACGGACCCCTACGCCGAGGCGGAAGAGACCCTCGTCCCACGCCTGATGGCGGGTGCGGCCCTTGCCGACACCGTGCACGACAAGGCGGCGCGGGTGGCCTCGACCCTGATCGACGGGATCAGGAAGAAGACCCGCGGCGGGGCCAACCTCGACGCCTTCCTGCGCGAATACGGCCTGTCCACCAAGGAGGGCCTGGCCCTGATGGTGATGGCCGAAGCGCTCCTGCGGGTGCCAGACGCCCTGACCCAGGACCAGCTGATCGAGGACAAGATCTCCGCCGGCGACTGGGTGCATCAGGAGAAGCGGTCCGATTCCATGTTCGTCGCCGCCGCCGCATGGGGCCTCGGCCTGACGACCCGGGTCATCAGGCCCGGCGAGACGCCCCAGAACACTCTCCAGAACCTCGTCAAACGCCTCGGCATGCCCACCGTCAGGATGGGCGTGCGTCAGGCCATGGGGTATCTCGGCCACCAGTTCGTTCTGGGTCAGACCATCGAGGAAGCCCTCAAGCGGGCGCGCAAGGAAGAGAAAGCCGGCTACCGCACGTCCTACGACATGCTGGGCGAAGGCGCCCGGACCGAGGCGGACGCGCAGCGCTATCTCGAAAGCTACCACCACGCCATCGAGGCCATCGGCAAGGCAGCGACCCCCGATGAGGAGTCCGGGATCCGCGGCATCTCGGTGAAGATTTCCGCGCTGCACCCGAACTACCATCCCCGGCACTGGGAGACCGCGGTGGAGGAGCTCACGCCGCGTGTGGTCGAACTCTGCCAGGCAGCCAAGAAACACGACCTCAACCTGACCATCGACGCTGAAGAGGCCGACCGCCTGGAGATGTCCCTCGACCTCATCAGGCAGGTCTATGCCGATCCTTCGATCAGGGACTGGGGCGGCTTCGGCCTTGCCATCCAGGCCTACCAGAAGCGCGCCACCGCCGTTTGCGACTGGGCCGCCGAACAGGCCGAGAGCCAGAACGACCGCATGCTCGTCCGGCTGGTGAAGGGCGCGTACTGGGATACCGAGATCAAGCTGGCCCAGCAGGCGGGAATCAACGACTTCCCCGTCTTCACCCGCAAGGCCGCGACGGACCTGTCCTTCGTCGCCTGCGCTGCGCGTCTTCTCGATGCCGCGCCGCGACTCTACCCGCAATTCGCCACCCACAACGCGCTGACCGCGGCGACGATCATCGAGATGGCCCATGTGCGCCAGTCACCGAAGGACTTCGAATTCCAGCGCCTCCACGGGATGGGAGAGAGCCTCTACAAGCAGATCACCGAGGAAGGCGTCAGGACCGAGCGCGGGATCGAGAAGTATCCCTGCCGGATCTACGCCCCGGTGGGCGGCCACCGCGACCTCCTCGCCTATCTCGTCCGCCGCCTTCTGGAGAACGGCGCGAACTCGTCCTTCGTGGCCCAGGTCCACGACGAGACCGTCAGCGACGAGCGGCTGCTCGAGCAGCCAAAGAAACGGTTGCAGCGCCTTGGCGGCTATCGCCATGGCTCGATCAAGAAACCCATGGATCTCTACGGCGACCGCCGGAACTCGGTGGGGATCGCCTTCGGGGACCAGGACGAACTCGTCGGCCTTCTGCGCGGCATGCGCGCGGTTGAGCTCGGGGAGCCGGAGATCGCCTCGGTGATCGGCGGTGTCACCCGCGAGGAAGGAAAGCGTCGCCCCCTGATCAGCCCGGTGGACGACAGCGTCCTCGCCCATGTGACCGAAGCCGACGCGTCCCTTGCCACCAAGGCGATGGACGCGGCAGCCGCAGGCTTCGAGGACTGGAACCGCACCCCTCCCGAAGCCCGGGCCAAGACCTTCGAGCGGACCGCGGACCTCCTCGAGCGGGACCGGGACCGGTTGATGACGATCCTCGCCAAAGAGGCGGGCAAGTCCCTCGAGGACGGCATTGCCGAGATCAGGGAGGCCGTCGATTTCTGCCGTTTCTACGCCAACGAGGCACGGCGCCTCTTCGAGCCCATGCCCCTCCCCGGCCCGGTCGGCGAGGAGAACCAGCTCCGCCTCGAAGGCCGCGGCGTGTTCGCCGTGATCTCGCCTTGGAACTTCCCGCTCGCGATCTTCATGGGCCAGACCGTCGCTGCCCTTGCGGCAGGCAACAGCGTCGTGACGAAGCCAGCGGGCCAGACGCCGCTGATCGCCCATGAGGGCGTGCGGCTCCTGCACGAGGCGGGCGTGCCGCAATCGGCGCTCCAGCTCGTTCTCGGCGGCGGCGACGTCGGCGGGGCCATGCTCGACCACAAAGCCGTGGCGGGCTGCGTCTTCACCGGCTCCACCGCCACGGCCAAACGCATCCACCGGCAACTGGCCGAGAAGGACGGGCCCATCGTGCCGCTGATCGCGGAAACGGGCGGCGTCAACGCGATGATCGTGGATGCCACCGCTCTGCCGGAGCAGGTGACCGACGATGTCATCGCATCGGCGTTCCAGTCGGCGGGCCAGCGGTGCTCGGCCCTCCGCGTCCTCTATCTACAGGAGGACGTCGCGGACACGATGCTGAAGATGATCAAGGGAGCGGCGCAGACCCTGACCCTTGGCGACCCGATGCGGTCGGAAACCGATATCGGACCGATCATCGACGACCAGGCGCGCAAGAAGCTCGCCGACTACTGCGCATCGCGGGACGGGCTGGTGTGGAAAGGCGAAGCACCGAGCGTGGGGACCTTCCTTGCGCCGCACATCTTCGAGCTCGGTCCCGACGAGGTCCTGACCGACGAGCATTTCGGGCCCATCCTTCACGTCAAGCGCTGGATGGCGGGCCAGATGGACAAGGCGCCGGCGGGCAACGTCTATGTCAACCGCAACCAGATCGGCGCCATTGTCGGCTCGCAACCCTTCGGCGGCATGGGCCTTTCGGGGACCGGTCCGAAGGCGGGCGGGCCGCACTACCTGCTTCGCTTCGCCGAGGAGCGGGTGATCTCCACCAACACGGCGGCGGCGGGCGGTAATGCCAGCCTCATCGCCATGCAGGACGCGGAGTGATCACTCCGCGTTCGCCGCGAAGCCTTCAGCCTTCAGGAAGGCGAGAATGGCTTCGCGGGCGCGCCTGACATCCTCGGGCGCGGGATCGAAGTCCGACTCCTGATTCTCGAGGTTGCGGGTCAGAAGATGGCCCGCGCCTTCGAACCCCTCGACGGTGCAGTCCGAACCTTCGCGCGCGGCCTTGTCGCAGAACTCGGACGCCCAGCGGTGCGGGGTCAGCGTGTCCGCTTCGCCGCTGACGATCAGCGTCGCCGGAACTTCCTCTCCCACATGCTGGAGAGGCGACAGTTGCCGCGGCTCCTCTTTCCCCTTGAGCTTCTTCTCGAACCAGCGGTCGCGCTCCATGTTCAGGGCCGGGGAGTAGAGAACCAGAAGTGCGGGGCCTTCGGTCCCTCCTTCGCACCCGACCGTTGCCGTCAGCGCCGCGAGGTGACCGCCTGCGGAGACTCCGTAAAAGCCGATGCGTTCGGGGTCGACGCCCAGCTCTTCCGCGTTCTCCCGCGCCCACGCGAGGCCCCGGCAGACGTCCCTGAACGCATCGAGGGGCGTGACCTCGCCGCGCGAGAGGCGGTATTCCAGAGGGATGCCGACGATTCCCTGTTCGGCCACCAGCGCCGCCGTCGACGCCACCCAGGCCGGCGAGCCGTGGGACCATCCGCCCCCATGCAGCATGAGGAGCGCCGCGCCGGTCGCCACCTCCTGCGGCGGCTCGAAGACGTAGGCGGAAAGGCCATCCTCTGCGCTGTCGCTATAAATATAGGTCCGGTCGGCATCGTTCAGGCCGGCCGCAGCGAGGCTGACGGCCATCACGCCGCCCGCAACAAGTCCCAGCATCATATCATGGCTCCTCCACAGGAGGGTCCCTATCCCGCACGCGGCGGCGGGATACAAGAACGCCGTCGAAGGCCATGGCCCCTGGCGGGCCGAATGGTCCCAACAGTGACCCTTGCCCTTCTGCGCAGCGACCGACATAAGCTTTTCCTTATATCGTCGCTTCGAGGGGGCTGCCCGTGACCCGCCAGACCTACCACTTCACGTCCGAATCCGTCTCCGAAGGCCATCCGGACAAGGTGGCCGATCAGATCTCCGACGCGATCGTCGACCTGCACCTGGGCAAGCATCCCGAGGCGCGGGTGGCGGTTGAGACCCTTGTGACCACCAACCGTATCGTCCTCGCCGGGGAGACCCGGTGCGAGCCGCAGGTCACGGCCGAGGAGATGATCGAGACCGCCCGCGGGGTGGTCAGGACGATCGGCTACGAGCAGGACGGCTTCCACTGGAAGACCGCGGACATCCAGTCCTTCGTACACGGACAGGCGGCGGAAATCGCCCAGGGGGTCGATGCGGCAGGCGACAAGGACGAAGGCGCCGGGGATCAGGGCATCATGTTCGGCTTCGCCTGCGACGAGACCGAAAGCCTGATGCCGGCGCCCATCGCCCTCGCCCATGGCATTGTCGGTGCGCTTGCCGATGCGCGCCATGACGGCAGCGAAACCGCCTTTGAACCCGACGCGAAAAGCCAGGTCACGATCCGTTACGAGAACGGCGTTCCGGTGGGAACGACCTCGATCGTGGTCTCCTCCCAGCATAAACCCGGCCTGTCCCAGAACGACGTACGGGAACTGGTCAGGCCCTATGTCGAGCGGGTCCTGCCGGAAGGCTGGATGTGTCCTGAGGAGGAATTCTATGTGAATCCCACCGGGTCGTTCGTCATCGGTGGACCGGACGGCGATGCGGGCCTGACGGGGCGGAAGATCATCGTCGATACCTATGGCGGGGCCGCGCCCCATGGCGGCGGCGCGTTCTCCGGCAAGGACCCCACCAAGGTCGACCGGTCGGCCGCCTATGCCTGCCGTTATCTCGCCAAGAACGTGGTCGCCGCCGGGCTCGCCCGGCGCTGCCTGATCCAGGTCAGCTACGCGATCGGGATCTCGAAGCCGCTTTCCCTCTACGTCGATTTCCAGGGAACCGGAGAGGTGGACGAGACCCGGCTCGAGAACATCCTTCTCGATATCATGGACCTCTCGCCGCGGGGCATCCGCACCCATCTCGGGCTCAACCGCCCGATCTACGCGCCCACCGCCGCCTACGGACATTTCGGCCGGACGGCGGAGGATGACGGACGGTTCTCATGGGAGAGGACCGATCTCGTCGAAGAGCTGCGCCGCGCCTTCTCGTAAAGGCCATGCCGGACAACAACCGCCGTCCGCCCTCGGAATTCTCGGGCCGCCCCGACGGGCGGCTCTTCGGTCGACGGCAGGACAAACCCCTCAAGCTCAGGCAGGAGCGGCTGGTCAGGGAGCTCCTGCCGACGATTGCCTTCTCCGAGGAGAATGCCGCCGGTCTCGTCGCCACGCATGGCGGGCCGGTCCTCTTCGAAGTGGGTTTTGGCGGGGGCGAACATCTCGCGTGGCAGGCGGAAGAAAATCCTGACGCTCTTTGTCTTGGTGCGGAGCCCTTCATCAACGGGGTTGCGAAACTCCTTGCCGCGATCGACGAGAAGCAGCTCGGCAATATCCACATTCTCGAGGGCGATGCGCGCCCTGCACTTGCGGCCCTCCCCGACGGCAGCCTGGACCAGCTCTTCCTCCTCCAGCCCGACCCCTGGCCGAAACGGCGCCATCACAAGAGGCGCATGGTCGGACAGGACTTCCTCGGCGAGGCGGCGAGGTTGCTCAAACCCGGCGGTCTCCTGAAGATCAGCTCGGATATCGCCGACTACATCCGATGGACATTGATGCATTGGCAGGTCTTCGACCGCGAACACCCGGGCACCCTGGAGTGGACAGCCGAAAGAGCCGACGACTGGCGAACCCGGCCCGAGGACTGGCCCGAAACCCGCTACATGGCGAAAGGCGAGAAGGCCGGTCGTCCCGTCAGTTATCTGACGTTCCGGCGAGGGGGTCGCGCAGCGGACTGATTTGGACAGATGCCGAGCGAACAAAACTTGCTGGAGGAACGTCACGGCTGATGACCGAATTGGCCCCGATAACAGAGTTTCGCCCAATAGTAACCGGCCCCACAATCACTACCCCTGGCCCCAATTCGCATCCGTCTTCTATAACTGGCTTGAGAAAGGGGGGCTCCCGCCGGCGCACCCCGAACGTCGTATTTTGACGGATTACGACATCATTGCCAATCGAATGAGCGCCAAGTATCATGCCGCCAAAATGTTCGATGCAAACACGCCTCCCGACCTTAACCGTGTAGTCGAGCTTTATACCAGAAAGAGTCATCACTATAGCCCGATAGATTTGGTACGTTAGCTGACATACCTTGCGCACCAGTCTTGACTTCTGCTTACGTGTCAAGTTCATCCAACGATGGCCTAGGAGCGTCCAAAATCCAGCTGCGAAAAGGATTCCGCGATGTGTACGGAAATCTTCACGGACAAGATTCCAAAAACCTATCCCTTCCGGATTTAGACACGTCGTGCCATCGTAAGGGACGTGAGCGGCATGGCGCTCAGCAAGGTTTTTGACGGGAGAGCGGTTCATTTCATCTCTTTCGCATCACTGCGTTTTGTCCTTAGCAAGCAGATTGAAGCAAATACGCGTGGCGTTGGGAGGCCCGCGTTGCTCTGTCCTAAGAGTTCGCGTTTCAAATGACTCAGCGATAGACCGACTAGTTTAACTGAAGCTGCAACCGTAGCCGCAATCGACCCGTAATTCTTTCGGAAATAGTAGAGCCAACTATCATACCAGTAGCGAGGCAGAGGCTGAGACTGAGCACGCCCCTGCGAGATACCAGTGGAAGTACCGGCGAAATGGACAACCTTTGCAAGCGGCTGGTGCACGATACGCCAACCGCATCGTGTTAAGGACATCATAAAATCAATCTCCTCAAAATACAGAAAGTACCGGTCGTCCATATAAGGAACATCGTTTAAAGCATGGAATCGAACCATGAAGGCAGCGCCTGTCACCCAGTCTACCTGACAAGGAGCGTCGGAATTCAGGGCCAACGTATAGCTCGAAGGTAGGCCAAACCTTTCTAGGAACGGCGCAGAGGTGACGAATTCACCAATAACAGATGGAAATTCGAACGCTGATGCTCGGGCGGTGCCATCCCCATCAACCAATTTGGCACCCACAACACCCACGTCATCGCTCGTGAAAGCATCCAACATGCGCACGACGGTCCCAGTCTTGAGCGACGTATCGGGATTTAAGAACAAGACGAAATCAGGAAAACTTTTGCGGGCGTATATCGTTTTTAACCCAACGTTGTTTCCCGCCGCGAAGCCGCCATTGGTGTCGGAGACGACAAGGGTGATGTCCTCGCGTCCGCTCTCGCCGATCGCGTCCCGCAGGGCTTCGGCCGAGCCGTCGTCGCTGTGGTTGTCGACGATGATGATGTCGAGTTCGTCGACGCCCTGCTTCTCCGCCGTGATGTTGGGCAGGTTCGCGATGATGAGATCGGCAGCGCGGTAATTGACGATCAGAACGGTAACTGTGGTCATGGCGAACGTGATGCGGCCCGGGGGTGACAGAGCGGTGCTTCTGCACTAGTTAGCTGGAAAGACTTTCGGAACTCTCGAAAGCGGCCCCCTCCGGGCCGCTTTTTTCGTAGCTGGGTGCCCCCATGAGCATGATCGAAGAGCGGATCGCAAGCCTCCTCAACCCCGTCATCGAAACGGCGGGGTTCGAAGTGGTGCGCATCCGCGTGACCGGATCGCGCAAGAAGACCCTCCAGGTGATGGCCGAGCGTCCCGACGGCAGCATGTCGGCAGAGGACTGCGCCGCGCTCTCGCGCGCGATCTCGCCGGTCCTCGACGAGCAAGACCCCCTCGAGGGCGAGTACGATCTCGAGGTCTCCTCGCCGGGCATCGACCGCCCGCTGACCAGGCTCAAGGACTTCGAGCGCTGGGAGGGTTTCGATGCCAAGATCGAGCTGACCCAGGCCGTCGAGGACCAGAAACGCTTTCGCGGACAGCTCGCAGGCGTCGAGGACGACAACATCCTCTTCGACATCGAGGGCGAGGACGAGACGGCGGTCATTCCCTTCGCCCTGATCCATGCGGCGAAGCTGATGATGACCGACGAGCTGATCGCCGAGAGCCTGAGGCGGTCCAAGAAGGCGCTGAAAGAGGGCGATGCCGAATGGGAGCCGAACCGCGACGGGCCCCGGACGAGCAAGATCTGATGATTTCCGCACGACGCCGAATTCAACCGACTGACAACAAAGCCGCGGCAACACCCGCGCCCAGTGGAGACTGACCATGGCCGTCACAGCCAACAAACTCGAACTGATGCAGATCGCCCGCGCCGTGGCGATGGAGAAGTCCATCGACATGGACATCGTCATCGAGGCGATGGAGGACGCGCTCTCCCGCGCCGCCAAGTCCCGCTACGGCCAGGAGACGAACATCCGGGTCGAGATCGATCCCAAGACCGGCGAGCAGCGCCTGTGGCGGCTGATGGAAGTGGTCGAGGAGGTGGAGAACGACTCCACCGAGATCGGGCTCAAGGCGGCGCAGCGCTCGAACCCCGAAGCGGAAGTCGGCGACTTCATCTCCGACCCCCTTCCGCCGGTGGATTTCGGCCGGGTTGCCGCCCTCTCGGCGAAGCAGACCATCACCCAGAGGATGCGCGACGCCGAACGCGACAATCAGTATAACGACTACAAGGACCGCGTAGGCGAGATCATCTCCGGCATCATCAAGCGCCTCGAATACGGCCACGTCATCGTCGATCTGGGCAAGGGCGAGGCGATCATCCGCCGTGACCAGCAGATCCCGCGCGAGCCGCTGCGCCAGGGCGACCGGGTGCGCGCCTATATCGCCGATGTCCGCCGCGAGGCCCGGGGGCCGCAGATCTTCCTGTCGCGCACCCACCCGCAATTCATGGCCAAGCTGTTCGAGCAGGAAGTGCCCGAAGTCTATGACAACGTGATCGAGATCAAGGCCGTGGCGAGGGATGCAGGCTCGCGCGCGAAGATCGGCGTCTATTCCAATGACAGCTCGATCGACCCGGTGGGCGCCTGTGTCGGTATGCGGGGCTCCCGCGTGCAGGCGGTGGTTGGCGAACTCGCCGGCGAGAAGATCGACATCGTGCCCTGGTCCGAGGACGTCGCCACCTTCGTGGTGAATGCCCTCGCCCCGGCCGAGGTCGCGAAAGTCGTCCTCGACGAGGAGCTCGAGCGGATCGAGGTGGTGGTCCCCGACGACCAGCTCTCCCTCGCCATCGGCCGCCGCGGCCAGAACGTCCGCCTCGCAAGCCAGCTCAGCGGCTTCGAGATCGACATCATGACCGAGGAGGAAGAGAGCGAGAAGCGGCAGAAGG
>CAZAFU010000014.1:15367-35073 GCA_964484475.1 uncultured Caulobacterales bacterium | reverse complement strand
CGATGCGCCGTAGAGCCAGAACGAGATGTTGTTCATGCGCGGGAACGCCATGTCGGGCGCGCCGATCATGATGGGCACGAAGAAGTTGCCAAAACCGCCAATAAGCGCGGGCATGACCATGAAGAAGATCATGATCAGGCCGTGATAGGTGATCAGCACGTTATAGAAATTCTTGGCGTGCTCGATCTGCTCCTCGGGCGTGCCCGAAGTGAAGTTGGTCAGGAAGGTGATGCCCGGCTCGGCGAGCTCGGCCCGCATCAGACCCGACATGGCTCCGCCGATGATCCCCGCGAAGATCGCGAAGATCAGGTAGAGGATGCCGATATCCTTGTGGTTGGTGGAGTAGAACCACCGCACGAAGAACCCCGGCTTGTGGTCGTGGGCGTCGTCGTGATGGCCTGTGGCCGGGTGGTCGGTTGCGAGTTCCGTACTGCTCATCGGTTCAACCTCGATTACTTCAGCGCAGCGCTGCTGGCTGCGTTGCCGCCCGCGGCGGCGAGTTCCTGTGCGGTGCCGGTAAAGAGTGGCTCGAGCCCTTCGAATTCCCGGCGTTCATCGACCCATGCCTCGAACTCGTCGCGGCTGACGACGCGGACCGAGATCGGCATAAAGGCGTGGTCCTTGCCGCAGATTTCCGAGCACTGGCCGTAATAGGTGTTCTCGTCCTCGACGTAGAACCACGTCTCGTTGAGGCGGCCCGGGATCGCATCGATCTTGATGCCGAAGGCCGGCATGGCCCACGAGTGGATCACGTCACGGCCGGTGGTGATGACCCTCACGGTCTCACCTGCCGGGACGACGATGTCGTTGGTGGTGGCCAGGCGGTAGAGTTCCTCGGTGGTTGCATTGGGCGGCGCCATCAGGGCGTCGAACTCGAAATCGCCGAAGTCGGGGTAGCTGTATGCCCATCCCCACTGGTAGCCGGTCGCCTTGATGGTGATGGTCGGTGCCGGCACGATCTTGGTATTGTCCGTACCGAACATGCCGAAGAGCGGCTTGCTGCCGACCCGGCTGCGGCCGGCGGTGATGACGACGCGCTCGCCTGCGGGAAGCGGCTCGGCAAGGTCCACGACCACCTGCTCCTCACCGAGGCCGGAGACCACGAAATCGTCATCGGCCTGCAGGAGACGGCGCGAACCGTCAGCGCCCACGGCCGCGACCTCGATGTGGCGCGTGCTTTCCACCATCCGGCTGGACGGGAACTCGTTGGTGAAGGCGAACTGAGTGCCGGTGGTCTCTTCGTACTCGTAGACCTGCCCGTCGGGCATCGTGTCTTCGAGATAGAGAAGGTCGAAGGACGGAATCGCGATGATCAGGAGGATCAGGACCGGCCCGAGGGTCCAGAGAACCTCCACCAGGGTATTGTGGCTGAAGCGGCGGGGGACCGGGTTCGCCTTGGCGTTGTAGCGGATGAGGACCCACACGATGAGCCCGAGGACCAGGAAGCTGATGAGCAGCTTCATGGGCAGAAGGACATTGTCGTAGAAGCTGTGGATCTCAGCCGCCACCGGAGACGCCGCGCCGCGCAGGCCGGTGCCGATCGGATCGGGCCGGTCGGCCTGCACCTCCTGGACCGCACCACGCAGTGCGTCTGCCGCGTCCTGCGCGAAAGCGGGCTCGGTTCCCGCGAGGGTAAAGATGAACAGCGCGGCCATTGCCGCGAGAGGTAGCCGTGTCATGCGCGTCTCATACGTCCAGAGTTCTGATTTTGTCGCCCCTTTAGGCGCAGAAATTTCGTCGCATAACCCCTTTTTGCGAACGTTCGCGCCGATCTGCCGCAACGGTCGCGGGGGGCTTGGGCTGTCGCCCTTCCCCCAATCGTCTTTCAAAGAGGTTTCGGCGCGCTTTCGCACCGCGAATCCACCCTTGCAACCCGAATCGCCCTTGCCGAGAGCAGGTCGGCCATCCCAAGTACGAGGCCTTCACGACAAGGACCTCAGCCCGATGAGCTCATTCTTCTTCAGCCAGACCGATCTCGACGAAGCCCGCACCCGCGCGATCATCGACCAGGCCCTCGGCCATTCCGACGATGGCGAGCTGTTCCTCGAATACGCGCAGTCCGAGGCCTTCGTCTTCGATGACGGCCGGCTGAAGACCGCATCCTACGATGTGAGCCAGGGCTTCGGCCTTCGCTCGGTCCTCGGCGAGACCGTCGCCTTCGCCCACGCAAGCGAGCTGTCCGAACCTGCGCTCAAGCGCGCGGCCGCGGCGGTCGAGGCCGTCAAGCGCGGTCACGGCGGCACCCTTGCCGGGCCCCCGGCACGCACCAACCGGCATCTTTATGCGTCGGACGACCCGCTCTCGGCGGTGCCCTTCGACGTGAAGACGAAGCTTCTGCAGGACATCGACAGCTACGCGCGCGGCAAGGACAACCGGGTCTGCCAGGTCTCGGCCTCTCTTTCGGGGGAGTGGGTGCAGGTGGAGATCGTCCGCCCGGGCGGCGAGACCGTCCGCGATATCCGCCCCCTCGTCAGGCTCAATGTTTCGGTCACCGCACAGGAAGGCGACCGGCGCGAGACCGGGTCGACCGGCGCGGGCGGGCGCGAGACCTACACCAGGCTCCTCGAGCCGGGTTTCTGGCAGGCGCAGGTGGACGAGGCCCTGCGCATGGCGCTCGTGAACCTGCGCGCCGAGGCGGCACCTGCCGGGGAAATGGAAGTCGTGCTCGGCTCGGGCTGGACCGGCGTTCTCCTGCACGAGGCCGTGGGCCATGGCCTTGAGGGCGACTTCAACCGCAAGAAGACCTCCGCCTTCGCCGGCCTCCTCGGCCAACGGGTCGCGGCGGAAGGCGTGACGGTCGTCGATGACGGCACCCTCGAAGGCCGTCGCGGCTCCCTCACCGTGGACGACGAAGGGACGCCGACGTCGCGCACCGTGCTGATCGAGGACGGCATCCTCAAAGGCTTCATGCAGGACCGGATGAACGAGAGCCACCAGCACGCCCCCATGCCGCGCATGACCAACACCTTCATGCTGGGCGGCGACAAGCCCCAGGAGGAGCTGATCGCCAGCGTGAAGAACGGTATCTATGCCAAGAATTTCTCCGGCGGCCAGGTGGACATCACCAGCGGCAAGTTCGTCTTCAATTGTACCGAGGCCTACCGGATCGAAGGGGGCAAGCTTGGTGCCCCGTTGAAGAACGTCGCCCTCATCGGTGACGGCCCCACCGTGATGCAGCGGGTCTCCATGATCGGCAACGACTTCGCTCTCGATCCGGGTATCGGTGTCTGCGGCAAGGCCGGCCAGGGTGTCCCGGTGGGTGTCGGCCAGCCGAGCCTCAAGATCGACGCTCTGACCGTCGGCGGCGCAGGCTAGAGGCTGCGTTTCTGGGCGACGAGGGTCTGATAGGCCGAATTGACGATGGCCGCTTCGCGCTCGGCGGCCGCGACCACGTCGTCCGGCCGGCCCTCGGAGCGCAGCTTGTCGGGATGGATCTCGCGGATCCGCTGGCGCCAGGCCGAGCGCAGCTCCTCCTGGCTCGCTCCGGGCCGGACTTTCAGGACCCGGCAGGGATCGACCCCCTGATGCGCTGAGAGGGGCGCGCGGCTGGACGAGGTGAAACCGCGCCTGCGGCGTTCGCGCATCACGCGAAGGGCCTCCTCGCGAACATCCATGCGGGCCTGGCGACGGAGGGCTTCTTCGGGGGCGGGGCGCGGTTCTTCGAGCAGGATCGCGACGATCTCCTCACGGTTGATCGCAAGGTCGCCGCGCGAGGTGCGGATCGTGAGGAAAGGGGAAGCCGTTCCCAATAGGGTCTCGGTCGTCGCGCGCTTGGGAAGGTTGAGAACGCCTGTCAGACGACGACCGCCACGCAGCTCGATCGTGACCGCCCTGCTCTCGCGGGGTTGGGGCTCAGTCGGCTGAAAGGCAGTTTTCTTTTTCATCGCCCAAATCCTATGCACCGATCGTGCCGAGCCATCCGACCTTCCGTTTTGCGCCCTCCCCGACCGGGTATCTCCATCTGGGCCACGCCTATTCGGCGATCCTCAACCACGACGAGGCGAAGGCCCGGGGGGGCCGCTTCGTCCTCAGGATCGAGGATATCGACCAGGGCCGCTGCCGCCCCGCATTCGAGGACGCGATCCATGAGGATCTCACCTGGCTGGGCCTTGCGTGGGATGGGGACGTTCTCCGTCAGTCAGAGCATTTCGAGCGCTATGAGGCCTCGATTCGCCAGCTTGACGAGGCAGGAGTTCTCTACCGCTGTTTCAGGACGAGAAAGGAGCTGCGGGAGCTGGCAGGGGCACCGCACGGGCCGTCCCTTCCCGGTCCTCCGACCAGCCCCCTTCCCCCGGCGGAAGAAGCGGCAAAGCTTGCCGAAGGTGTGAGCTATTCGTGGCGGCTGAATGCCTCCGCCGTCAGGGAGAAGCTCGCCGGTCGGCCGATCACGGCCCGCTTCGAATCCTGCGGCGAGATCATCGAAGAAGCGGTCGACATGGCGCTGATCGGCGACGAGGTCCTCGCCCGCAAGGACTTCCCCGCAAGCTACCACCTCGCTTCGGTGCTCGACGACGCCTGTCAGGGCGTCGATCTCGTCTGGCGGGGCGAGGACCTTCGGGACGCGATACCGCTGCACCGGGTGCTGCAGACCCTTTTCGGCCTTCCAGCCCCGGTCTACCGCCACCATCGGTTGATTACCGATGACAGCGGCCGGCGGCTCGCCAAGCGCGACGAAGCGGCAACGCTGCGTAGTCTGAGGGAAAGCGGTGTCAGCCCCGAAGGGATCAGGCAGCGGCTCGCGATCCGATCCCGCCCATGACGAACCGCCGATGGCGGAGGGTTTCGATGGCCCAGAGGCGCTCGGCACAGTCCTCGAGGCTTTCGATCTTCATGTCGAAGGTGAAATTGTCCCGCTCGTCCTCGACGGCGGCGCAGGCATAGGCGACAGTGGTCCGCTCACGCCCAAACAGGCGCCCGACGTCGGTATAGGCCTGCGAGAAGACCGTATGCAGAAGATAGAGCGCGACCTGCCGCGCAAGAGCGACCTGCCTGCGCTCCCTGGTTCGCGACAGCAACTCCTCTCGGGTCACAGAAAAGGACCGGCAGACGATCCGTGTCACGATTTCGGCCGCGGCTGCTTTCTGGTTGTCACAGCACGGTCGATGTTCAGTCCGTATCACGCTCGCCCTCCCCGGTTGATTGCGCGCATTTATATTAATTGACGGAAACACCGCCGGGGATAAGATTCTCAAATCGGGACGGTATCATTTTGCCTTAACTTGTCCGGGTCACGGCAAGACGATGTTTACCGGGGGCCCTTGAGACCGCCCTCAGGCTTCCAGCACGCGCAGCTCCGAAAGGACCGCGTCGGCAACCGTCGCCGCGGCCTCCCCGACGCCTACCGACGTTTTTTCGCCGTCCCGGCGCCGCTTCCACTCGACCTCCCCGGTGGCAAGGCCCCGGGGCCCAACGGTGATCTGGTGCGGGATACCGCAGAGATCCGCCCGCGCGAACTTCTCGCCTGCCCGGTCCCCGGTATCGTCATAGAGGACTTCGATCCCGCGCTGCTCGAGTCCGGCCCTGATTTCGTCGCAGGCTTCATCCGCCGCCTGATCACCTGCCTTGAGCGAAATGAGAGCGACGTGGAAGGGCGCGACCGAAACCGGCCACACGGGACCGTTGTCGTCATGATGCGCTTCGATGATTGCGCCGACGAGACGGGAGACGCCGATCCCGTAGGAACCCATCTCCATCGCGACCTCATCGCCTGCCGCGGTCTGGACGCGGGCGCGCATGGGCTCTGAATACTTCGTTCCGAAATAGAAGATGTGACCGACCTCGATCCCGCGCAGGGAAAGCCTGTCCGCCTCCGGAACCTCCGCCCACGCAGCTTCATCATGCATCTCGTCCGTCGCGGCGTAATGCGACGTCCAGTCCTCGAACACCGGCTCGAGGTCGCCTTCGAAATCCGTACCGGCCGCAGGCACGTCCTTGCCGATCAGTCCCCGGTGCAGGAACACATCGCTTTCGCCGTTCTCGGCGAGCACCACGAACTCGTGGGTCAGGTCGCCCCCAATGGGTCCCGGGTCGGCCCGGACGGGCACGGTCTCGATCCCAAGTCTGCGGAAGGTCCTGAGATAGGCGGCGAACATCTTGAGGTAGCTCCTGCGTGCATCCTCCGGGTTCGCATCGAAGCTGTAGGTGTCCTTCATGAGGAATTCCCTGCCCCGCATCACGCCGAAACGCGGACGGAGCTCATCCCTGAACTTCCACTGGATGTGGTAGAGAAGCCTGGGGAGCTGCTTGTAGCTTTTCGTATTGGCACGGACGATCTCGGTGATCATCTCCTCGTTGGTGGGGCCGTAAAGCATGTCCCGGCCGGAGCGGTCCTTGAAACGCAGCATTTCAGGCCCGTAGGCGTCGAACCGTCCGCTTTCCTCCCACAGATTCGCAGGCTGGATCGTCGGCATAAGGACTTCCACCGCGCCGGCGCGCTCCTGCTCCTGCCTCACGATGGCTTCGATCTTCCTCAGCACACGAAGGCCGAGCGGCAGCCAGGCGTAGATCCCCGCAGCCTCCTGCCGGATCATGCCTGAACGCAGCATGAAGCGGTGGGAAGCGATCTGCGCTTCGCCGGGGGTTTCCTTGAGGGTCGGCAAATAGAACTGCGACAGCCGCATCTGGTCCATCCTGTGGTGTTTGGCCGCGGTGTAAAGCGAGCGCTTCCCGGGCGCAACGACATCGGTTCACGCCGAAGCGGTCACGAGCCAAGCATCGCCCGGCAGGGTGACGCCCCCTTCAGGGTTTGCTGCGAGTTGGCCTGCGACAAGTTGGACCAGGGGCTCCTCAGCGAGCCCCGCCTCTTCCAACCTCCGAGAGACCGGTCCGAGTTCGACCAGGAAGCGCGCGGCTTCGAGAACGCTTTCGCCGGGTATGGCGAGTGGCAGGCGAAGGGGCGCGGCGGTGCTCTTCCGCCAGCCGCCCGCATCGAGCACCCCCAGCATCCTCTCGCGATCCGAAAAGGAAAAGGGGCCGGGCTCGCCGGGTTCGGGACGCTTGATCGCGAGGCCCAGCTCTTCTTCCGCCAGCCGCGCAGGCAGGGACGCCCAGGGGTTCAGCCGCGGCGCGCGCCACGCCGTGAACACCAGCCTGCCGCCCGGACGCGCCAGCGCCCGAAGGTTGGCGAAGGCCGCTACGGGTTCCTCGAAGAACATCACGCCGAAACGCGAAAGGACAAGGTCGAAGCCGTCGGTGTCCTCGAAGGTCGCCGCATCCTGGCGTTTGAAGGTGATGGGCCTTCCGGCCCGGGTGGCTCGTTCCTCGGCGAGGGCGAGGAGCGGACGCGAGACATCCGCGCCCACCACCGAAGCGCCGCGACCGCCAAGTTCGAGACACAAAGCGCCGGCTCCACACCCGACATCGAGGCAGCGACGGCCGCGCATGTCCCCGGCCGTCTCGAGCAGCGCCTCGGCGTAAGGGGAGAGCATCCGGTCAAGGGCATCGGCATAGCGCACCCACTTCTCGCCGGTCTCGCCATCCCACTGCGCGATTTCGTGTCCGGGTTCCTTCGCCATCGCCGGTTTGTGCCCCCGTCACCGTCACGACCGCAAGCCAGATCAGCCGCCGACGATGTAGCCGCCATTCGGGTGCAGGGTCTGGCCGGTCATGTAGTTGGAATCGCTCGACGCGAGGAAAAGGTAGGAAGTCGCCACCTCCCAGGGCTGGCCGGGCCGTTTCATGAGGGTGCCCGAGCCGAAGCCCTCGACCTGTTCGGCCGGGAGGGTGCCGGGAATGAACGGCGTCCAGATGGGTCCGGGGGCCACGGCATTGACCCTGATCTTCCGGTCGGCGAGCTGCTGCGCCATGGAGCGGGCGAAGGCGAGGCTCGCGCCACGGGTGGACGAATAGGCGACCAGCGCGCCCATCCCCTGAAAAGCGTTGACCGAAGAGGTGCAGATGATCGCATCGCCTTCCGAAAGATGCGGCAGCGCGGCCTGCGTACAGAAGAAATAGCTCATGACATTGCTGTCGAAGGTCCTGCGCAGCCGCTCCTCGCTGAGTTCCGCCAGATCCTGGTCGAGCCATTGCTGGGCTGCGTTGTTGACGAGGATATCGAGGCTTCCGAACCGCTCCACGGTCTTTTCGACCGCTGCGAAGGCGTTCTGCCGAATGCCGATGTCGCCTTCGATCAGGAGGCACTGGCTGTTCTCCGCCTCCACCAGGCGCTGGGTTTCCCTTGCGTCCTCGCCTTCGTCGAGAAAGGCGATCGCGACCTTCGCTCCTTCGCGCGCAAACAGGACCGCGACGGCACGACCGATGCCGCTGTCACCGCCCGTGATCAGCGCGACCTTGCCCTTGAGCCTGCCCGAGCCCGGGTGGCGCGGCGTATAGTCCGGAGCCGGGTTCATCTCGTGCTCGAAGGCCGGCATCCTGTCCTGGGACTGGGCAGGGATATCTTCCGCGCTGGGAACGTTCGTATCACTCATCGGGGGGTCTCCATTCGGTATTCAGGAAAAACCCTTTGGCAGGCCATACGTTCCCGTGAGGGCTCGCCGCCAATCCGCCGGAATGGACTGCCGATCCCTGCTAGAAGCCGTATTTCGCAGAGAACTGCACCTTGTTCATCGCGCCGTCGAGCCCGTTTTCGAGCTCCCGGTCGGCACGGATCAGTTCCATGCCGAGATCGATATTGGAAGTCAGGGAATGGATCAGGTTGGCATGCACTGAAGAGACGGTGTCGGTCACGTCCCCGCTTGTCAGCATGACCGGGTTGTCGGCGTTGAAATAGCCGAAGGTGAGGTTGGAACGCCAGGACGGCGACCATAGGTGTTGCAGCGAGACGAAGCCCGACAGGGTGCTGATCGTCTGCAGATTTCCTTCAGGATCGACCGCGGCATCGTTGACGGTGTTGACCCCGACATAGCGGCCGACCCCATCACCGTATGTGGCCATGAACCGCAGCTCGTCACTGTCCGTGAGTTTGAGCAGGCCCGAACCGCTGATCCCCCAGCCAAGGGCGGTGTCTTCGTCCGCACCCGTCAGCTCATCGGTCGCCCTCAGCTGGCGGACGATGCTGGCGAGTGTCAGGTGGCCGTAATCTCCCTTGGCGTTGTACCTCAGGACCAGGTCGGGCAGCTTGTCCTGCCCTTCGAGTGTCGCGCGTCCGCCGGTCGCCGTGGTGACCAGCGTTTCGGGCTGTTCGAGCGCCACCTGAAGGCCGCCGCGCGTGTAGCGGATCATGGGCTGGCGGTTGAAGACCGTGCCTTCGGCAGGACCGATGAAGTCGAGATTGTCGGGCAGCGCAACGACATCCTGGAAGGTCGACCACGTCTGGCCGATCAGCCAGTTGTCGATTGTGAGGAAGGCATGCCGCATGCGCGGAAGATAGGAATTCGAGACCCGTTCGTTCTCGAAAGGCTGGTTGGTGACGAGGAAATCGAACTCGATCTTGCCGCCGATCTCGCGGCCGTTCACGTTCGACTTCATTCCGAAGAAGAAGCGGGTCTCTCTAGGGTTGAAATCGAAGACGGGATCCGAACCTTCACCGCCGACCGGTACGAGGGAGGGGATGTAGAAGTCCCTCGCAAGGGCATTGCTCGGAACCTCGCCTCCGGTGAACTCCGTCACCGAGGCATCGACCTTGACGTAGCCGCCAAAGAGAACGTCCGTCGAACCCGAGCGGAAGCCTTCCTGCCTCTCGGCCAGGAGGACTTCGGGGGCCACCTCGCCGAAGCCCGTCTCCTGCGGCAGCGATGTCCGCACGAGCTTGACCGCTTCGCGCACCTCCGCGGTCTCTTCGACGGTGAGGGTGTGCTGAGGACTGTCGAGGCGTTCGAGGATCCGGTCGAGTTTCGCTTCGAGGGCATCGACCCTCTCCTCGAGGTCTCTGTCCTGCGCGGCTGCCTGGCCCATGGCCGCGGCCGAAACCGCGCCCAGGAAAGCGGCCTTGATCGATGCTGTACCTGCCCGGGTCATGATTGTCCTCCGACGTCTTTTTATGGGCTCACTATCGGGTCCTCTCAGGTGGACGGGTATTCGCCATTGGTCTTACCGACGAAGGTCGCATTGCGGGTCATGGGCGGAAGGCCGCATCCTTCCTTACCGACACCACCAGCTCGGAGGACCGAACCATGGCTTATGACGGTGACAACCAGACCCCGCTCGCAACCGCCTTCCAACGCCCGCAGCCGGGCGATCTCGACCAGTTCTGGCTCTCGGCGGCGCGGCGGCTCGACTGGGAAGCCTTCCCGTCGAAGGCTTCGGACGTTTCTTTCGACAAGCAGGATTTCCGGATCCGCTGGTTCGAGGACGGTGTGCTGAACGCGAGCGTGCAGTGCCTCGACCGTCATCTCGAGAAGCGCGGCAGCAAGACCGCGCTGATCTGGGAGGGAGACGATCCCTCGGTGAGCCGCCACATCACCTACGCCGAAGCCTATGAGAATGTCTGCCGCATGGCGAACGTCCTGAAGGCGCGAGGCGTCGCACGGGGCGACCGGGTCGTCATCTACATGCCGATGGTGCCCGAGGCGGTCTACGCCATGCTCGCCTGCGCGAGGGTCGGCGCCATACACTCCGTGGTCTTCGGCGGTTTCTCGCCCGATGCCCTCGCCAGCCGTATCGACGACTGCGGGGCAAGCGCGATCATCACGGCCGATGAAGGCCGCCGGGGCGGAAAGACCGTTCCCCTCAAGACGAATGTGGACGAAGCGCTCGAAAGGTGTGAAGCGAAAATCGGTTTTGTCCTGTCGGTCGAAGTGACGGGGGCCAGCGTTCCGCTCCGCCCCGGCCGTGACTTTTCGTGGTCCGACGAACGCGACGAGGTCGCCCCCACCTGCCCGCCCGAGTCGATGAACGCCGAGGACCCGCTCTTCATTCTTTACACGTCAGGCTCGACAGGCAAGCCGAAGGGTGTCGTCCACACGACCGGCGGCTACCTCACCTATGCAAGCTACACCCACGAGACAGTCTTCGACCTCGAGGATGACGACGTCTTCTGGTGCACGGCCGACGTCGGCTGGATCACCGGGCACAGCTACATCGCCTACGGACCGATGGCGAATGGGGCGACCCAGGTGCTGTTCGAAGGCGTCCCCTCCTATCCTGACGCAGGCCGGATGTGGCAGGTGGTGGAAAAGCATGGCGTCTCGATCCTCTACACCGCTCCCACCGCGATCCGTGCGCTGATGCGCGAGGGGGACAGCTTCGTCCATCGCCATGACCGCAGCTCGCTCAGGCTGCTCGGATCGGTGGGTGAACCGATCAACCCCGAAGCCTGGCGCTGGTACAGCGAAGTCGTGGGGGAAGGACGCTGCCCTATCGTCGATACCTGGTGGCAGACCGAGACCGGGGCCTGCCTGATCAGCCCGCTCCCCACCGATCCGATGACCAAGCCCGGGGCGGCGACCAAGCCCCTGCCCGGCGTGCGTCCGGCACTCGTCGATCAGGAAGGCCGGTTCCTCGAAGGCGCAACCGAGGGAAATCTCGTCCTCACCGCCAGCTGGCCGGGCCAGGCCCGGACCGTCTGGGGGGACCACGAACGCTTCATCGACACCTATTTCTCGACCTATCCGGGGCTCTATTTCACCGGCGACGGCGCGCGGCGCGACGAGGATGGCGACTACTGGATCACGGGCCGCGTCGATGACGTGCTGAATGTCTCTGGCCATCGCATGGGCACGGCGGAGATCGAGAGCGCCCTCGTCGCCCACCCTTCCGTCGCGGAAGCCGCGGTCGTCGGCTATCCCCACGACATCAAGGGACAGGGCGTGCACTGCTACGTCATCCTGAAGGCCGGGGTGGATGCATCCGCCGAGCTGGCCAAGCTCCTTCGCGGCTGGGTCAGACAGGAGATCGGGCCGGTCGCCACGCCGGACAGGATCCAGCTCAGCCCGGGCCTGCCCAAGACCCGCTCGGGCAAGATCATGCGGCGTATCCTGCGCAAGATCGCGGAGGGGCACCCGGACCAACTCGGCGACACATCGACCCTCGCCGACCCTTCAGTGGTGGACAGCCTGGTCCAAGGTGCGAAAGACTACGCCCAAGGAACCTGATTCATGCCGCTGCCCGTCCTCGTTGCCGATGACCATCCGCTCTTTCGGGCCGCCCTCGTCTCGGCGGTGAAGGCGGCGGCGGCGGGCCGCGACATCATCGAAAGGGAAACCCTCGGCGGGGCCCTCGCGGTCCTGGCGGAGGGGGCGGTCGGGCTCCTGACCCTCGATCTCCATATGCCGGACAGCGACGGGCTTGCCGGTCTCCTGCAAGTCCGCAACCAGTATCCATCCGTTCCCGTCATCGTGGTGTCAGGTGATACCGGCCCTAACCTCGGAAGCAGGGTCGCGCATTTCGGTGCAGCGGGATTCGTTCCGAAATCCTCAGACCTCCCGGTGATCCGCGAAGCCGTGGAAACCGTTCTCGACGGCGGTGTCTGGCTGCCGGAGGAGCCGGAGCCGGGCGAAGCCGATGAAGCCATGCAGACCCTCACCCCGGCTCAGCTCCGGGTCCTGCTGATGGTCCGCGACGGGCTCCTCAACAAGCAGATCGCCTACGAGATGCAGATCTCCGAAGCCACCGTGAAGGCCCACATGACGGCCGTGATGCAGAAACTGAAGGTCCAGACCCGGACCCAGGCCGCCATGCTCGCCCGCAGTCTCGACATCACCCCTTCCGACCGCCTAGAAGACTGATACTCAGCGCCCGGAGAGCTGCGGGCTCGACCGGCTTTGCCAGGGCTTCGACCCCGGCGTCGAGAAGCTTACTGTCGGTCTCCGGCGAGCGGCTGGCCGTCACCACGATCACTGGGCATGAGGCGCCCTTCTCCTCACGCAGGAATTTCAGGACATCGAGCCCGGTCTCCCCGGCATCGAGCTGGTAGTCGAGCACCAGAAGATCCGGCAGGGCCGATCCGTTCTCGAAGGAAGCCTTGACCTCGCTCACCGAACGATGCGCCGATACCGTCGCGCCCCAGCGTTTGAAGCGGGTCTTCAGGGCATCGAGGACCGCCCTGTCGTTGTCGACGCAAAGGACATGCCTCCCCTCGAAATCGGCGGTACCGGGCGCTGGCCTTGGCGACGGCGCGCTTCTTGCGGTGACCCGCGGGAGGCTGATCCTGAAGACCGTGCCCCGCTCCGGCCGGGACGAAACGACGACCTCATGGCCGAGGAGATCGGCGACCCGCCTGACCGTCGCCAGACCAAGACCGGCGCCATCGATATCGAGATCCCGCTGCAGGCGGGAAAACTCATCGAAGATCGTCGGAATGGATTCCTCTTCGATTCCCCTGCCGGTATCGATGACTTCGAGGTGGACCCGATCCCCGCGCCTGCGCACGCCGAGAAGGACGCCGCCCTCGTCGGTATACCGCAGGGCATTGCTGACGAGGTTCTGGATCGCGGACCGAAGCAGGCCCGGATCGGTTCGGACACTGAGGCTGGTATCGACCAGCCGGAGCGCCAGCCCCTTCTCCGCCGCGAGCGGGCCGAACTCCTCCGCGATGCCTTTCAGGTAGGGGCCGAGGGCGAGCGTTTCCGGGCGCGGATCAACACCGCCCGCCTCGATCTTCGACAGGTTGAGAAGCGAGCGGAGCAGCGTATCGGCCGAGACGATCGCCGTTCCGATCTTCCGCGCCATGTCCGCCGGCTCTGCCTGGCCGCCGAGGCTGTCTTCCAGGCTGGATGCGAACAGCCGTGCCGCGTTCAGGGGTTGCAGGACGTCGTGGCTCGCCGCCGCGAGAAACCTCGTCTTCGAACGGTTGGCGGTTTCCGCCTCCTGCCGCGCGCTGTCCGCCGCCGCGTTGGCAGCGCGCAGCTCGGCTGTCCGTTCCTCCACCCGCGCTTCGAGGGTCCTGTTGGCCTCTTCGAGTGCAGCCTGGGCCGCACGGCGCTTGGAGATATCCTGGTAGAAACCGAAAAATCCGACCACGCTGCCGCTGTCGGTCACCTGGGGAACGTAGGTGACCTGCCATGTGGTGGCGCCGCCGATCTCTTCGGGAGAGAGGACGAAACGCCGTTCCTGGCCGCCGAGCACCGCTTCGATGGAGGGGCCCCTGAGCCCGTAACCATCGCCGAGGAGATCGCGCAGGTTCCGCCCCGTCAGGTCCTCGCCAGCCCGGCCCGTCATCGCCGCATAAGCCTTGTTGTGAAAACGGATCGTCTCCGCCCTGTCACTGAACGCGATGGGGAAAGGGACATTGTCCGTATAAAACCGTGTTGCGCGCTCACTCTCGACAAGCGCCGCCTGCGCCTCGCGGTACTCGGTCACGTCCGAAAAGGATGTCACGTAACCACCGCCGGGGACCGGCCGGCCCTGAATACGGAGAATCCGCCCGTCCCGGAGGATGGTCTCCGAGGTGTGGGGGAGGCCCTGCCTGAGATGCGCGACGCGCTTTTCGACCGCCCGATCGTCAAGATGGGGAAGATTGTGCCTGATGAGATCGGATACGGCGCCGCCCACCTTCACGAGCTCTTCCGGATAGCCAAACAGCTCAGTATACGCCCGGTTCCAGGCTACGAGCCGCCCTTCCCTATCGATCACCGAAACGGCCTCGGCCAGGTTTTCGAGAGTGGCCGAGAGAAGCTCCTGCCCGAACCGCAGTTCCCGTGATGCATCTCCCATCAGGATCATGACATCGCCGGCATCGACCTGGCCCGACGATAGTAGCCGCGTAAGGATGATATTGGCCGAGGCGTTGCCCAGGACGCGGCTCAGTTTCGTCTCCGCCGCCGCCAGCAGCTCCGGCCCTGCCTTCCCCCCTCTGGTCCCGTGAAGGGCAATCAGCTCGGCACACTCGTCTTCCCCGATGATCGGCACGAGGAGGGAGCGGAGGTCCGGCACGCTGACCTCTCCGTTGCGCCGGTGGGTTTCTCCGAGCGCCTGGAACCGCGCGGCCGCTTCCTTGGCCTGCAGGTTGTCTGTCGAGAGCCACGTCACCGCGCCCATGGCGCAACCGTTCACGATGAGACTGAGCACGGCCCCGCGGGTGAAGGTGTCCGACAGGAACGGCAGGAGGGCGTCCGCGAGGGCGCTCGCGTCCAGAAAGTTGTTCGGAAAGAATGCAGGAGCCAGCACGAGCACCAGCCAGGCCACCGCGCCGCACAGGAGTCCCCAGAATGCGGCTCGTTCGGGAACCTGCGGCAGGAAGAGAGCGGCCAGGAGAAGTGGCGCGAGCTGCCCCGCCCCTGCAAACGCGACCACGCCGAGTTCGGCCAGGAAAGCGCCGCCAGGCACCACGAGCGCGAAGAGAGCCGCTGCCGTGAGCAAGCCTGCAAGGCTCATCCGCCTGACGGTCAGTGCACGCCCGAAGACCTTTTCGCCGCGCCGCCGCGACCAGATCGGCAGGACGATATCGGTGGCGAGCATGGCGCTCAGGGCGACCCCAGCCACAACGATCATCCCGGCCGCAGCAGCGAAGCCCCCGGTGAAGGCCAGGAGCTCGAGCGCCCGATAGCCGAGAACCTCCGGTATCGTGAGGACGAAGAGATCGGGCTGCGACCCGGGTGCGACCTTGGCTCCGGCAGCGGCGAGAGGCAGGACGAGCACCGCGAAGAGAGCGAAATATCCAACTGCCCAGGGCGCGGCCCTTCCAACACCCTGCTGGTCCCTCGCCTCGACGACGGTCATGTGGAACTGCCGGGGCAGGCAAAGCATCATGAAGCCGGACAGGAGGGTCAGGACCAGGAACCTGTCACTGGCAAAACCTTCGCTGTCCGGAAGGATCGCGATCTCTTCGGGTGAGCCTAAGACGTAGCCGAGGGCGAGGAACGCCACCACGGAAAAGGCCGCCAGCTTGAAGACGCTGTCGAAGGCCATCGCGCCGACCAGGCCTGGGTTCTTCTCCGTCGCATCACGGTTCCGGGTCCCGAACAGGAGACCGAAGGCCGCCAGGACGCCAGTCACTCCGATCACCACGGGCGCCGTTGGGACTTCGGACAGGCCGGTCACCTCGGCGAACGTGGTCGAGACGGCGATGAGCTGAAGCGCGATATAGGGTATGCTGACGAGAACGAGGGTCAGCGAAGCAAGGCTCGCAAGGCGCGGCGAGCGCCCGAACCGGCGCGAGAGAAGATCGGGCAGCGAGGTCGCGCCATGCCCCTTGCCAAGGGCCACGGTCCGCCGGATCAGGCCGAGCCCGAAGGTGAAAGCCAGGATCGGCCCGAGATAGATCGGAAGATAGTCCCAGCCCGACCGTGCCGCCGAGCCCACCGCTCCGTAAAATGTCCAGGAGGTGCAGTAGACGCCGATGGAGAGCGCGGTGACCAGACCGGCGCCGTCGAACCTTGCGCGCCCGGCCCGCTGGGCCCACCAGCCGACGCCGAAGAGGGCGGCGGCATAGGCCGCCAGCGCGGCACCGACGACATACGCCGGCATAGGCTTTCCTCCCTGGACCTCTTCCCGAGGCTGAAGACTTTCACGTTCCCACAGGGCTGTCCATCACCCCCTGAACGGGAAAGGAGGGCAACGCCGCAGCGCCGCCCTCCCTTTTTCGTCACATCGTCCGGGCCGTCAGTGGGCGTGGGCTTCCCCTGCACCGGAAGGTACGCGGATCTGTTCGACCATGTCCCGGACCGACTGCGGTGTCTTGGCGGTGAAAGCGGCCACGGTGAAGGCGACCGCGAAGTTGACCACCATGCCGACCGCCCCGATCCCTTCGGGAGAAATCCCGAAGAGCCAGTTCTCGGCCGTGTTCGGGATGTTCCCGAACCAGCTGAACTTGAAGGCGCCGATATAGAGGACCGTGAAGGCGAGACCCGCCACCATTCCAGCGATTGCGCCTTCTCGGTTCATCCGTTTCGTAAAGATCCCCATCATGATCGCCGGGAAGAGCGAGCATGCCGCAAGACCGAAGGCCAGGGCGACGACCTGGGCCACGAAGCCCGGGGGGTTGATGCCGAAATAGCCTGCAATGCAGATGGCGACCACGGCAGCGCCCCGCGCGGCCCAGAGTTCCTGCTTGTCGGAGATGTCGGGCATCAGGGTTTTCTTCAGGAGGTCGTGGCTGACCGCCGAGGAGATCACCAGAAGCAGGCCCGCCGCCGTGGAGAGGGCCGCGGCGATGCCGCCGGCTGCCATGAGGGCGATGACCCATGCAGGCAGGTTCGCCATCTCCGGGTTCACGAGGACCAGGGTGTCGCGGTCTGCGTAGACCTCGTTGGCAACGGACATGTCGGCATTGGAGGTCAGCCGGTTCCCGAACTCGCCGCGCTCGCCCGTGAACTCGGGCTTGCCCCCGGCAAAGGCATCACCCGGACCGTACTGGATCACGCCGTCACCGTTCTTGTCCGCATACCCGTAAAGGCCGATATCTTCGTAGGTCTTGAAGAATTCGGGGGTTTCGGTCGCGTAGGCAGTCTCGTTCACCGTGTTGATGAAGTTGAGGCGGCCGATCGAGGAAACGGCGGGAACAGTGACGTAGAGAAGTGCGATGAAGACCAGGGCATAGCCAGCGGACTTCCGCGCATCCGACACCTTCGGCACCGTGAAGAAGCGGACGATGACATGGGGCAGGCCAGCCGTACCGACCATCAGAGCCATGGTGATGGCGAAGACGTCGATCGTGGACTTGGTACCTTCAGTATACGCTCCGAAGCCCAGGTCCAGAAGGGACTGGTCGAGCCTCTGCAGCACGGTCATGCCCGTGTCACCGACCTCCGAACCGATGGCGAGCATGGGGATCGGGTTGCCCGTCACCATGACCGACAGGAAGATTGCCGGGACCATGAAGGCGAAGATCAGCACGCAGTATTGCGCGACCTGGGTATAGGTTATGCCCTTCATCCCGCCGAGGACGGCATAGAAGAAGACGACCGTCATGCCGATCAGCACGCCCATCTCGATCTGCACATCGAGAAAGCGCGAGAAGACCACACCGACGCCCCGCATCTGACCGGCGACATAGGTGAAGCTGATGACGATCAGGCAGACCACCGCGACGAGCCTCGCCGCCCTCGAGTAATAGCGGTCACCGATGAAGTCGGGCACGGTGAACTTGCCGAACTTCCTCAGGTAGGGCGCAAGGAGGAGGGCCAGGAGCACATAACCGCCCGTCCAGCCCATGAGATACACCGAGCCGTCATAGCCGGCGAAGGCGATGATCCCCGCCATCGAGATGAACGAGGCTGCGGACATCCAGTCCGCAGCGGTGGCCATGCCGTTCGCCACGGGATGGACCCCGCCGCCGGCGACATAGAACTCCTTTGTCGAACCGGCACGGCTCCAGATCGCGATGCCGATGTAGAGCGCGAAGCTCAGGCCCACGAAGATATAGGTCAGGACTTGCGCGCTCATGACGAGGCTCCTTTCTCGTCATCGTCGACCCCATGGCGTCGCTCGATTTTCTGGATCGCGACGGCGTAGTAGAAGATCAGACCGATGAAGACGTAGATGGCGCCCTGCTGGGCGAACCAGAACCCGGCGGGTACGCCGAGGATCGTAAACTGGTCGAGGGTGTCCCGGAGGATGATCCCGAAACCGAAACTCACGGTGAACCAGATCGACAGGAGCCCGCCGAGGAGACGGAGGTTCTCGCTCCAGTAGGATCGCTTGGGGGCAGAGGCCGATTTTTTTACGGGCTCGGCTTTGACTGTTGTCGCGCTCATGGCGTTTCTCCCGATGGCAGGACGGAATGGTCCAGCCCCGAGGATAACGCCGCAACGGGTTCGGCTTGTAGACGACCTTAGTCGAAGGACCTGTTCAGGCTGTCTGGGGAGAGGCAGGAGACTGGCGGCCGCGCTCGCATGGGAGAGCGACATGGCAGCCGGAGAAGCCGTTGTTTCGATCGTCCTTCGGGGCAGTCGGGGCGGGAAAGGGCATCCGCCGGACCACGCCGTCGCTGCCGCAGATCGCAACCCAGGCCCCCGGGACGGGCGCGTGAGCGAGAGCCACCGATCCGCCGAAGGCCAGGAGCACGAAGACGCGCAGGATATCGCGTGAGCCCGCCTTCAAGACCTGCCTCCCGGATCAGCAGCTCCGGACTTTCCAGATCGCGGCCGCCGCGTCGTTGCGTTCGATCAACAAACCGTTCCCACCGTTCCGTTAGTGGGTTCCGATGTCATTCGAGACGCTGTGAGGAATCGTGAGCACCCCATCTTCAGCCGCCCCCTACCGGGAAGCAGGGACAGAAATTCCCTTCCTCGCCTTCTTCCTGGGTATCGGCGCCCTCTTCTTCTTTCTCATCGCCATGCTCACACCGGAGCCGGCGATGGAGATCCACGCCTTCATGTTCCTGGCTGCGTTCTGCGCGGGCCTGTTCTCGCTGCTTCTGCACTTGCAGTCCGGCTCGCGGCCCGACCCGAACACCTACAACCTGAATATCGTGAAGGCGGGGGTCGTGGCGTCGGCCTTCTGGGGCATAGCGGGCTTTCTGGCGGGGACGTTCATCGCTTCGCAGCTCGCCTTCCCCGAGACCCTGTCATGGGCGAACATTCCCCAGCTGAACTTCAGCCGCCTGCGCCCCCTGCACACCTCCGCGGTGATCTTCGCGTTCGGCGGCAACGTGCTCCTCGCGACATCCTTCTACGTGGTGCAGCGCACGACCCATGCCCGTCTTTTCGGCGGAATGCTGCCCTGGTTCGTCTTCTGGGGATACAACCTCTTCATCGTGATCGCGGCCACCGGCTACCTGATGGGTGTCACCCAGTCCAAGGAGTACGCCGAACCCGAATGGTATGCGGACATCTGGCTGACCATCGTCTGGGTGTCCTACCTGCTCGTCTTCCTCGGCACGCTCTGGAAGCGGAAGGAGCCGCATATCTATGTCGCGAACTGGTTCTACC
>CAZAFU010000014.1:0-15357 GCA_964484475.1 uncultured Caulobacterales bacterium | reverse complement strand
AACGCGGTCGGCTTCTTCCTGACGGCGGGCTTCCTCGCGATCATGTACTACTTCATCCCGAAACGGGTGAACCGTCCGGTCTACTCCTACCGGCTGTCGATCGTGCACTTCTGGTCGCTCATCTTCATCTATATCTGGGCCGGACCGCACCACCTTCACTACACCGCTCTTCCCGAATGGGCCCAGACCCTCGGCATGACCTTCTCGATCATGCTCTGGATGCCCTCCTGGGGAGGCATGATCAACGGCGTGATGACCCTGTCGGGCGCCTGGGACAAACTCAGGACCGACCCGGTCGTCCGCATGATGATCGTCAGCCTTGCATTCTACGGCATGTCGACCTTCGAGGGGCCGCTTCTCTCCGTCCGCGCCGTGAACTCGCTGTCCCACTACACCGAATGGGGTATCGGGCACGTGCATTCGGGCTCCCTGGGCTGGGTCGGCTTCATCAGTTTCGGTGCGCTCTACTGCCTGACCCAGTGGGTCTGGAAACGGGAACGCCTCTACTCTCTCGCCCTCGTCGAATGGCATTTCTGGATCGCGACCCTCGGCATCATCCTCTACATCTGCGCGATGTGGGTCGCAGGGATCACCGAAGGCCTGCAATGGCGCGCCTATGACGAGATGGGCTTCCTGCAGTACTCCTTCGTGGAAACCGTCGAGGCCAAACACATTCCCTACGTGATCCGTGCTTTCGGTGGCCTCCTCTATCTCACCGGTGCACTGATCATGTGCTACAACCTCTACCAGACCGCAAAGGGACGGGTACGGCTCAAGGAGCTCGAACAGAGCGAAGCCGTCCCCGCCCACGCAGCCCCCGCGGAGTAAGCCGTCATGTCGATCATGAACCGCCACACCTTCCTCGAGAAGCACTCAGGTCCCCTCGTCGCCGCGATCCTCGTCGTGGTGTCGATCGGCGGCCTCATCGAGATCGCTCCCCTCTTCTACGTCGAGAACACGATCGAAGAGGTGGAAGGCGTCCGCCCCTACACCCCGCTGGAGCTTGCGGGCCGGGACATCTACATCCGCGAGGGCTGCTACAGCTGCCACAGCCAGATGGTCCGCCCGCTGCGTGACGAAGTCGAACGTTACGGGCACTATTCGCTCGCCGCCGAAAGCATGTTCGACCACCCGTTCCAGTGGGGTTCGAAACGGACCGGCCCGGACCTTGCCAGGGTGGGCGGGAAGTACTCCGACGAGTGGCACCGCCAGCACCTGATCGACCCGCGCAGCCTCGTGCCGGGCTCGGTCATGCCCCCCTATCGTTTCCTCGAACAGCGGCCCCTGCGCGACGCCGACATCGGGGCCAAGCTGGTCGCCAACAGGAGGGTCGGCGTTCCCTATACCGACGAGCAGATCGCCGAAGCGGTTCATGACCTGCGCATGCAGGCGGGCTCGCCCTTCGTCGATGACTTCGGCGGCTTCGAAGAGCGTTGGCCCGACGTTGCCATTCCGACATTCTCCGACAACCGCGAGATCACCGAAATGGACGCCCTGATCGCCTATCTCCAGGTCCTCGGCACCATGGTGGATTTCTCCACCGTCCCCATCGAGGACAAGCTGCGGAACGACGACGCGGTCGTCTCGCTGGACACCGGCGACGGAGAGGAAGGATAAAACCGTGCACGTTCTTCTTTCCGATATCGCGCAGACCGTAGGCCTCCTCCTCTTCGTGGCCGCCTTCGGCCTCGTGCTCTGGTACGCGCTCACCCCGAAGAACCGGAAAACCTTTGACAAGGCCTCACGCATGGCCCTCGACGACGAAGAAAAGAAAAAAGATGACTGACACGGACAAAGAGACCCGCGACGTCGACCAGCCCACAGGTGTCGAGACCACCGGCCACGAGTGGGACGGTATCAAGGAGCTCAACAACCCGCTGCCGCGCTGGTGGCTGATTGTCTTCTACGCGACCATCGTCTGGTCGGTGATCTATTTCGTCTTCATGCCGAGCTTCCCCGGACTTCCAGGCCTCAGGAACCACTCCGAGCGGGCGAAGGTGGAGGCCGAAATGGCCGTCGCCGCCGCAGAGCGCCAGGAGATGGGCATGCAGCTCCTGTCGACCCGCTCGATGTACGAGATCGAACGCGATCCCGAGCTCCTGCAATTCGCCATGGCCGCCGGGCGTTCGGCATTCGGCGACAACTGCGCCACGTGCCACGGCGTGGGCGGACGCGGCGCCGTAGGCTATCCCAACCTTGCCGACGATGTCTGGCTCTGGGGCGGTACGCTGACAGATATCAAGCAGACCCTGCAACACGGCATTCGCGCGGCGAAGGACAACACCCGGTACTCCATGATGCCGGCCTTCGGCGAACAGGGGCTCCTGAACTCCCAGGAACTCGATGACGTGACCACCTATGTGATGTCGTTGAGCGAGGACACCTCCGATCCCGAAGCGGCGGCCCGCGGCGAGGAGCTCTTCGCCACCCAATGCGCATCGTGCCACGGCAACGATGGCCGCGGGAACCGAGCTTTCGGGGCGCCAAACCTCGCCGACGCCGAATGGCTCTATGGCGACAGCCGCCGCGCGATCCGCATGCAGATCTACGCGCCGCGCCACGGCATGATGCCCTTCTGGAACGAGCGCCTCGACCAGGCCACCATCACCGCGCTTGCCATCTACGTCCATTCGCTGGGCGGTGGTGAGCCGGAACCGACGGAAACGAGCGATGCCGGCGGTGAAACCATCGTCGGGAGCCTCGAAACTTTGAGGGAGGAAGCCGAGAAGCGGTAGTCATGCCCTTTGACGCACAACCGATGTCCACCACGGAACCGCAACTCTACGCCAAGCGGGAGGCCATCCACCCGCAGCTCGTGAAGGGCAAGTACAGGGTCACCAAATGGGCGATCCTGTTCCTGACCCTCGGCATCTATTATGGCGTGCCATGGATCCGCTGGCCCAGGGCGCCGCAGGAGCCCACCCAGGCGGTGCTCGTCGATTTCGCGGGCGGCCGGCTCTATTTCTTCGGGCTCGAGATCTGGCCCGATGAATTCTACCTCGTCACCGGCCTTCTCGTGATCGCGGCGCTGGCGCTCTTTCTGGTCACCGCGCTCTGGGGCCGCCTCTGGTGCGGTTTCACCTGCCCCCAGACGGTCTGGACGGATCTCTTCATCGCGGTCGAGCGGATGATCGAAGGGGACAGGAACAAGCGCCTGCGCCTCGCAAAAGCGCCCTGGACCGCCGGCAAGGTTGCGAAAAAGGCGAGCAAGCACAGCCTGTGGCTCCTGATCGCGATGGCGACCGGCGGCGCGTGGGTGCTCTATTTCCACGATGCGCCTACCGTGATGAAGGGCCTTTTCACCGGCGAGGCGCCGGCGACATCCTATATCTTCGTCGGCATCCTGACATTCACCACCTATTCCCTCGCGGGACTGATGCGCGAGCAGGTCTGCACCTACATGTGCCCCTGGCCCCGCATTCAGGGGGCGATGACCGACAGCCAGACGTTCCAGGTCGGCTACTATCATTTGCGTGGTGAGCCCCGGGGCAAGCACAAGAAGGGGAAGGACTGGTCCGATCTTGGCGACTGCATCGACTGCAGCGGCTGCGTCGTCGCCTGCCCGATGGGGATCGATATCCGCGACGGAGACCAGATGGAATGCATCAATTGCGGCCTTTGTGTCGATGCGTGTGATTCCGTGATGGCCAAGATGGGGTTCCCGAAAGGGCTGATCGCGTACGGTCAGGACTATGACCACGTGAAGGAGCCCTCGAACCGCAAGAGGATGCCCCGTTTCTTCCGCCCACGCACCATCCTTTATGCAGCCGTCCTTTCCGCTGTCACGGCCCTCATGGCGGTGGGCCTGCTTGGCCGGGAGACGATCGAGTTCAACCTCGAGCGCGACCGCGCGGTCATCGCCACGACCCTGTCCGACGGCAGCGTCAGGAACGCGGTCACCGCCCGGGTCCTGAACAAGGGCAGCGAGACCCACAGCTACGCCCTGCGGGTCGAAGGGCCCCCTTCCCTCTCGGTCGGCGCGGTCGGCCGCGAAGTTGACGGCGGCACCATCCGTTTCGATATCCCCGGCGACCGGCAGATGCAGCTTCGTATCTTCCTCACCCTGCCTGGTGAGAAACGTCCGCAGGAAGATATCCTGTTCACCCTCGTCGATGAGACCTCGGGTGAGACAGTCACCCGTGAAATCGCCTTCGTCCGTGACGGCGGGGGTCGATAGGAGGAGCCTGGGTATGAGCAACAGCAATGACGGCTTTCGCCTGACGGGGCGCCATGTCCTCTTCGGCTTCATCGCCTTCTTCGCCGTCGTGATCGTCACCGACATCGTCTTCGTCCGCCTCGCCGTATCGAGCTTTCCCGGCGAGGAGGTCGAGAAGTCCTACTATCAGGGCCTCAACTACAATGAGACCCTCGAGGAAAAGCGCCGGCAGACCGAAGCGGGCTGGCGGATGCAGCTCGTCACCCTGCCCGAGCCGGGGGAAGAGGCGCAGGTCGAAGTGCGTCTGCTCGCGCCCGACGGCTCCCCCGCACGGCTCGCCGAGGTGACTGGCGAGATCGTCAGGCCGACAACCGAGCGGGGCCGGCAGGTCCTCTCCTTCGCTCCCGCCGGAGACGGCCTCTACCGGGCAACGCTCGAGGGTATCGAGGAAGGAGCCTGGGACCTGAGCCTCGCCGCCTCCTCGGCCGCAGGCGAGACGGACGTGATCACCGCACGGACAAGGATCGTGATCGAATGAGCGCCACACCGCAGACCCTCGGATGCCCTTCGGGCCTCGCCCCCGGGCAGGGACAGGAGACGGACAGCTCCATCGACCCCACGCCCTTCGTCTCCTCGAAGGGGAACGAGCGCTCGCTCGAACTCGCTGTCACCGGTGCCAAATGCGCTGGATGCATCGCCAAGATCGAGCGGGCGGTAAGTGGTCTGCCGGGGGTGTCGAACGGTCGTCTCAACCTCTCCACGGGCAAGCTTGCAGTCACCTGGACCGGCCCCCTCCATCCCACGCGCATCGTCGAGGCGGTGACCGGTCTGGGCTATACGGCTGTTCCCTACGACCCGGCGTCGAGCGACGACGAGGACAAACGCTACGGACGTTTCCTCCTGCGGTGTCTCGCGGTTGCCGGGTTCGCTTCGGCGAACATCATGCTTCTGTCTGTGTCCGTCTGGTCGACCAGCGGCGCGGAGATGGGCGAAGCGACCCGGGCGATGATGCATCTCTTCTCCGCGTTGATTGCGATCCCGGCCGTCGCGTTTGCCGGACGCCCATTCTTCGCATCGGCGTGGTCGGCGCTCAGGAACCGGCGCGCGAACATGGATGTCCCGATCTCGCTCGCGGTCTTCCTCGCGCTCGGGGTCTCGCTCTACGAAAGCCTCGCGGGAGGTGAGCACGCCTATTTCGATGCGGCGGTGATGCTCCTCTTCTTCCTCCTGATCGGACGGTGGCTCGACCACCGGCTCCGCCGGCAGGCCCGGGGCGCCGCGAACGACCTTCTTGCCCTCCAGGCGACTTCGTCGCTGAAGCTGGCCGCCGACGGAACGGTCAGTCCCGTCGCCGCGCGAGACATCGTGGCGGGGGACCGCCTCGTCCTGATGCCGGGTGCCCGCCTCCCGGTGAATGCCGAAGTCACGGACGGCAGCTCCGATATCGACACGGCGTTCCTGACGGGCGAAACCGTTCCGCAACTCGCAGCACCGGGTGACCGCCTTTTCGCCGGGACCAGGAACCTCTCTTCACGGATGACGGTCCGCGCGACGGCGGATGTCTCGGGTTCCCTCGTTGCCGAGCTCATGCGCCTGGTCGAAGCGGGCCAGCAGGCAAAGGACCGCTATACCATTCTGGCGGACAAGGCGGCCCGGCTCTATGTCCCCGTCGTTCATACCCTCGCCGCACTGACGTTTCTGGGCTGGCTTCTGATTGGCGGAGGCGGGGTCAGAGAAGCGATCATGGCGGCGACCGCGGTCCTGATCATCACATGCCCCTGTGCCCTCGGCCTTGCCACCCCGGCAGTCCAGGTGGTCGCCACGGGCCAGCTTTTCCGCCGGGGGATCCTTGTAAAGAGCGGCAATGCCCTCGAACGGCTCGCGAAGGTCCGGCATGTCGTCTTCGACAAGACCGGTACGCTGACCACAGGCAAGTTCGAATGGCTCAACCCTGACGATCTCGGAACGGAGGAGTTTTCTGACGCCGCGGCGCTTGCGCGGGCCGGTTTCCATCCGATCGCCCGTGCCATCACCGCTGTGGCAGGTCCCGGCCAGCTCGCCGGGAACGTCGAGGAGATCCCCGGACAGGGCCTCAGTGGGGTGGTGGGTTCGAAGAGGGTGAAGCTTGGCAAAGCGTCCTTCCTGGGTGCGGTGGTACCGGACAACGCGGCGTCGGGGACGGAAGCCTGGCTCAGGATCGATGGCGGCACTCCCCTGCGCCTGCGCTTCGCCGATCGCCTGCGCGAGGACAGCGGCAGCGCCATCGCCTCGCTCCGCGCGCGGGGACTGTCGGTAAGCCTCCTGTCAGGTGACCGTGCCGAAACCGTCGAGGAGGTTGCCGATACGCTCGGGATCGACGACCGGGGATCGGAACTCAGCCCGAAAGACAAGGCCGATATCCTCTCGAGGCTGACGGCACGCACTCAGGTCGCCATGGTCGGCGACGGGATCAACGACGCGGCCGCTCTCGCCCTCGCCGATGTCGCGCTCTCCCCCGGCAGCGCGGCAGATGCGGCCCAGTCCGCCGCCGATTTCGTTTATCAGGGGAATGCCGTGAGCGCGGTCGAGGATGCTTGGGTCATGGCGGTTCGCGCGCGTCGCCACATTCTCCAGAACTTCGCCTTTGCCGCAGCCTACAACGCCGTTGCGGCGCCGGCCGCCATGCTGGGCCTGGTCTCGCCTCTGATCGCCGCCCTTGCCATGTCGGGCTCGTCCCTCGTGGTGACGCTCAACGCCCTGCGGCTGATGGGAGGGCGGAAGGCATGAACGGGATACTCCTCCTGATACCGATTGCTCTTGGGCTCGGGGGCCTCGGCGTGGCCGCCTTCTTCTGGGCCCTCAGGAGCAACCAGTTCGATGACCCGGACGGCGCTGCCAACCGCATCCTGCTCGACGATGACCTCGAGGATCATGATCCGTCGGGGAAGAACGAGCGATAGGCCTTCCAGGTCGCAAACCCGAGAAGCGGGAAGACGAATACGAAACCGATCAGCATGGTCACCGCGCCAAACGCGATGCACAGGACGATGATCCATGCCCAGAGGAACATTTCCCTGGGATTCGAAAGGACCGTCCTCATGCTTTCAGCGATGGCAGTGGCGAAATCCGTTTCGCGATCCATCAGCATCGGGATCGAGAAGGCTGTGGTTGCGAAAATGGCTGCCGCGATCACGCCGCCGACCAGTGTACCAAGCACGATCATGGCAATGCCGCGCGGCGTGGAGAGCGCCGTGCGGGTGAACTCCCCCCACCCCTGAACGTCACCCGACAGGAAGATCACGAACAGCCCGATGGCCATCAGTGTCCAGAAGAGCATCGCAACGAGGACGATGACGCCGAGATAGGCAATCTGGATCGGGGAAGCGGCCCTGGGCCGCAGGACCTCGCCGAGCGACGGTTCGCGCCCTGCCTCGTCGGCGCGCACGACTGCGTAGAGGCCCGCGGCCATGATCGGCCCCGCCAGCGCAAATGCGCCGAGCGCCACGGGCATGGCCGTCACGAGGCCCGCCCCGGCCAGCGCCAGCATGATCCCGTACCCTATCGCAACAAAGAGAAGGCCGTACCCTGCCGACAGGAGCGCATGGCGCCGGTAGACCGAAGCCGCTTCCTGCATCCAGTGCCATGCCCCGCGGGTGCGAGGGCCATCGGATCGCGAACGGTCGAAACTCACGGTCGCAGCCTGCATCACTCATACCCTCCTGTCATCGAAACCTTGGGGCTTCTTCCGCCCAGATCCTAGCAGAAGAAGGGCTGAAGCAAAACGCACATGAGCGGCTCAGCGCTTCGGCTTTTCCAAACCCGAATGGTTCGGCCAGGAGAGCTGGTCGGGGCTGGCAAGCCGGTCGCTCCGGTCATCCTTCGCTGGCAGCGGCCAATGCATCGTGAAGAGAAAGCCGTCATCGCTCAACGCGGGGCTGATCTTCGCCCCCAGTTGCTGCGCAGATGAATTGATCAGCTTACTACCGAATCCAGTCCGCTCCTGAGGAGCCGGAGAGCGTCTTCCGGGAAAGGACTCGCGCCACCTGAACTCCAGCGCCCGTTTCTCGGCGCTCCCTTCGACAAGCCAGGTCACCGACAGGCTCCCGCCCTCCACGCTCCACGCACCGTACTTGGCGGCATTGGTGGCCAGCTCATGCAGGATCAGGCTCAAGGGCGTGATACTCCCATCAGGTATGGCGACGGCTGGCCCATCGACTTCCGACCCCTCCGCGAAAGGGGATATGACCGTCCTGATGATCTCCGCCAGATCTGCGTCGTTCCCCCCCGGCGCATTGATACTCAGGACGTGCGAAGCAGCCAGGGCATCGATCCTGCCAAGGAGTTTCTTCGTGAAATCGGCAACATCCGTTTCATCGCGCCCACTCAGGAGCGTCAGGCTCCGGATGATGGCGAAAAGGTTCTTTACCCGGTGGTTCAGTTCGCGATTGATCAGGTGGACCTCCTCCTCCGCACGCAGCCTGTCTTCCACGTCGTTGAAGATCGTTACGGCGGCGATGATCCTGCCCTCCAGGTCGCGGACGGGACGGGCATTGACGAGCCATCGGCGTCGGCTGTCGTCGAGCCTGTAGATCATGGGTTCGTTCTCGACAGTCTCCCCTGTCCTCAGAACACGGTTCGCTGGATATTCCCTGACCCCGTAGGGCCGCCCGTCGGGGTGTATGGCGCCAAGATATCTGTAGCCCTCAGCATCGTCGCCGAACTGCTCGTTACCCGTCAGACGGCGCCCCTCCCTGTTCATGATCGGCGGGAGGCCAAGCGGGTCCCTGGCAATCAGGATTCCGACCGGCGCCATCTCGATGACAAGATCCAGAAACGCGTTTTCGTCCCTGAGGGCCCGGTCCGCGCGGAGGCGTTCGAGGACATCCCATGTCCGCTCAGTCTTCTGACGGACCAGTTCGGTGTCCGCGTGCAGCCAGGCCCGCGGGACGTCGCTGAGAACGAAGAGAACCTGCGAAAGCTCGCCTTTCCTGAAAAGGGGTATGAGCATCATGGCGCCGGCACCCGGTTCCCCTGACATCTGCACAATCGTCATGGGATGGTGGGCCGTGTCGGCGATCGCGCACACCCCGCCCTCTGCCAGCACGGAGAACACGGACGGTCCGAATTGCAGCCGAGACCCGGCGGTCATCGTGGTTGCGCCTTCAGCACCCCGCGCCGTTTCGACGAGGCAGCATCGGTTTTCCGGGTCCGGGACTGCAAAGCCGACATGGTCGGCCTGCAGATAGTTTCCCAGAAGGGCAAGAACCTCCGCCTTGAGAGCTTCAGGCTCGATGGCTTCCCGCAGCCGTTCGCTCAGTTCCGTGCGCAAGGTCATGCGGCCGCGTTCGAGAACCTGCTCGGTGGTCTCTTCGCAGGGACAGAAGAACCCCTTGACCTCGCCGGTCTCGCCCCGGATCGGCGTGTAGGAAAAGGAGAAATAGCTCTCTTCGGCCCGGCCACTCGCGATATTGTAGAACGCGACGTCGCGCATCTGGACGGGGTTGCCAGCATAGGCCTCGGCAACGATCGGCTCGAGGTCGCCCCTTATATCGGACCAGACCTCGAGCAGGTCGCGCCCCAGGGCTTGTGGATGCTTTTTGTCGAGGATCCGCGCATAGCCTTCGTTGTAGATCAGTGTCCGTCCGGGACCCCAGCAGAGGAACATGGGCTGGGTGGATTCCAGAAGAAGCTGAACGAGGGTCTTGAGCTGCTGCGGCCACATTTCTCGCAGGCCGAGCGGTGTTGCCGACCAGTCCGCGAGGGCGGTAATGTCGCTGCCGCCACGGAACCCCTCGTTCATCGCGTTCTCACCTCCGGGCTGGAGCAGCGCCGTCCACCGCGCAGCCGGGCACGGCCTTCCCCGTCCCATGACTGGCAGGTGTAGACCCACCGACTTCAGGTGGCCAGCGGGCATTCACCCTACAAGATGAGCATGCAGTTCGGGTGACGGTGCGGCGCCGCTACCGGCGGGAGGTCGCGTTTCCGAGACGACGATCCGGCTCCAGCTCGCCCACCACATGCTCGAGCATCGCGTCGATCAGGGCGTCCTTCTTGACGGGCTTGTTGACGACCGTCTGCATTCCGGCCTCCAGCAGGGTCTGCTGCACGTCCGCGCTGACATCGGCCGTGACGCCGATGATCGGAAGGTTTTCGAGGCCCTCGGTGGTACGGATGACCCTGGTTGCTTCGAGCCCGCTCATGACCGGCATGTGGTGGTCCATGAGCACCACGTCGAACTGCCTCTCTTTGACCGCTTCGACCGCTTCCTGACCATTTCCGACGACCAGGAAGAGCGCGACCTCCTTGGCCAGCATCGATGTCATCACGAGCTGATTGACCTCATTGTCCTCCACGACGAGGACCCGCAAGTCGCAGAGCCGCTCGGGTTGGCGCCTTGGCTCCGGTATCGGTGCGGATCCTGTCCCTGCTGGTTCGTTCCTCACTTCCGCCGCGGGTATCGACAGGGTGAAGAGGGAACCCTTTCCAAGCTCGCTACGGACCTGAACGTTGCCCGAGAGGGTCTCGGCAATGTGTTTCACGATCGTCAGACCAAGGCCCGTTCCGCCATACTGCCGGGTCGCCGATCCGTCGACCTGCCGGAAACTCTCGAAGATCGTATCGAGTTCCTGCGCCGGTATGCCGATGCCCTCGTCGGCAACTTCGATTTCGAAGCCGTAGCCTTCCAGCGACCTTACGAGGACAGTGATCTCGCCATTCTCGGTGAACTTCACGGCATTCGAGATGAGATTGCCCACAGCCTGCTTGAGAAGGCGACCGTCGGTGGCGAAGTTGAAGTGGTCACCTTCGAAAACCTCGGTCAGCTTCAGGCCTTTCGTGGCCGCGCTGGTTCGGTGGAGGTCGATGACCGGCTGGATCGCCTGCGTCAAATCGGTTTCGGCAATATTGGCTTCGTACCCGGACTTTTCCATCTTCGCGACATCGAGGATGTCATTGACGACACCGAGAAGAAGCTCGCCCGCATCGACAATCGTACGAATGGGCCGGAGCCGGTTGGGGTCCTTCTCTTCGTCCAGTATGACGTGCCCCATACCGAGGATCGCGTTGAGCGGCGTACGGATCTCATGACTGGTGCTCGCGAGGAAGCGGGACTTGGCCGCCAGGGCCACTTCCAGGTCGTGGTTGGATCCGGCAAGCCGTTTCGCCGCCCGTCGCGCCGACAGGAGATGCCAGCCACAAAGACCCGCCACCGAGGCTGCTGCGAGGCCGCCAAGGGCAATGAGAAGCTGCTTGAGTTCCGCTTCCTTTTTCTCCGCAGCGATACGGCCCTCGAGCTGGACGCTCTTGAGACGTTCGATTTCGAGGTCCTTCTGAGAGGCCTCGAACTCCGTTGTCAGCAGATCCACGTTGTTCCGCGCGGCGGCGTCGGCGGCCTCGATCTCGAGCTCGGCCGAGGCCTCCAGATGACGCATGGCCTCCTCGAGATCGCCGCGTGAACGGAAGAACCGGAAGGCGAGATCATGAAATTCGAGCATCTCCGGTTTCGGCGCCTTGAAGTCGTACCCGTCGAAGACGGCTTCCAGATGCTCGAGAACTTCGCCTTCCCGGTCCCGGGCCATCGCAAACTTGGTCCGCGCCAGCCGGAGATGGTCCTGCCACATCGGGCTGTTGGAATCGCCATCAAACTGCCGGGCCTGCTGGAGATGCCGCTCGGCACGGTCGAGAAGACCCATGTCGATCAGGTTCTTCGCAAGGACCGTATGGGCGGTCGCGATCATGACCGGCATGCCGGTCAGCTCCGCGGTCTGAAGGTTCTGCTCGAAGATTGTCCTGGCTTCGGCAAACCGTCCGAGTTCGTTCAGGATCCCAGCCCGGTTGTGGTTGATGGAATAGGTCAGGTTCGGGTCCTGGTCGTAGCGGGCAGCCTGCCGGTAATAGGAGAGCGCCCGTTCGTACCGCCTCGCGCCGTGGTAGATAATGGCTATCCCGTTCAACGCGAGAGCCTGGCCGCGCTCGTCGCCAGCCTCTTCGAAAAGGCTGTGCGCCCGGCGAAGCGCCTGCATCGCGCCGCCATTGTCCTGCGACATGGCGAGGGCACGGGCCCCGCTCATCTTCGTGCGGGCCTGAAGCAGCTTGTCGCGCCCGGCCAGAGCAGTTTCTGCGTGGCGAAGGGTCTCGAGCCCCGCTTCAAGACGGCCAAGCCTGATCTGCGCGTCACCCTGTAGCCAAAGCGCCCGGGCGAAGCCGACGCTTTCAGGTTCGGCTGCGGCGGCCGCAATGATGGCGTGGTTGAGGGCCTTGTTCGGGTCGCCGAACATGGCGCTCTGTGCCGTCTCGATATGCTCCTCGAAAACCGCAGAATCCTGCGCCAGCGCCCCGAACGAGGCACTCCACAACAAACCCAGAATGATGAAACGAATAAATTCGCGCATTCACCCACCTCGGTAGATGAGTGTCCTACGCAGTAAGGCCTAATTATGGCCGAAGATCTTTTTTATAAAAAATTGAGGAGTGGAAGGGCTCACGCCCCTCCACTCGTCTGGCTTAGAACGGCCAGAGAATCGGGAAAGTAGCAAGAAACTCAAGAAGCTCGGCCATGGTGCCCTCCTAGCTTACCGACGGCCGGACCATCCAGCCGTTATGGTTACATGGATGTTAAGCTTAAGAGGCGTTTACCGCAACCTTTGGGAACCTTTTTTCCTGACTTTCTGCAGTCGAAGAGAAGAAGACACCCTTCATGGGAACCGGATCGGTTCGGGGCGGGGCGAGGCGGTCCCCGACCGCCTCATCCTCTCTTCAAAGCGCGATGCGGTAGGCCACCGATAGGCGTCGTCCCGGGCCCTGAACATTGGAGAACTGGGAATTGAAGGCCTGGTTGATGACCGGCAGGTACGCGTTGTTCAGGAGGTTGGTCACACCGACGCTCATCCGGCCTGGGCCAGCATCGAAACTCGAACGAAGGTCGATGAGCGTATAGCTCTCGATGTCCTGCCCGCCGCCGAAGGCCGTCGAATCATTCTCCTGCTCGCCGGAATGGAAGAGCTGTGCGCTGACATCCCAACCGTCAGTGATGACGTAATCCGCGAAGGCGGTGATCTTCTGCGGCGGAATGCGGGTGGTGGGCAGGTCTTCGTCGAAACTGCCGTCGTCATCGAGATCGACCTCGCCGTCGACGTAGGAATAGGTGGCGCCGATGCCGAGACGGTCGGTGACATCGACGTAGCCGGACGCCTCGAAACCCCAGATTTCTTCGGGTTGCGTCAGGATGTTGAGATCGTTGTCGAAGGAGGCGCCGTTGTCCGATTCGGAGAAGAAGCCGACGAGCTCACCACGGAAACGGTTCGCAGACGTCCGCAGGCCGATCTCGTAGTTCTCCGTGCGGACAAATTCAAGCTCCACCTCGTCGCTGGTGGCGAAGGAGCCATCCGTCAGGATACGCAGGATGTCTCCCGGCGAGAAGGACTCCGAGTAACCACCGAACAGCGTCACCGTGTCGGTGAGGAAAACGCTCGCGGAGGCGTTGAGAAGCGTTTCCGAACCCTGAAGCTCCCCGACCGGATCGACGCCGGTCACGTCGATCGTGACATCCTCGTGCCGCAGGCCAGCGGTGATGATCGCCCGCTCGCCGAGCGGCACCTCCACCTGCGCGAAACCGGCGATGGCGTCCTGGTCACCGGTGGGAGACTCGGCGCCTCCCGCAACCGGAAACTGGCTGGTCTCGTCGGCCAGGTAGTCGATACCCCAGACGAGATCGAAGGGCAGCGGCTCGAAGGCCACGGGGGTGTTCACGGTCGTCCGAAGACCGACCTTTTCGGATTCGACTTCCGTTTGCGGGAAGCCGGGAAACAGCGTGAAGATCGTATCGATCTGCTGGTAGAAACCCTGAACCTCGAGGGAACTTCCCAAAATGTCTGCATGCGTATAGGTGAGGTATCCAGTGAGGCCTTCATTGCCCGGATCTGCGTCCTGCGTATCGCCCGGGAGTGCGACTTCCGGAACGCTCGGCGGGCCGAAATCCGCGGCTGTGCCCGCGGACAGCCGGGAGCCGAAATCCGCATTCTGCTTGAGACTGAAGGAGTTGACAGTGGCTTCGATCCGCTGGTTCGGGTCGATCTGGCGCCCGAGCTTGCCGAGGAAGTTGTAGGAATCGGACTCATCAAGGCCGCCCTGCGCGCCCACGGGATCGACGGGCCGGCGGTTGCCATCAGCGTCGAATGTCCCGTTGCGGTTCACGAAAGTCCCGCTGACGAGATAGTCCGTGCCACCGGAACGTCCGGATGCGGTCAGGTTTGTGTTCAGCTCGAGCGAATCGTCGGGATGCTCGGTCGAGAAACTGAACCCTGCCCGCGCGGTCGCGTTGAACTCGCCGTCCTCCGGCCTCTTGGTGATGTAGTTGATCAGACCTCCGTCGGCGCCGAAACCGTAGACAGCCGTTCCCCCACGGATCACCTCGATCTGCTCAACCGCGTCGATGTCGATGGAGTTGAGGGTCCTCAGGCCGTTGCGCAGCGGTGTATCCTGGGGCACCCCGTCGATCAGGGTCTGGAAATTGCGGCCACGAAGGGTCTGCGTGAAGTTCGTAAGGGCCTCGGTCGAGGGGCTGAATCCCGGCACCGTCTGCGCCAGGACCGAGCCAGCACTCCTGTCGAGGTCGCTCTGAATGTCGAGCTGTTCTTCGGTGATCACGCTCACCGAGCGGGTCACCTCGTTGATCGGGGTCGCGACACGGCGCGTTGACTTGACGACGATCACGTCGTCCTCGCTGTCCTGCGCTGCGGCGAGCGGCGCGGACGCGACGGAAGCGAGAAGGGAGACGGCGAGGGCTGAGTAACGCATTACAGGCTTTCTTCTGATCCAAAATTCGGCGCGGCAGGTGCCGCTAACGCCACGCAATCGCACCCTTTCGCCAGGATGTAAATGCGTTTGACTTGCATTACCAAAGCGAGTCTGTAGGGAAAAGCGGCGCGAAAACCGGAGCCGCCCTTGCCCCTTCTGCTCACACTTCTCATGGCTATCGGCGTTTCCGGCTGCTGGCTTGCATGGCGTGGGAAGCTCGCGGATCCGCGAGCCATGAGCATTACAGGCTGGATCCTCATTGCCCTCGGCGTTCTCGGCTGGACCGTGCGCTTCGGTGACAGCGGCACCGCCATCGCGATCGCCGTCGCCATGCTTGCGGGTCTCGGAGTCCTGGGGTTCTCGGCCGCCGAACAGCGGTACGTCTCTTCGCAAAGGCGGCCCGTGACGCGGGCGGGCCGTTTCAATGA
>CAZAFU010000013.1:630-37254 GCA_964484475.1 uncultured Caulobacterales bacterium | reverse complement strand
CCCACCGCGATGTGCTGGCCCCCGATGAACGGGAGGCCGCGGCGAAGGCTGCGCAGGGCCTGATCGAGGGGGCAGGGACCTGCGACCTCTTCGCCCCCGGAGGGCTTGCCGAAGTTGCCATCCAGGGGGAGGTCGATGGACGCTTCGTCAGTGGCCAGATCGACAGGTTGCTGGTCGGGGAAGAGACTGTCACCGCGATCGAATTCAAGTCTGGCCGTTGGGTCCCGACGGGGCCCGAGGCCATTCCTCCGTCCCACCGGCGTCAGGTGGAGATCTACCAGACACTCCTGCGCTCGCTCTATCCGGGCAGGGAGGTGCGCGGGGTGCTCGTCTACACCGCCGCCGCCCGGGTCTTCACAAAGGGTGAGGGATCGTGGAGCGGTGTTGAGAATGCCTCATCTCTTGCGCATGAGGGTTAGGACACACAACTAGCGCTTCGAAAGGATACCTTTATGGCTACCAAAACCGTCACCGACCAAAGCTTCGCGGATGATGTCCTGAGCGCGGACCAGCCTGTCCTGGTGGATTTCTGGGCAACCTGGTGCGGTCCCTGCAAACAGATCGCCCCGGCCCTCGAAGAGATCGCCGGCGACATGGCAGGCAAGCTGACCGTCGCGAAGGTCGATATCGATACCAATCCGAACACTCCCGGCCAGTACGGCGTGCGCGGGGTCCCGACCCTGATGCTGTTCAAGGGCGGCGAGATCGTCGGCACCAAGGTCGGTGCAGCCCCGAAAGGCCAGATCGAAGCCTGGATCAAGGATACGCTTTCGGCCTGAGCCGGAACCGATCAGGACTTCAGGAGGCCGCTCGCGAGCGGCCTTTTTTTTCGTCGGTATCTTCGCCGTCGGAGGTTTCGGGCGTTTCCTCTTCCTCAGCCGTCTCGGATGCGGGGGTCGCTGCGGGGCCTGAGGGCTCCGCGCCTTCGATCGCGACAACCTCTGCGGTGGTCACCTCGACGCTCTGGTTCTCGGACGCCTCGTCCCTCTCAGGGTCATTGCCGATGACCACGGCCTGGGGCGGGGAGAGAAGCAGTTGCACCTCTTCGGGAGCAATCTCGGGTGTCTCGACCTCGAGGGGCGGCGGGGCCAGCCGCTCATGGGAACTGAACTCGCGGATCAGGCGGCGCCAGCCTTCGGTCGTGTAGTGGAAGATACCGTCCGCGCCGGGGATGAACTCGGGTGGGGCGGCGTCGGCTTTCGACGTCCACACCGCGGCGGCCTCGCTGCCGAAACGGGCTTCGGCGACGTCGGCCATGAGAGAGAGTGCGCGCTTGCTCGGCCGACCGGAAAGCAGCGGCTCCAGGGTTTCCTGTGCAGCGTCGGCATTGCCGCCTTCGAGCTGCATGGTCGCCAGGAGGAGCTTGCTCTCGGGGTGGTCGGGACGTTTTTCGGTAAGCTTGATCAGCCGGTCACGGCGGCGCTCCTCACGCTCATGGGCGAAGATACGTTCCATGACGACAGCCAGCCCGGGATGCGGGGCCGTCTCCCATGCGTCGTTGAGGATCTTCGCGGCCTTCGCCCGGTGGCCGGCGCGCATCTGTGCTTCGGCTGCGATCGCGGCGGCCGGGGTCAGGGTCGGGGCCTTGCGGAAGGCTGCTTCGGCCTCCTTGGCGACGGCGGCGTTGTCGGTGTCGATGCTTTCGGTGGTGCTGGCCCTCGCGGCGAGGAGTGCAGCCTCCATGCGGCGGTAGGAGGGGCCGTCGGCGGTCTTGTGGTCCTTGGCGAGCTTGATCGCCTCGAGAGCATCGCCCCACGCGGCCCTTTCCACCGACAGTGCCAGTACGCTTTCAAAGGCCCACGAGGCGCCGGGGCGCAGGTGGAAGGCCCGCTCGGCGTAGTACCGGGCCTCGTCGCGGTCCCCACGCTCGAGGGCCTGCATGTACAGTCCCCGCAGGCCCAGGAACTCGGTCTCGGGCGCTTCGAGCATGGCGGCGTAACTTTCCTCCGCCGTCTCACGGTCGCCGGCGATGTGCGCGGCCTGGGCTGTCAGGAGCCGCGTGAGAGCGGGTTCCTCAAGGTTCTTCGAGGCGGTGCGGGCGAGCTTCTGCGCGTCGGCGGCGTCGCCCGCCGCCACGGCTTCGAGGCCGCGGGTGAGAGCCGTCATTCCCCGGCTCCTGCGGCTCTCGTAGCGGCGTCGGCGGAATCTCTTGGGGATGCCCACGGCCCAGTTCGCGAGGGCGCCGCCGAAGAGGAAGAGCAGAGCCGCGAGGACGATCAGCCCGATCAGGACATTGGTCGAGATATCGAACCTCTGCCCTTCGAGCTCGATCACCGCGAAGCCCGAGACCTCGGCAAGTGCCGAGATCAGCCAGACGAGACCTACGATCGAGGCGATGTAGACAAGAATACGGATCATCGGCTGACTGACTCTGGTTCGTGGTCAGCCGCGGCGCGGCGTGACCACCTGCTGTTCGAGTGACATGATACCGCGGTCGGCTGCGGCGCGCGCTTCGGCTGCGGCGATCCACTCGTCGAAGGCCTCCGCAGCCATACCGTCGAGGTCGCGAAGCTCGTCCACTGCGGCGCCCACATCGCCATTGTCGAGGTCGAGTTCGGCACGGGCGATGATCGCACCGGCGCTATCGCCCTCTGCCTCGCCCGTGGGACGGACGGTGAAGAGCGATGCGACGTTCGCCGCGAAGCGGGAGAAGACGTCATCCGCATCTTCCTTCTTCTCGTTGGCGAGAGCACGGCGAGCGGCCTCGTCGAAGCGCTCCTGAAGGCTTTCTTCCGTGGGGAGACCTTCATCGGCGAAGGGTGCGATGACGGAGAGCTCGCGGCGGTCGCCGGTGATCGACTGCACGTTGTTGAGCTGCCGGCGGAAGGGACGGCCCGCCTCGATGCTCTCGGTCAGCTCGGTGAGCGCAACCAGGAGTGCGCCGCGCTGGGCTACGGCAACGTCGCGCACGCGCAGTTCCTCGATGCGACTATCGAGCTGCGAAAGCTGCGCCTTGGCTTCGCGTTGCTGCTGGGTGATGTCCGACTGGAGCTCTTCGATGCGGCGCTCGGTCTGCTGGAGGGCCTGTTCGGTTTCCGCGAACCGGTTCTCGGTCTCGGCGAGGACTTCGGTCTTCACGCCCTGGCGGACATCATCGGAAACGTCGCGGACGATGGTCGAGACATCCTCGACGATCTCGCGGCGAAGGGTTTCGATCCGCTCTTCGGGGATGACGGCCTGCGGGGTCGCGGCGGCTTGGACCGTGCGGGCGGGTTCTTCGGCCCGTACAGGCTCAGGCGGGCTTTCGGCGGAAGGTTCGCTCGTTTCACCGGGCGCTTCGGCAGTGCGGGTCTCGGTCTCTTCCTCCGTGGGAGCGGGGGCGGTTTCGCGGGCTTCCGCCGCACGCTGGCGCTCTTCGGCGCGGCGGAGGGCGAGCTGGCGCAGGCTCCGGACCCGGGCCCTGGCGGCAGCATCGGCATCGGTAGCTTCGTCGGCTCCGGCCTCTGCCGTTCTCGTGTCATCTGCGGGCTGAGGTTCGTCCTCCGCAGCCGCGTCAGCGATATCCGCCCCGGCATCTTCTGCCGCGGCGAGAGCCTCTCCGGCACGGGCATTGAGAGCCGCGATCAGGCTGTCGGCGGACCGGTCGTTCTCGGTCTCGGCGGACTGTCCCTCGGCCCTGGACGGCCGGGGCTCCGGTTGGGGCTCGGGCTGGACCTGGGCGAGTTCGGCCTGGTCGTCGTCACGCGTATCGGGTTCGGCGAAGAGGATATCGCGCAGATTGGTATCTTCTGCTCGAATGCGTTCTTCGGCTTCGGCGGGGGACTGAGGCTCGCTCTCTTCGGCGGCAGGAAGCGCGACAGGTTGTTCCTGAGGCTGAGGAGTGGCTGCGGGCACTCTAGCGGCCCCGGTCCCGCCGGCACTGCGACGAGCGGCGATCTGCTCGTCGGTCAGCGGGAAGAGGACCTTGTCCTCCTCGGCCTCGGCGATGATGATGCCATCAGTGGAGGCGATCGGGTCGGCCTCCCTGTCCTCGGCATAGATGACAATTCCGGCGACGATGGCGGCCGTGACCGCTCCCAATGCAGCGTAGGTCAAAACCCCTCCACCTTTCTTCGATCTGGCAGGCTCTTCGTGACGGCTTTCGGTTTCCGGAGGGACGTCCGTATTCGTTGTTTCCGTACCGTCCGCCTTCGGATCATCGTTGACGATCTCCGCGTCTACCGGCTCGTCCTTCGCGGCGGTCGTCTCGTCTTCGGCCCTTGTTCCGGTCGCCGGATCGTCTCCGGGCACGGCTTCGTCCTTAGGATGCTCGTCGTTCTTGTCGTCGCTCATCGCATGTTTCCCACAAACCCCACGAACACCTCGGCGCGCGAGGGTTCCTTCGCTGGCTTTATGGGCGGCGCGAACAAACGAAGTCAACGAAAGCCGGGAGCCCCTCGCGCGGAGGTGTCAGCACACTCGAAAACCCCAGGCGCTCGTCGACCAGCGCGGCGATCCTCTCGCTCAGCGCAAAGGCGGTGAGGCCGGCGAGGGAAGGGCCGGACCCGGGCCCCGTCAACTCCGCGAAGATCGAGGCGGCCCGCAAGGAGAGGAAGGTGATGGCCGAGCGGCCGGGGGAGGCGAGGAAGCCCTTCGCGGCGTCGGGCAGGACATCTGCCGCCACCGCTTCGTAGCATACGGCTTCGGTGTACCGGCAGCCGCGCCGGGCGAACGCCGCTGAGAGGTCCTGCGCCTTGTGCGCGCCGGTGAGGTGGAGGATCTCGCTGCCGGGAGGAACCAGGCTAACGAGATGGCTGTCCGCCGCCTCCCTGCCTGTGGCGAAGACCCTGAGGCCCGCTTTCCCGGCCGCTTTCCGCGTTCCTTCTCCCACCACCACGGCGGGCAGGTCCTGGACCGCCCCGGGGACGCGGCTGGCCGCGCGGGGCGAGGTGAGAAGGAGAAAACCGTAGGGCCGGTCAGGGATCTCGGGAGCCCGGTCCTCGATCGCCGTGAGGGGGGCGAGAACAGGTCGCCACCCGCAGGCGGTGAGGCTTTCGGCCAGCGCCGTGGCCCCTGGCTCGGGCCGTGTGACGAGGATCTCCGGCTCAGGCGCCTGCGAGGACATCGCGAAGCTCGGGACCCGCGGCGTCGAGGAGACGCTCGGCGAAGGCGCCGCCGCGGGAAAGGGCGTCGAGGACCTGTTCCTCCCGGCTGCTTCCCTTGATCGGTATCGTCTCGTCGAGGCTCTCGCCGCCCTGCCCGTCGAGGGGCAGGACTTCGGCGCGGAAATTGATGCCCTCGGGGGTGATGACGGCGTGTCCGGCCATCGGCGTGCGGCAGGAGCCATCGAGGCGGCTCACGAAAGCCCGCTCGACAGTGGTGGCGAGCTCGGTATCCCGATGGGTGATCCTTGCGCAGAGGGCACGGCTCGCCTCGTCGTCGGCACGGGTCTGGATGCACAGCGCGCCCTGGCCGAGCGCGGGGAGCATCACGTCCACGGACTGCGGCACCCGGGTGACGTCGTCACGGCCGAGGCGCCTCAGACCCGCTTCGGCGAGGAAGGTGCCTTCGGCGATGCCCTCCTGAAGTTTCTTCAGGCGGGTTGCGACATTGCCCCTGAAGGGAATGATCTCGAGGTCGGGTCGGCGCCGAAGAAGCTGTGCCCGGCGGCGGACCGAGCTCGTGCCGATCCTGGTCCCCTCCGGCAGGTCGTCGATGCCGCGTCCGTCGAGGGTGACGAAGGCGTCGCGCGGATCCTCGCGCTCGGGGACCGCGGCCTGGACCAGACCGTCGGGCATCACCGCAGGCATGTCCTTCATCGAATGAACCGCGATGTCTCCCTCGCGGGTAAGCAGGGCCATCTCGATCTCCTTGACGAACAGGCCCTTGCCGCCGACCTCGGACAGGCTGCCCGCCATGTTCCGGTCACCGGTGGTGATGTAGGTCCTGATCGGGAAACGCTCTTCCCAACGTGTTTCGGGAAGTTCGGCGGCCTTTCCAAGAAGGGCGCGAACGGCTTCGGCCTGGGCGACGGCGAGAGGCGAGCGTCTCGAGACGATGGTGATGGGTTTGTCCATGGTACTGCTGGTGCTAGGCGCGGTTGCATGATGCAGCAAGACCGTCGGCCGCAGCTTGTTCTCGGCCTCGAGAGCAGTTGTGACGATACGGCGGCGGCGGTCCTGAGGATCGGCGAGCGCGTGGAGGTCCTGTCTTCCATCGTCAGGGGACAGGACAAGGCCCATGCTCCCTATGGCGGGGTGGTGCCCGAAATCGCGGCCAGGGCCCATGCCGACCATATCGACCACGTCGCCGAACGCGCGCTCGACGAGGCGGGCGTGACCGCAGGCGAACTCGACCTGATCGCGGCCACCGCGGGGCCGGGCCTGATCGGGGGGGTGATGGCGGGGTTCACCTTCGCCAAGGGCCTGTCGCTCGCCACCGGGGTGCCGCTCATGCCGGTGAACCACCTCGAAGGCCATGCGCTGTCGGTGGGACTCGAGGAGGAGACGGCGTTCCCCTACCTCCTCCTGCTCGTCAGCGGCGGCCACAGCCAGCTCCTGCTCGTGAAGGGGCCGGGAGAGGCGGAGCGGATCGGGACCACGATCGACGATGCGGCGGGCGAAAGCTTCGACAAGACCGCGAAGCTGATGGGCCTCGGCAGCCCCGGCGGCCCTGCCATCGAGAGGGTCGCTATGGAAGGCGATGCCGAACGCTTCGCGATGCCGCGACCGCTCCTCGGGCGGGAAGGGTTCGACTTCAGTTTTTCGGGCATGAAGACCGCCGTCAGGCAGGTGGCCGAAGCCCATGCGCCACTGGACGGGCAGGCGAAGGCGGACCTGGCGGCATCCTTCCAGAAGGCGGCGGTGGATCACCTGGCGCACCAGACCGGCAGGGCCCTTGAGGCGACCGGGGCGAAGCTCCTCGTGGCTGCGGGCGGGGTGGCGGCCAATGGCGTCCTGAGGCGCCGCCTCGAAGCGATCGCGGAAGGCGTCGGCGCGCGGTTTTTCGCGCCCAGCCTCCGTTTCTGCACGGACAACGCCGCGATGATCGCCTATGCGGGACATTTGAGGCACGAGGCGGGATTGTCGCTTCCGCAGGAGGAGGTCATGGCCCTCGCCCCGCGGCCGCGCTGGCCGCTCGATGAGCGGGCGGCGCCGGTGGTTGGCTCGGGCAAGCGTGGAGCGAAGGTTTGACAGGCAAGTCCCTATTCGTGGCCGGAGCGGGCTCCTGGGGCACGGCGCTCGCGACGCTCCTCGCCTCCACCGGGCAGCCCGTCACCCTTTGGGCCCGGCGCGAAGAGAGAGCGGTGGCCATGGCGGAGGCGCGCGAGAACCGGACCTATCTTCCTGGCGTCGCGCTTCCGCCCTCCCTCGATGTGACCTCCGATCCGGGGCGCATCGACGAGGCCGACGCGGCCCTCTTCGTCATGCCTGCACAGGCGGCGCGTGAATATCTGGGGCTTCTGAGGGAAGCGTCGCGCCGGGCGACCTTGCCCGTGGCGCTCTGCTCCAAGGGGCTCGAACGCGAAACGCTGGCACCCATGCACAGGGTGCTGCGCCAGTCCTGGCCCGAGGCGAGGGGCGCGGTCCTCTCGGGGCCGAGTTTCGCTTCGGATGTGGCGCGCGGCCTGCCGACGGCGGTGACCCTTGCCGCGCGGCAGCGGGACGAACGTCTCTTCTGGCTCGACCGGCTCTCCGCACCGACCTTCAGGCTCTATGGTTCGGAAGATCTCCTCGGGGTCGAGCTCGGCGGAGCCGTGAAGAACGTTCTCGCCATCGCCTGCGGCATCGCCATGGGCAAGGGTTTCGGTGAGAGCGCCAAGGCGGCGCTAATCGCGAGGGGTTTTGCGGAGTTCCAGAGGTTCGGCCTCGCCATGGGCGCCCAGCGTGAGACGCTGGCAGGGCTTTCGGGGCTCGGCGACCTCGTCCTGACCTGCAATTCGCCCCAATCGCGGAATTTCTCGCTGGGCTTCGCTTTGGGGGAGGGGGCGGACGCGCAGACCTATCTTGCTGCCCAGAACACCGTGGCCGAGGGGGCGGCGACCGCGGCACCGCTCGTCAGGCTCGCCAGGGACCAGGGAGTGGAGATGCCGATTTCAGAAGGCGTGAGCGCCATTCTCGACGGGAAGGCCTCGGTCGAGCAGGTGATCGAGGGTCTTCTGACGCGGCCTCTCAGGGACGACGGCTGAACATCAGCGGAAACTGCCTGGCCGGCAGACCCTTCCTCTCAGGCCCCGTTCCTCGGCGGCGATGTAGCCTGCCTCGAAGGCGGCCGAGCCCTCGCGCCCGAAACGTTCGTAGCAGTAGCGCAGGCCGCTCTGGTAGCCGATGCCCTGGCTGCCTTCGCCCCGCGCCGAAAGCTCGTAGGCCTCTGAATAGCAGTCGCACGGCTCCTGCGGGGCGACGGGCGCCTCGGCCTTGCGCGGCAGGGCGGAGGAGGCGGTGGAAAGCCCGCGCTCGCGCGGGTCACTGGCACCGCTGGCCCCGAAAAAGACCGCAGCGAAGATGGCGAAGATCCCGGCCGCGAGGACGCCTCCGAAAATCGTCTCGATCCTTGTCATACCAAATCCCGCCTCGCGCCTGCCCTTCCTCATACCCTGAACAGAACGTTAAGAAAAGCTGCGGATCCTCCCGCCTTGCCGATCCGCTCCGGCTCGGCGCCTCATCCGCGCCGGGAGAAGGTGGCGGTCAGGGTCGATATCAGGAGACCGAACGCGGAAATCCCGACGAGGCCGTTGAGAATGACGAGGACCAGGGCGAGGTCGGACCGGACCCCGGCGAGCCCGAGAAGACCGCCACTGACGAAACCCGCGGTCGCGAACAGCCAGGGGTGGAGGGGATGCGCCTGAAGGTCGATCGACGACGATACCACCGGCGCCTCTCCTGAAAACGCGATGTGCTGGGACCCTATCGACGAATAAACGAAACCGAACAGCAAGATGGCCGCGAAGGAAAAGATTGCGACCCTCTGCCAGCTCCGTCCGAAGTCGAACAGCGCCCATAATTCGAACATGAGACGGCGCCCGAAGGGCCCCCGGCCGAGCCCGAAGAGCACGGCACAGGCCGCGCCGACAAGAGCGGCGGTGCCGAGGGAGATGGACGGGCTGGTCAGCGACATGATGGCCGTGAGGATCAGCCCGAAGCCGAACCCGGCAACAGGCGAGAGCGTGAAGAAGGCTTTCAGGTTCTCCTTCGCGGCTACCCCGGGATTGCGCAGCTGGCGGCGGATGCGGAAGTCCCTGCTGTCGAGGAATTCCTGGTCCTGGACATCGCGTTTGAAAACTGCGTCCCCGACGATGTCCGAAGCGCCCCGGACGCTGAGGAAATTCCGTCTCATGGCAGGACGGTTGTAGATCACCCCTCCGAAATCCGCGCCCCTGACATTCGCGCCACCGAAATCCGCGCCAGTGATATTGACATCCCAGACGTCGGCATTGGTCAGGTCGGCGAAGATCAGCTCGGCCCCCCGGAAGTCGCAGCCCTTGGCGTCGACATCGGTGAAGTTCACAGCTCGCAGGTAGCACCCGGAGAAATCGGCTCCGCTGAGATCACAGAAACCGCGTTTGTTCTTGACCGTACCGGTCGGTCCGTCACGCCAGAGTGGTGTATCCTTGAAAACCGCCGCATCCGTGAAATCGACACCGGAGAGATCGGGCCGGACGGACCGGTTCGCGCCGCGCCATTCATTCCAGTTCTCCACGCCCTTCCGGAGTTCAAGAAGGTGATCCGGATCGGCACCGACTTCCGTGCGTACGCCCTTCTTGTACATTGTTCCCCCCGAACCCTCGCGGAGGAAGAATATCGGTTTTTACGCGGCTGTACAATTGAGTGGGCCGATCCCCCCGGCCCCTGAATCGCGCGAAGATCGTTCGTGAAGAGATCGAAGGCGTCCTGCCGGACCCGGCATGCCGGTCCTCAGGCGGGCAGCTGGCCGTCGCCGTAGAGGGCTTCGCGGCGCTCCTCGCTCTTCCTGCGCTTGATGCTCTCGGTCTTGAGCTGGCCGCAGGCGGCGCCGACGTCGCGGCCCCTCGGTGTACGGATGGGTGAGGCATAACCTGCGCGGTTGACGATCTCGGCGAAGGCCTCGATCCGCTCCCAGCTCGAGCATTCATAGTCGCTGCCGGGCCAGGGGTTGAAGGGGATCAGGTTGATCTTCGCCGGGATGCCCTTCAGCAGGCGGACGAGCTCGCGGGCTTCCGCATCGCTGTCATTGACGCCCTTCAGCATCACGTATTCAAAGGTGATCCGCTTCGAATTGGAGGTGCCCGGATAGTTCCTGCAGGCTTCGAGCAGGTCCTCGAGAGGCCATTTCCTGTTGATCGGGACGAGGACGTCCCTGAGCTCGTCATTGGTCGCATGCAGCGAAATCGCGAGCATCGCGTCCGTGCGCTCGCCAAGCTCCTGCATCTGGCCGACGACGCCCGAGGTGGAGACGGTGATCCGGCGGCGGCTGATCGAAATCCCCTCGCCATCGGAAATGATGTCGATGGCGGCGGCCACCGCATCGACATTGTAGAGGGGCTCGCCCATGCCCATGAAGACGATGTTCGAAAGCTGCCGGTCGTCGCGGCCGGAAGGCCACTCCTCGATATCGTCCTTGCACGCAAGGACCTGGAGGACGATCTCTTCCGCTGTCAGGTTGCGCACGAGCGCCTGCGTGCCGGTATGGCAGAAGGTGCAGTTGAGGGTGCAGCCGACCTGGCTCGATACGCAAAGAGCCCCGGCCCGGCCCACGCCGGGGATGAAGACCGCTTCGGCCTCGATGCCGGGGCCGAAACGCAGCAGGTACTTGCGGGTCCCGTCGACCGAAACCTTCCGCTCGATGATGTCCGCACGGGGCAGCCGGTACCAGTCATCGAGTTTCTCGCGCATCGCTTTGGCGATGTTGGTCATCGCGGAGAACTCGGTGACGCCGAAATTGTAGACCCAGCCCCAGATCTGCCGCGCGCGCATGCGGGCTTCCTTCTCGGCAAGGCCGAGATCCGCTTCGAGCCGTCTTGCCATGTCCTTGCGGGACAGGCCGATGAGGGAAGTGCGCTGATCGGTGGACGCCGCGGGACGGCGGTCGAGAAGGGTCGAGGACATGATCTTTCCGTGCCTTGCTACAGGACTTAACAACAAGGCGCGGCGCATACGCCATCGCCGGGCCGGAAACAAGCGACGGTACTGGTGACGCGCCCGGCGCGCCCTTCGGGCTGGATGCGACGAAAGTGCAAGTTTCGTGTTCCCTCCCTGCGAAGATGAGGAGCTCGATGGGAGACCCGCGTTCAATTTCGGTGGCCCGGTCGGAGGGATTGCCCGTCACCATCGCCCCAGAAGAGGCACGCCACCGGCCCCACAGCTGGCCGCTGGTCGGCTTGTTCCTGCTTGCAGCGACCGGCGGGCTGATCTTTGCCCAGGCGCTTCTCATGCCCGTGGTTTTCGCCTTTCTCCTGGCGCTCACCTTCTCCCCGGTGAGGCGTATCGCGTCGAGGGCGGGCATTCCTTCGGGGATCACCGCAGGCGTCATCGTCGCCTTCCTTTTCGCGCTGGTCATCGTCCTGGTGATCGCTCTCGCCCAGCCGGTGCGGAGCTACATCTCGGACGCGCCCGAACTCCTGCGCGAGGCGGAGCGGAAGCTCAGCGCGGTGAGCTCGACCGTTGAGAACGTGGCCCAGGCTGGCGAGGAGGTCGAGAAGATCGCCAACAGCGACGCGGCCGAGGAAGCGACCACGGTGGTGATCAAGGAGCCGAGCACGGTCGCCAAGCTTGCCACCACCATGCCGCAGGTTTTCGCGCAGATCGTCCTCGCGCTTGTCCTTCTCTTCTTCATCCTCGCCTCGGGGGACATGTTCTACGAGAAGACGGTCCACTCGATCGCGCGCTTCAAGGACAAGAGGCGGGCCGTGCAGATCTTCCACGATATCGAGGGCAAGCTCAGCCGCTACTTCTTCACGATTGCCGTCATCAATGCGGGTCTCGGTGTCGCGATCGGGGTGTCGATGTGGCTCCTCGGCATGCCCAATCCACTGCTTTTCGGCGTCCTCGCCTTCGTCTTCAATTTCGTCCCCTATGTGGGAGCGATCGCAGGGGTGGTTCTGAGTTTCGGGGTCGGGCTGCTGACCTTCGACACGGTCGTCGACGCTGCCCTCGCCGGCTTCGTCTATTTCTTCCTGACCTCGTTCGAGGGCCAGTTCGTCACCCCCTATGCCGTAGGGAGGAGCCTGAAGCTCAACACCGTGGTGGTCTTTCTCGCGGTGGCGTTCTGGGGTTGGCTCTGGTCGATCATCGGCATGATCGTTGCGATGCCGCTGCTGATCGCACTCAAGGTGTTTTCGGACAATTTCCCACCCCTCAAGGGGTTTGGGGATTTCCTGTCGGCCAGGCACGCGGAAAACGAGAACGACGCCCGACAGAAGGAAGAGTCGGTGGCCTGAACCCTATTTCCTGCCGGTCTCGTATTCGAGGATATCCCCTGGCTGGCAGTCCAGCACCTCGCAGATCTTCTCGAGCGTGGTGAACCGGACGGCCTTGGCCTTGCCGGTCTTCAGGATCGACAGGTTCGCGATGGTGATCCCGACCCGGTCGGACAGTTCGGTCAGCGACATCTCGCGCTCCGCCAGCATCTTGTCCAATGTCACTCGGATGGTCACTGGATGCGAAAATCCCTATCGGAAACCACGAACAGATGTCGGTTCATGGACGTTCGTTCACTTCGGGGCAACAGACAACCTCGATTTGCCGAAATTGAGAGGAGGCCGCGATGCCGCTTTTTCCGAACAGCCGCCTTGTCCTCGCCACCCGCAACCAGGGCAAGGTCCGCGAGATCGGGGCGCTCTTGCAGCAAGACGGGGTGACCATCAACACGGCAGCGGAGCTCGGCCTGCCGGAGGTCGAGGAAACCGGGACAAGCTTTCGCGAGAACGCCATGCTGAAGGCCCGCTCGGCCATGCAGGCCTCGGGCTTTGCGGCGCTGGCGGACGATTCCGGGCTGGCGGTGGACGCCCTCGGCGGCGCGCCGGGGGTCTATTCGGCGGACTGGGCCGGAGAAACCCGCAACTACGAGGCGGCGATGGAGCGGATCAGGCGCGAGGTCGAGGCGACAGGGGGCGGGGACCGGGCATCCTTCATCTGCCAGCTCATCCTTCTCTATCCTGACGGCAGGACCGTCGAGGCCAGGGGCGAGGTCGCCGGCAGGCTCGCCTTCCCACCGCGTGGCCCCGGCGGGTTCGGCTACGACCCCTGCTTTGTCCCCGACGGCGAGGAACGCACTTTCGGCGAAATGAGCCAGCAGGAAAAGGCGCGCTATTCCCACAGAAGCCGCGCCCTCGGCGCCCTCATGCAGAAGCTGCGATCGTGAAGCCTCTCGGTCTCTACCTTCACTGGCCCTACTGCGCGAAGATCTGCCCCTATTGCGATTTCACCGTCGCCAAGGCGAGAGCGATCGACGAGGAAGCCTGGGCGGAGGTGCTGCTCGACGACCTCCGGGTGTTCAGCGAACTGACTGAAAAGCGGGCGCTTGCCAGCATCTATTTCGGCGGCGGCACCCCGTCACTGATGCCGCCGAGGGTGGCGGAGCAGGTTCTTGGCGCGGCGGAAGAGCTGTTCGGGATCGAAGATGGGGCGGAGCTGACGGTCGAAGCGAACCCCGATGATCTCGAGCGGTTCGGGGACCTGCGGGCCCTTGGCTTCAACCGCCTCTCCCTCGGTGTGCAGAGCCTCGATGACGCGGAGCTCCAGTTCCTGGGCCGGAACCACGACGGGCGTGAGGCGCGGCAGGCGATCGAGCGGGCGCAGTCCGTCTTCGAGCAGGCGAGCCTCGATTTCATCTACGCGCTTCCTGACCAGGCGCCGGGGGAATGGGAGGCGAAACTCGAGGACATCCTGGCACTCGGAGCGCCGCATCTTTCGCTTTACCAGCTCACCATCGAGCCGGACACGGCCTTCGGCAAACGCGCAGAGCGTGGACAACTGATCCCCGCTCCCGACGGGCGGATGGCCGAGCTCTACCGCATCACCCAGACGATGACCGGAGCGGCGGGCACGCCTGCCTACGAAATCTCCAACCACGCCCGCCCGGGCTTCGAGGCGCGACATAACGGTCTTTATTGGGACGAGGCGGAGTGGATCGGGGTCGGCCCGGGTGCCCACGGGCGATTGGAAAAAGGGGGCGTGAGGCGGGCGACCCTTGGCCTTCCAAAACCGTCCGTCTACGTTCGAACATCCCGAAACGAACGGATCGAGACGGAAGTTCTGACTGCCGGTGACATCCTTGTGGAGACGATCGCGAGCGGGCTTCGGCCGAAGGCCGGTCTCGATCTCGCACGGCTCGGCCCGGCCCGGGAGGCCGTGAGCCGGGAAGCGGAACCCCTGATCAGTGACGGGCTCCTGCGGGTCTCGGGGGGCAGGCTTCAGGCGACCGAGGAGGGCGCCCTCGTTCTCGATGCCATCACGTCCGTACTCGTCTCGTCGTTATCCGCTTCCCGGGCGTAGCGGGCCACCATGCCAAGAAGTGTATCCGGCTCGAAAGGCTTGCTGAGGAAATCATCCATCCCCGCTTCGAAACAGGCGTCCTGGTCCTCCTGGAGGGCGTTGGCGGTGAGAGCGATGATCGGTACGCGCCTGCTGACCTCGGAAGCGCGGATCGCCTTCGCCGCCTCGAGTCCGCTTTTCTTGGGCATGTGCATGTCCATGAGGATCACGTCGTAGGGTTTCAGCCGCGCTGCCTCGATTGCCGCCGCGCCATCGCCGACCACCGTGAGGCTGTGGCCGCCCCTTTCGATCACGGCGCGTGCGAGAATGGCGTTGATCTCGTTGTCTTCTGCGAGGAGAATATCGAGCGGCGGACAGTCGGCCAGCGCCTTCGTGGCCATCTCCTTCTGTTCGAGCTCCCGGAGGGTGATAGAGAGATCTTCCCCGGCCAGCACCCTGCGGAAGGTCCGAAGGCGGATCGGCTTGGTCATGTAGGCTTCGAAGCCCTGCGCCCGCATCTTTTCGAAGGCGTGCCGCGCTGTTGGTGTCAGGAGGGCGATGGCCCGGCTTGCAAGCTTCGGTTCGTCGCGGTTTTCATCGGTGCAGGTATGATCGCAGATGAGAAGCGTCGGTCGGGATGCTTTGAGGACCTCGCGCGCCGCCGCCAGGTTGTCGAAGAGCGCCGGGTCCTCGACGCCCGCGAAGGCGAGCTGTTCGCGGAGCGCACGGGCGAGAACATGGTTCTTCGTCACGACGACCACGCGCTCATCGCCGACCACGGGACCCGACCGGACCCCCTCTTCGACAACCTTCAGTGGCACGCGGAGACCGAAGACCGAGCCTTGATCCTCGGTCGAGCGCACCATGATCTCGCCGCCCATCTTGCGCACGAGTTGCTTGACGATGGCGAGACCCAGGCCGGTCCCTTCGATCTTGTGCTTCTCGACGGTGTCGGCCCGGCTATAGGCGTCGAAGATGTTGGGAAGCAGCGTTTGCGGGATGCCGATGCCGGTATCCTCGACATCAATGAGGAGCTGGCAGTTCCCGCTCTCCCCGAGATCCGTCCTGGCCCTGACAATCACGCCGCCCCGTTCAGTGAACTTGACCGCGTTGGCGAGGAGGTTGGTGAGCATCTGCCTGAGCTTCGAGGCATCGCCCTCAAGCTTTGCGGGCATGCCGGGATCGACCACGGCCGCGACTTCCAGCCCTTTCTGCTCGGCCTTCGGGCCCAGTATCTCGACGATCCCCTCGATCAGTTTGGTGGGTTCGAAGGTCTCGACACGTAGGGTCGCCTGGCCCGTGTCGAGCTTGGCGTAGTCGAGGATCGCGTTGATGAGGTCGAGAAGGGCGACGCCGCTCTGCTTGATATGGTTTGCGAAATTCGCCTGGTTCGGATCGAGACCTGTCCCCTGAAGCAGATCGGCCATGCCGAGAATGCCGTTGAGGGGCGTTCTCATCTCATGGCTCATCGTAGCGAGGAATTGGAGCGTATGGTCGGTACCCTGGTCGCCACTGGTCCGGCTGCGATGGGAAAGGAGGGCGTCGGTCCGTTCGGTGAGCACAACGAGGTCGCGATCCGACGAGAGCCGCCTGGTGCGGCATTCGAAATGGCGCTCGGTACCGTTCTTCCCTTCATGAACGAGAATGCGGTCGGCGGGCGAGGCAATGATCGGCTCGTCGCGACGGGCGAAATGCCAGCCGTCTGGAAGGATTGTATCGCAGAAGACCTGACCCGAAAGGAAACCGAGATCCGCGGCTTCACGATTGCGTTGCAGGATGACGTCGGTACGCGGGTCGACGATGCAGGCCGGGAAAGGCAGTTCGTCGATCTCGATGGTTGGTCCCGTCAGCATAGGCGCGCTTTCGCGGTGGCGAAAGGATACTATAACGCCAAAGCGGTTGCGGGGGCGTAAGCTAACAACGTTAACGCGCGGTGGCGGGCTGTGCCTCCGGCTGCCTGTAACTGATGGCCTCGGCGATATGCACCCGCCCGACAGCGTCCTTGCCGTCGAGATCGGCGAGGGTACGCGCAACTCGCAGGATCCTGGTGTAACCCCGGGCCGAAAGGCGCATCTGCTCGCAGGCCCGGCGAAGAAGAGCGAGCGCTTCCCCGGCCGGCGTTGCGACTTCGGCGAGCTGTTTTTCGTTGAGGTGGGCATTGATCGCCCCCCGGGCCCATTGCCGCTCCCGGGCTGCGAGAACGCGGGCGGCCACCGGGGCCGTTGGCTCGCCCCGTGAAGGCGAGGCGAGGTCGAGGGCCGAGACGGGGGGCGTCTCGATCGTCAGGTCCATCCGGTCGAGAAAGGGGCCGGAGACCCGGGCCCTGTATTTCTGCCCGCATGACGGACCCCGCACGCAGGTGGTCCCGCACCGGCACGGGTTCATCGCCGCGACAAGCTGGAAGCGGGCGGGGTAGCGGACATGGGCGTTGGCGCGGGCAATGAGGATGTCGCCGGTTTCGAGTGGCTGACGCAGGCTGTCGAGAACCTGCGGCGCGAATTCCGGCAGCTCGTCGAGGAAAAGGACCCCGTGGTGGGCAAGCGAAGCCTCTCCCGGCTTGGCCCGCAGCCCGCCGCCGACCATGGCCGCCATGGAGGCCGAATGGTGAGGAGCCCTGAACGGCCTTGCCCTGCTGATCGCCCCGTTCTCGATCAGTCCGGCTACGGACTGGACCATCGAGACCTCGAGCATCTCCTTCGAGGTGAGGGGAGGCAGAAGCCCCGGAAGGCGGCTTGCCAGCATGCTCTTGCCGCCGCCGGGCGGACCGATCATCACCAGATTGTGCCCGCCCGCGGCGGCGACTTCGAGGGCGCGGCGGGCGGTTTCCTGGCCTTTGACATCAGCAAGGTCGGGGACCTCTCCGCCCTGGTCGATGGGCCCCGGGGCGGGGGTGGAAAGGACCTGGGTACCTTTGAAATGGTTCGCAAGCTGAACGAGGCTGCCCGCGGCGACGATCTGCATGTCTTCTCCCGCCCAGGCAGCTTCCGCGCCGGACGCGGAGGAACAGATGAGACCGAGGTCGAGGCCGTTTGCCCTGACGGCGGCGGGCAGGGCGCCGGTGGTCTTGGCGATCGAGCCGTCGAGGCCGAGCTCTCCGATCACGGCCATGCCCTCGACGGCATCGCGGGGGATCGCTCCCATCTCGGCCATCAGCGCGAGGGCGATGGGCAGATCGAAATGGCTTCCCTCCTTGCGGAGATCGGCGGGAGCGAGATTGACCGTGATCCTCTTGGGGGGAAGCCCGAGGCCGATGGCACTGAAGGCCGCGGAGATCCTGTCCTTGGCCTCACTGACGCTCTTGTCCGGGAGGCCGACGATGATGAAGTTCGGCTGCCCGCCGGTCAGGTGGGCCTGGACCGTGACCCGTTTGGCCTCCACGCCCTCGAACGCAAAACTTGTGACCTCGGCGACCATGCGCGCTCCTCCCGTTCCGCCATCGGGGCTAGCCTGGAACGAAAGAGGAACGCAAGGGCAGTCTTCAGGCGAGCTGGGCCGTGCCGAAGAGGACGCCGAAGGCGCGGCACCAGATCACCGCACTGCGCAGGGCTTCCGGATCAGTGCCTTCGGGGATCTCGTAGCGCTGGGTATCACGCCGGGCGCCCCCGAGGCGGCCGAGGACGATGGCCTCTGCGGACCTGGCGTCCCCAGCGGTCGTCACCGTGGTGGTGGAGAGCCAGACCTGGAGGTCGGGGCCTCGGTCTGTCCTGAAACCGGAGAGTTCGAGATAGGCCCTGCCGTTTGAACGGACGATCGTCGCGGTGCCTTCGGTCTCGTGACCGTCGGCGCCGGCAAAACGGCCCGAGGCCAGCTTCTCGCCGAAGGCTGGCAACGACGCGACGGGGGCGGCAGGGCCGGGGTGAGCGGCACCGGCCGAGGCGCCGAAGAGGATGCCGGTGGTAAGAATACCGATGGTCAAACTGCGCATGATGTCTCCCGTGACGTTTGCGTCGGACATCGACCTGTTCGCCGCTCGCCGGGGAAGGATACAGGAGGGCCTGCGAAAAGCGCTCAGCCGGCCCTGGCCCGCTCGCACCAGTCCCAGAAAAGCGCCGCGAGGTCGGGCCCGCCGAAACGCTTGAGTTCTCTCACGCCGGTGGGACTGGTGACGTTGATTTCCGTGATCTTGTCGCCGATCACGTCGATGCCGGTCAGAACCAGGCGGCGGCGTTTGAGTTCCGGGGCGAGTGCGGCGCAGATATCGAGGTCGCTCCCGGTGAGATCGGTGGCCTCCGCCCGTCCGCCGACATGCATGTTGCTGCGCGCTTCGCCTTCGGCGGGGATGCGGTTGATGGCGCCCACCGGCTCGCCGTCGAGAAGCAGGATACGCTTGTCGCCGCCCCTGACCTCCTTGAGATAGCCCTGGGCGATGATCGGCAGCGCGCGCGGCTCGCCGAGGAACATTTCGATCAGCGAGCTGAAATTCTCGTCCCCCTCGCGGACCCGGAAGACCCCGGCGCCGCCATTGCCGTAGAGAGGCTTGAGGATCACGTCGCCGTGCTCTTCCCGGAAGGCGCGGATCGCCTCGACGTCGGCAGTGACAAGGGTGGGCGGCATCAGCTCGGGGTAGTCCATGACGAAGAGCTTCTCGGGTGCGCCGCGGATCTCCGCCGGATCGTTCAGGACAAGGACGTGCTCGGGAAGCTTTTCCAGGATGTAGCAGGCCGTCATGTAAAGCATGTCGAAGGGCGGGTCCTGCCTGATCAGGACGACGTCCATCGAGGCAAGGTCGATATCCTCGCTATGCCCATGGACCACATGCTTGCCCTGCTCGTCCGCGAGGGCGTCGATACGGACGGCCTTCGCGTGGACCATGTCACCGTCGAGCTTCAGGTTCTGCGGCTCGTATTCCCAGACGTCGTGACCGCGCCCCTTGGCTTCGAGGGCGAGAGCGAAGGTGGTGTCGCCACGGATGGTGAAACCTTCGAACGGGTCGGTCTGGATGGCGATGCGCATGGGCTGGTTCTTATCGTCGAGGATGGAAGATCAGCCCGAAAAGCGAGCTGGCCAGAACGAGATAGAGCCCGTTGGGCGGGCTCTGATCCGTGAACAGAAAGAAATAGGCGACCATTCCGATCGCCCAGATGAAGGAGATGGCGAGCAGGATCCTGATGATCCTGAACATCAGCGCTTGCCGGTGCGCCGCGGATCCCGGATGTAGATCACGTGGCTGACCACCTCGTTCACGCCGTCGATGGCCTGGGCCTGCCCGACAACGCGGCGAAGCTCGTTCGGCCCCGCCGCCACGCCGAGAAGGTAGACCGTACCCTGACTGACGAGAATGCGGTAGTTGCCGGCCGCGACACCGGTGTCCGCGAGCAGCGCGGCGCTGAGGCGCTGGTCGATGATACCGTCCTTCGCGCCTTGCGAAACGGTGGTCTTGGGCAGGACTTCGAGTTCGTTGATGACCTCCTCCACCTCGGCGATGCTGGCGGCCTTGTCCTCGATCAGCATGGCGTCGCCTTCGGACCGGACGGTGCCGGCCAGAAGCAGGCGCCCCTCGAAGACGGTCATGTCGACGTCGGAGGTGTCGACGCCGCGGGTGAAGAGCAGGTCCCGCTTCAGCGAGAGACCGGCGGCGCTGTCGTCGATCCGGTCGCCGAGACTGCGGTTCTGGGAGCAAGCGGCAAGGAGGATGATGAAAGAGGCGAGGGCAAGTCTACGGAGCATCGAAAGGTCCATGTGTCTGCGGGTTCCAGTGTATGCGTGGTTGCAGGCGGTGCAAAAGGTTTTAGCGGAAGGCATCCTGAATATGCAGCCATCCGCGTGGAGAAACGGCAATGATGTCGTAGCGCAGCGCGGTATCGATGCGGCGGGCATGGCGGGCCAGCCAGCTGTCCGCGGCGGCCCTGATCCTTCGCTGGTTCGACGTGGTGACCGCGAGCCGGGCGTCCTCGGTGGTTCTCCGGGCCTTCACCTCGACGAAGACGAGACAGCCCGCCTTGCGCGCGACGATGTCGATCTCCCCGCCGGGGGCCTGAAAGCGCAAGGCGTCGATGCGGTAGCCCTTGAGGGTGAGAAGGCAGGCGGCGAACAGCTCGGCAAGCCGTCCACGCTGCTCAGCCTTCTGTCGTGCGGAGGGCGAGGGCGCGGGCATAGCACTCCTTCCTGGAAAGGCCGGTGGCTTCGGCGGCGAGGCGGGCGGTTTCCTTGACGCTATGCTCGCCGAGAAGGGCGAGGACCATCCCGTCGAGATCGGCCTCCCCGGGGCCGTCCCCGGAGGCGGGATGAATGACGAGGACAATCTCGCCCCTGGGCGGGCTGTCGGCATAGCGGGCGGCGAGTTCCGCAGCGCTGCCCTCGACGACTTCCTCATGCAGCTTGGTGAGCTCACGCGCCACCGCGATCCGTCGGTCCCCGAGGGTTTCGGCGACGGCTTCCAGGGTCGAGGCGAGGCGCGGACCCGTCTCGTAGGTGACGAGCGTCTCCCTGCGCGCCGCAAATTCAGCCAGGAGATTGCGTTTCTGCCCCGGTCCCTTGGGCAGAAAGCCGATGAAGGTGAAACGGTCGGTTGGCGCCCCTGCGATGGAGAGCGCCGCGGTGAGCGCGGAGGGCCCCGGCACGGCCACCACCCGGTGTCCCGCGTCCTTGGCCTCGCGCACGATCCGGTAGCCCGGATCGGAGATCAGCGGCGTCCCCGCGTCGGAGACGAGCGCGATGGCGGCGCCCTCGTCGAGGCGGCCGAGAACAAGGGGCCGGACGGCCTCGGCGTTGTGCTCGTGATAGGGCTTCAGAGTGCGCTTGGGCAGGCCGAGAGCGGAGAGGAGCTTGCCCGTCACCCGGGTATCCTCGCAAAGAACGAGGTCGGCCCGGTTGAGAATGTCTTCGAGCCTGCGGCTGACATCGGCCAGATTGCCGATGGGCGTCGCAGCCACGTAGAGGCCGGGGGGCAGCTTCTGGTCTGTCACCCGCGCCGCCTCCGAAATTTCCCGCCGAACGTCAATGCTCGGAACGGTTCGGGCTGAGATGTCAGGGTTCTTCCTGACCCTCCCGGACTGTAACGGTCGAAAACGCAACGGCAAATGCCCGCTCTTTCTGCGAGCATTCAAACCCCCCTATACTCGAATGGACAGCGGGGAAGGTCTCGATGCGTCTGCGCCGGATCACACAGCACGTTCGCACTCAGAACTGGGCCGCGATAGTCCTCGATTTCATGATCGTTGTGCTGGGCATCTTGATCGCACTTCAAATCTCGAACTGGAACGAGGCGCAACAAGCCCGCCGGGACGAGCAGCGCTATCTTGACGAACTGATCGTCAATATCGAGGCTGATCTGGCTCAGGCCCGTGCCGGACGGGAGGCCTCACTGCAACGTCTTGCTGTCGCTGATGCCATTCTGGCTGAGGCGGCACCCGAGCATACCCGATTGCCGTTCCTCGCGCAGATCGATGGTGATCTGCCGTCGACTGAAGCCGTCCGGGATTATCCTTATGCCCTCCTGACCTCCTATTTTTTTATGGTCAGCTCAAGGAATACCTTCGAAGAACTCGTCCAGACGGGAAATATCGGTATTATTTCCAACCGGTCGCTGGTGAAGGACCTGACCGACTACTATGACCGCATGGACCGTCAGCGCGGCGACGATGATCTCCTTGTCGATCAGATCGAGGGGATGCTCGATTGGGCGCGCGAAAACGGCGTTGGCATGGCGGATCGCGCAACCATGGAAGAAACCATAGAGCGGGCGACGTCGGATGAGGCATTTCTCGGCTTCGTGAAGATGGCGAGCTTTCTTTCGCACTGGCAATACAGCCGCCTGACCGTGATCGAAGAAGACGCGGGGACACTCCTGGCTTCGGTCGAGTCGGAGATCGACTCGCGTTGACGCCCGTCGGAACGTCATTGGGCGTCATCGTTTCCGTAACGGAGCGGATTGAATTGAACCGCTTGTGCATCGGGCAGGCGCGATGCGGCGATTTTCGGTCGGATGTGCAACCCTGCGTGAGCGCCCCATGACGATGTCTGGTGGCCGCCGGGTCCTGTCCGGGACACCGCCAGCGATTCCCTTAGGTTGTGGTTCTTGGACGGGAAAGGTATGCCCGACAGGCCGCTTAGGGGAAGCTCCTCATGACCATGTTCGCCCGGTTCCGCAGTCTCGCATTGTTGGGCGGCATCGCTCTTCTCGCCGCCTGCGAGACGACGCCGATGCCTCCGGTGACCGAGGAGGAGCCGCCGATGGCCACCGAGGATCCGATCGGCCTCGAGGAGCCCGCGACCCTGCCCGACCTGCGTGAGGACGAGGTGGTGCGCGTGGCACTGCTGCTGCCCTTCTCCTCCAGTTCCGACAATATCAGGACGCTTGCCGATTCGATGCTGAAGGCCGCGCAGATGGTCGCCTTCGAAAGCAACAACGAGCAGTTCCTCCTCCTGCCCGAAGACACGAGCGGCACGCCCGGGGGTGCCTACAATGCCGCCCGCAACGCCGTCCGGGGCGGCGCGGACATCATTCTCGGCCCGCTTCTGTCCGAAAGCGTCGAGGCTGTGGCGCAGATCGCCCGTCCCGAGGACGTGCCGGTCATCGCCTTCTCTACCGACAGGCTGGTGGCGGGGGACGGGGTCTACCTCCTGAGCTTCCCGCCGGAGCCCGAGATCGAGCGGGTCACGTCCTATGCGCTTGGCCAGGGCTATGCCCGCTTCGGCCTGCTCGCGCCGATCACCGATTACGGTGACCGGGTGAGCGAAGCCTTCGAGGAGGAGATCTGGGAGGGCGGCGGCGACCTCGTCCATGCCGAACGCTATGTGAGGAGCGCCGACGAGATGCGCGAGCCGGCACGGCGGCTGTCCGAATACGCATCGCCCGGCTTCATCCCGCAATATGTGAGCCCGCGCGGCCCCCGCAGTGAGAGGCAGCGCGAGCTCGACCGGATCACCGCGGCGACGGCGGGCGATGAGTTCGAGGGCTACGAAACCGACGGCCAGGGCGGGGTCATCCGCTCGTCGAAACCGCCGGTCGGGCCTTCGGAAAGCTATGATCCTGCCTTCGACGGTTTCCAGGCGGTGCTCCTGCCCGAGTCGGGGCGCCTCCTGCGGGCGCTGGCGCCGCTTCTTCCGTATAACGACGTCGATGTCCGCGAGATCAAGCTTCTCGGCGTCTCGGCCTGGAACAATCCGAGCCTGACCGGCGAACCGGCGCTGGCCGGCGGCTGGTTTGCGGCGCCCGACCCGGAACTCTCCAAGGGCTTCGTCAACCGGTACCGCAATGCCTATGGCGAAAACCCGCCGCGGCTCGCCTCACTCGCCTATGACGCCACCCTGATTTCCGCCCGGCTGGCGGAGATGGACGTGCCGAACCGCTACTCGGCGGCGATGCTGACCAATCCCAACGGCTTTCTGGGCGCCGACGGCCTTTTCCGCCTGACCCCGGAAGGCGTCGTCGAGCGCGGCCTTGCGGTCCTCGAGATCAACCGGACCGGGGTGAGGGTGATCGACCCCGCGCCGTTGAGCTTCCGAGAGCTCGATACCACAGACAGGGGCTTCTGAGACCGCCTTGAAACCTCCCATCCTCCGCCTGCCGCCGTTCTTCTACGAAGAGGTGCAGCCTGCGGACTTCCCGCAGGCCGTCCTGCGCTACCGCAACGACCGGGCTGCGGAGGAGGCGGGGCTCGCGGGCCTCGGCGAGGAAGAATGGATCAGGCATTTCGGCAGGCTCGCGCCACTCGAAGGCAATCTGGAAACGCCCCTGGCGCTTGCCTATCACGGCCACCAGTTCAGGGTTTACAATCCGGAGATCGGTGACGGACGGGGGTTTCTCCTCGCGCAGGTGAGGGGGGCCGATGGGCGACTCCTCGATCTTGGGACGAAGGGATCGGGCCGGACGCCCTTTTCCCGCACCGGTGACGGCAGGCTGACCCTCAAGGGTGCCGTGAGGGAGATCCTAGCGACCGAGCTTCTTCAGGCTCTCGGCGTCCCGACGTCGCGCACCTTTTCGGTGATCGAGACCGGCGAGAGGCTGATCAGGCAGGACGAGCCTTCGCCGGCCCGCTCCGCGGTGCTGGTGCGCCAATCCCACGGTCATATCAGGATCGGGAGCTTCCAGCGCGCCGCCTTCTTCAAGGACGAGGAGGCGATGCGCGCGCTCGTGGCCTATGTGGCCGAAGAGCTTCTCCCCGATGAAGGTATCGAGGGGCCCGCCGGGCTTCTCGCCGCGACGGGGCGCAGGGTGGCCGAGGCGACCGCGCGCCTGATGGCGGCGGGCTTCGTGCACGGCGTTCTTAACACGGACAATATCAACGTCACCGGCGAGGTCTTCGACTACGGGCCCTGGCGCTTCCTTCCGACCCTCGATCCCTCTTTCACCGCCGCCTATTTCGACCACTCGGGACTTTACGCCTACGGACGGCAGGGAGAGGCCGTCTACTGGAACCTCGCTGCCTTCGCCGATGCCCTGGCCCTGATCGAAGAGGCGCCGAAGCTGCATGAGGTCCTCTCGGAGTTTCCGGAGCATTATGCATCGGCATTCGCACGGGCTGTTCTGCGCCGGCTCGGTGCAACATCGGAGGGCGGCGAAGCGGACAGGAAGCTGACGGATGATCTCTTCGCGAGCCTCGCAAGGACCCAGAAGCCATTCGAGGACACGCTGTTCTCGCTCCACGCAGCGCATATCGACGGGTTCATCGCAAAAGAAGAAGGGGGCCTCGATCCGGACAGCCTCGCAGCCTTCGAAGCGCTGAGGGCCCGGCTCCGGGGGGCGGCGGCGAAACCTTCCTACGCGCCGGGACCCGAGACCCTGCTGATCGACGAGGTCGAGGCGATCTGGCATTCCATCGCCGGGGAGGACGATTGGTCGCCGCTAGAGGAGAAGCTTGGGCGGATCAGGGCCTACGGGGACTGGCTGGGCCTTCCTGACCGGCTATGACATTGCTCCGTCCGCGATGAACCTTCATGGAAGCCCGATGAATCCGACCCCGCTTCACGACCCGATCGCTCTTGCCTCGGCGCTGATTGCCTGCCCCTCCGTGACGCCTCTCGACGAGGGCGCGCAGGACCTCCTCGGCGGATGGCTCGGAGAACTCGGCTTCGAGGTCCACCGGATGCGTTTCGGCGCGGTCGAGAATCTCTACGCTCTTCGCGGCGAGGGGCCCCGGCGGCTCTGCTATGCGGGGCATACCGACGTCGTCCCTGCGGGGGCGGCGGCGCAGTGGTCCTCCCCGCCTTTCGAGGCAACGCTGGAAGACGGTCTGATCAGGGGGCGGGGGGCTTCGGACATGAAGGGTTCGATCGCGGCCTTCCTCGCCGCCGTGGCCACCAGCGAACAGGCGCCGCCGCTCGCCCTCCTGATCACGGGTGACGAGGAGGGTGCGGGGCTCGACGGCACGAAGAAGGTGCTTGGCTGGCTCGAAGAGCGGGGTATGGGCTTCGATCACTGCCTCGTCGGGGAACCCACCAGCCGCGAGACCCTTGGCGACATGATGAAGGTCGGGCGACGGGGTTCGATGAACGCGGTCATCAGGGTGGAAGGCCGGCAGGGGCATGTTGCCTACCCCCACAACGCCGAAAATCCGCTGCCCGTCGCCGCCCGCATTGCCGACCTGCTGGCGGGCCTCGTCCTCGACCAGGGGTACAAGGATTTTCAGCCCTCGAACCTCGAGCTTACGGGCTGGGGCGCTGCGGAAGGCGCGGAGAACGTCATTCCCGCCGATGCGTGGGTTCGCCTCAATGTGCGCTTCAATCCCAACTGGACGGGCGAAAGCCTCGTTGCCCATCTTCAGGGTGAGATCGCCGGAGCGGCGGGAACGGCCCGCTGGAGCTGGGAGCCGAGGGTCTCGGGGGAGGCTTTTCTCAATCCCGATCCCGAACTCGTCGATATGATCGCATCCGCGGTGAAAGAGGTGACCGGCCTTCGCCCCGAAGCCTCGACCAGCGGCGGGACTTCCGATGCGCGTTTCATCTCCAGGGTTGCGCCGACGGTGGAATTCGGCCTGCCGGGCGCGACCATGCACAGGGTGGACGAGGCGGTGGCAGTGGACGATATCCACCGTCTCATCCTGCAGAAGTACCGAGCCAGCGCATCGTGATCTCTTCCACCGATATCGGGAACGGCATTGCCGGCGCGTTCGCGCTCGCGCGGAACGAGAAGAGCTGGTCGGAGCGGATGAACATGTCCGCCGACGCGGTGTTCCGGAGCTTCTGGGCCATGCTGCTCGCGCTACCGCCGCATATCGTGGCGGTCGAGGGGGCAAGACGGCTCGCTATCGAGAGCGAAGCGATATCGATCCCCGCGGTCAGTCCAGGGGTCTGGGCCGCGTCGCAATCGGTCCTCTTCGTCCTGATGTGGGCGGCGGAACTCGTCGTGCTGGTGACCCTCGCGCGGCGCCGGAACGCAGGTTGGCGTATCAGCCCACTGATCATCGGCTACAACTGGTCCGTGTTCGTTGCGCGGCTCGGCCTCGGCCTCACAACCGGCCTTGCTCTGATCAGCGGCGTTGCGGCGCTGGCGGAGTTCTCGATGGTGCTGGTGGCGGCGCTGTCGATCTGGCTGCAATGGGGCGTGATCCGGCGCACGCTCGAAACTTCGGTGGCGGGCACCATCGGCGTGATCGCTCTCCTGAGGATCGTGGCGCTGATCGTTTCCCTCTTCGCAAGCGTTTTCCTCACGAGCGTCGGGATCATCCCTCAGCCTGCGGCGGGATAGACCGCCCGGGCAAAATAAAGGCCCGAGGCCGGCGCCACCGGCCCGCAGGCCGCGCGATCCCTTGCCTCGAGCGCAGCCCTTACGTCATCCGGCGTCCAGCGTCCGGCACCAGCCCTTTCGAGGGTGCCGACGATGGAGCGGACCTGGTTGTGAAGAAACGAAGGCGCCCGCAGGAAGAGCCTGATTTCCTCACCTCTCTCTTCGATGGTGATCTCGCTCAGGCTCTTGACCGGATCCTTCGCCTGGCAGTGTGCCGAGCGGAACGTCGTGAAGTCATGCTTGCCGACAAGGTGGGCCGCCGCTTCGCGCATCGGGGCCGCGTCGAGAGGGTAGGGCACCTGCCAGGCCCTGTTCCGATCAAGGGCAAGGGGCGGCCGGCGGGCAGCGATGCGGTAGACGTAGTGCCGTTCGGTGGCGGAAAAGCGTGCGTGGAAGTCCTCGCCGACACTCCTTGCACGAATGATCGCCACGGGATGGGGGCGCATGAGCGCATTGAGCGCACCCATGACTTCCGAGGAAGAGCGGTCCTTCTGGATGTCGAGATGCGCGGTCATCGCGAGGGCATGGACGCCCGCGTCGGTCCGTCCCGCGCCGTAGCAATGGACATCGCCTTTGGCGAAACGCCGAGCCGCTTCCTCGATCACTTCCTGGACCGAAAGGGCATTCTCCTGCCGCTGCCAGCCCGCGAAAGGGGTGCCGTCGAACTCGATCTCGAGCCGGGTCCGCCAGAACGGCCGTCCGATCACCGAAGGACCGTACCGGCGACAAGCTCCATGCCCCGGAGGAACTCCTCCGCGTTCTGGGCGGCCTTGCCGGCACGCTGGAGCCGGGTCACGACCACGGTCCTGCCATCGGCCGCGGCAATGGCGACGCCGCCCGGGCCCGCTTCGGTGACAGTCCCGGGAGCCGCATCCACGGTCTCGCCCGGCCGCGAACCGAGGAGCTTGAGCCTCTGGCCGTCGAGGGTCGTGTAGGCGCCAGGGAAGGGCGATAGCCCGCGGATCTGGCGGTCGATCTCTCCCGCGGGCCGGGTCCAGTCGATGGCCGCGTCTTCGGCGGTGATCTTCCGCGCGTAGGTGATCCCGTCCTCGGCTTGCGGTCTGGGTTCGAGCCCACCCCGTTCGAGGGCCGCGAGGGCTCGCGGGAGAAGGTCCGCGCCAACGCCCATCAGGCGGTCGTGGAGGCTCTGATAGGTTTCGTCGTCACCGATGGGCACGGTTTCGGAAAGGAGGACCGGCCCTGTGTCGAGGCCGGCCTCCATCTGCATCACCTGCACGCCGGTCACCCTGTCGCCCGCCATGATCGCCCGCTGGATGGGCGCCGCACCGCGCCAGCGCGGCAGGAGCGAGGCATGCAGGTTCAGGCAGCCATGGGCCGGGGCGTCGAGGACCGCGCGGGGCAGGATCTGGCCGTAGGCGACGACGATGCCGACATCGGCTTCGAGCGCGTTCAGGGCTTCTGCCTCGGAAGGGGCCTTCATGGTCTCTGGCGTTCTGACCTCGATCCCGTAGTCGGCCGCAAGCCTGCCTACCGGGGAGGGCTGGAGCTTGTGCCCACGGCCGCGGGGACGTGGGGGCTGGGTATAGACGGCCGCCACGTCATGGCCATTGGCAACGAGTTCGCTCAGCGCCGGGACCGCGAAGTCCGGCGTGCCCATGAAGACGACCCGCACCGCCCTATTCCGCCGCGAGGGCCGGAGCCTTCTCGCCGGCCTTCTCCTTCAGCTTCGCCTCCTTCTTGAGGCGCTTGACGATGCGCTCGCGCTTCAGGCGGGAAAGATGATCGATGAAGAGGATGCCTTCGAGGTGGTCCATCTCGTGCTGGATACAGGTGGCGAGAAGACCCTCGGCCTCCAGCCTCTGGGGTTTGCCCTCATAGTCGAGATACTCGACCACGCAGCGGGCCGGCCGCTCCACCTCCTCATAGGCTTCGGGCACGGAAAGGCAGCCCTCTTCATAGGGCGCCTGGTCGTCCGACGGGTCCACGATCCGCGGATTGACGAAGAAACGAGGCTGCGGTTCCTCGTCCTTCTCGGCAAGGTCCATGACGATGATCCGTTTCGGGACACCCACCTGGATCGCCGCGAGGCCGATTCCGGGGGCAGCATACATCGTCTCCAACATGTCGTTCATGAGGGCACGGGTCTCGTCCGTCACCTCCTCGACTTCGGTGGACACCTCCCGCAGGCGCGGGTCGGGAATGGTCAGGATCTCTCGGATAGCCATGTTTTCGAACTAGGAAGCGCTGTCCCGGCGGTCAATGCGCCGCTTGTTCAGGATAGGGGCCGCGGCCCCGGATCTGCAACCTGTACGTTCGAGGGTTAAGACGTGCGTCTCGATCTGGCCAGTGGAAGGTGACATAACAACAGGAGCGTCAGGTTTTCCGGTTTGGGCCGGGACTTGCAAGCTGGCCTCAGGGTCGACCGGTGGTGGGAAGAAGAATGGCTTCAGAGTTGCATCCCTTTCCGGTGAGGTCCGTGGACGTGACCGTCGATGAGGGAATTGCGGCGGCTGAACGGCAACTGGGCGAAGTGAGTGGATTCATGAACGGTAACGATCTGACGATCTGGATTATCATCGGGGTGGTCTTCCTCCTCGTGATCGCTGCCCTCGCCATGATCTACGGGCGCCTGAGCCGTGAACGGGGGGACTATGACGACGAGGTCGCCGACCCCTTCGGCCAGAACGACCGCGGCAATGACGGCTATTACCACGACGACTTCTCCGCGATCCGCATCACCCGCGAACACGAGCCCGAGGAGGAGCCTATCTACGACGACGAGCCGGAACCGCAGGCCCAGCCCGTGATCCGCGACCGCTTCGCCCACGGCGGCGACCCGTTCCGGGACAGGAACGAAGCGAGCGAGAACGTCGTGCCCCTCAGGGCCGCCGAGCCGGTGCCGGAGCCGCCGACCCCTCCCGTCTACGAGGAGATCGAGGAACAGGTGACCGTCGCCTCCGCCGAGGGACCGGGTGACTACCGCTATGGCGGCACCTCGCGGAACGAGCGGCCGACCTATGTCCGGGAGGAGCCCGCAATGGACCGGAAGACGGACCGGGGCGGCTATGACGACGACAACCAGCCCTTCGTTGCGCCCTTTATCCGCGAATACATCGAGGACGCGGAGCGGCGCCAGTATCAGAGGCTCGATGACCTGCGCGAGGACATGCGGCGCGAGCTGACCGGCATCAGGGACGAGCAGTCGAACAGGCTCGATCTCTTCCTCAATTCGATCGACCGCAAGATCGGCGGGGTCCTGAACCCGCGTTCGGAACCCGAGGACAGCGCCACCCGTCGCCGGATCGACAATCTTTCCACCGCGGTGGACCGGGTGAGCGAGGCCCTGCAGCGGCACGACGACCGGCTGTCCGAACTGAACCGCTCGGTGGACAAGCAGCTCGCCGACGTCGCACCCCTCCGCGCCGAACTCAGGACCGTGCATGAAGATGTCCTGAGCTTCCGCCGCGATGTCGAGGCAAATACGATGACCGTTCGCGGGCTGAAGGATGATTTCGACATCCTGCGCGAGAATTTCGGACGGATGGAGCGGAGTTTCCTCGACAAGGCGCGCAGCGACGGTTCGGTGAACATGCGTCTTGCCGACGTGGTGCGCGAGACCCTGCGCCCCGAAGAGTACGAACTGAACGTAAGGCTGAGGAACGGTGCGAGCGCCGACTGCCTGATCTATCTCAACCATGGCCAGTCGAAAGTGGCGGTGGACGGAGGTTTCCCGGTGGAAAGCTTCGAGCAGCTGCCCTCGCGCGATGCGGTCCGCCGGAACCTGCCGCAGGCGAAGGCCGCCGAGGACGATTTCCGCCGCACTGTTCTGCGCTCGATCTTCTCCTGCGCCGACCGCTGCATCGTCAGCGGGGAAACGGCGGATTCGGCGATCCTGTTCCTGCCTTCCGAAGCGGCCTACACCGTGCTTCACGACCGCTTCCCGGACCTGGTGCGCGACAGCCACAGGGCACGGGTCTGGCTGACCTCGCCCTCGACGCTGATGGGGACCCTGAACCTCCTTCACAACATCTTCCCCGGCCAGGACGCGCCGGACGCGGACGATTTCGGCAGCTTTGAGGAGCACGACCCCATCGAAGCCCGGCAGGACGAGGACGACCCCTTCTATGCCGGCCCGTCGGAGCAGAGCTACCGTCGCCGGGAGCCCGCCCGGGAAGAATACCGCCACGAAGAACGGAACCCGGAGAGAGACCGCGACCGCGAGCGTGCCGCGACCATCGAGAAGAAGCTTCAGGCCCTTCGCGAGGAAGAAGAGAGCCTGGCGGAAGAGCTGATGCGGACCCGCCAGAGGCCCGAACGCCCCGAGCGCGAGGAGCGCCGCGCAAGCTCAAAGGCCGCTGACGCAAGGCCCCGCGAGCGGGAACGCCGCTACCGCCCCGACGACAGCCCACCGCGGCGCCGTGACCGCAGCGACGACTTCGAGACGCGCTTCGAGCGTTTCACCTTCGATCTCGACGAGAGCCGCGACGCCTTCGGCCCGCGCGACCGCCGCAGCTTCGACGACGACGAAGACGACGACCTGCTGCGCTAGCCGCGGTCGGGGATCGTCTCGAGACCGATCATCTCGTCGAAGGAAGGCCGTCGCCTGATGACGTGGAAGCGGTCGCCATCGACGAGGACTTCCGGAACGAGGGGGCGGGAATTGTACTGGGACGCCTGCACCGCGCCGTAGGCCCCGGCGGTGCCGAAGGCAAGAAGTGCTCCCTCTGCGGTCTTCCTCAGGACCACGTCCTTCGCGAAACGGTCCGTGCTTTCACAGATCGGACCGACGAGTGTGAAGGGCGATCCGGGCCCGCCGGTTTCCTGGACTTCCATCACCTTGTGCTCGGCGCCGTAGAGCGCCGGCCGGATGAGATCGTTCATCCCGGCATCGACCACGGCGAAACTCTTTTCGGTCTGGGTCTTCGTCAGGATGATCCTTGTCATGAGGAGACCCGCATTGCCCGCGATCACCCGGCCGGGCTCAAGGATGAGCTGCACGTCGAGGCGCGAAGTGATCTTGGTGAGGGCCTCGGCATAGGCGGCAGGCAGGGGTGGGATCTCGCCGTCCCTGTAGGGAACACCGAGCCCGCCGCCGAGGTCGAGGCGCCTGATCGGGTTGCCCGCCTCGCGCAGCGCCGTCACGAGATCGGCAGCGCGTTCGGCGGCCTTCTCGAAGGGGCCGAGCGAGGTGATCTGCGAGCCGATATGGAGGTCGAGGCCAGCGGCTTCGAGGCCTGGAAGCTCCCGGGCAAGGGCGTAGGTCTCTAGGGCCCGGTCCCAGGGGATGCCGAACTTGTCATCCTTCCTGCCGGTGGAGATGCCGGGATGGGTCTCGGCATCGACATCCGGGTTGACGCGGATCGCAACGGGCGCGGTCGTGCCTTCCTGCCGGGCGGCATCGGACAGCATTCTCAGCTCGGCGACGCTTTCGACATTGAACTGGTGGATGCCGGCTTGAAGAGCGGCGGCAAGTTCGTCGCGGGTCTTGCCGACCCCCGAGAAGACAATGGTGGAGGGGGCCATTCCGGCCTTCAGAGCCCGCTGGAGCTCGCCGCCGGAAACGACATCGGCGCCGAAGCCTTCTTCGCGCAGGAGCGAGAGCACCGCGATGTTCGATAGCGCCTTGACCGAGAAGGCCGCGAGAGTGCCTTCGGGGAAAGGCGCCCTGAACACCCTTGCGTGCCGCCTGAGGGTCGCCGCCGAATAGACGTAGCAGGGCGTGCCGACCTCTTCGGCGATCCTCCTCAGAGGGACGTTCTCGGCGTGGAGCTCGCCGTCGCGATAAGCGAAGTGATGCATGGTCAGCCTGCGCTTTCGTCCTCGGCCGGAGGCGGCGGGGGAATATCCAGCGGCGCCCGCTTGCCGCAGGACGAGAGGGCGGCTGCTGCCGCAAGGGCGATGGCGAGAAGACGAAGGGCGCGCATGGGCCGCGAGCTAGCATGTGGTATCGACACCCCCAAGCGGTCATATGTGCGCAAAAGAACGGAGGCTTCGATCATGGACGGCACGCGTTTCCCCCTGAGACTGCCGAGGACGCCGGCCGACTGGCTGAGGGTGCTCATGATTCTCGGCGGGCTGGGTGTCCTCTTCGTGGTGCTGGCATCGACCCAGGGCGAGCCCAAGGCGTGGGAGAACGACCGGACCGAATACCTGACCGGCGAGATGGCGGCGTTCGAGAGGACCATTCCGCCTCAACCCCTTCCGAACCTCCGGCTTCGAACCCTCGAAGGTCAGGAGGCCGCACGGCTGCCCCGGCTCGTGGATGGCCGGGTCGTGGTGGTGAACCTCTGGGCCACCTGGTGTGCGCCCTGTCTCGAAGAGCTGCCGACCCTCGCGGCTCTCGAAGAGATGATGCCGGAACAGGTGCAGGTCGTGACAGTGGCCATGGAAAGCGGCGAGGGGACCCGGCAGCTCCAGCTTCTGGACAAGCTCGATGCCCGCACGGCCACCATGCTGCAGGACCCCAGGCTGGGGCTGATGCAGAGTTTTGGCGGCGACCTGCAGCTTCCGCTGACAGTGGTCTACGATCCGCGGGGTCGTGAAATCGGGCGGCTCGCGGGCAGCGCCGACTGGGCCGCACCGGAAAGCCGGCGCCTCCTCGCGGCGGTCGCGGGCGGCACCTATCCAGGCTAGGCCCGCTCGCCGAGATAGCGGGCGAGGGGTGAGAAGGCGGCGCTCAACTCGTCATAGACCTGGCGCTTGAACGGCACCACGAGGCCGGGAAGTTCATCGAGCCGCGCCCAGCGCCAGCGCTCGAATTCGGCGGGATCATGGACGTTGAGGTCGATTTCCTCGTCCGTCCCCTCGAACAGCATCGCCACCCATTTCTGCCTCTGGCCGTGCCAGTCCTTCTCCTTGCGCCGGAATTTCGGCGGGAAGTCGTAGGCGAGCCAGCCGGGCGTGGAGAAGAGAATGCGGGCGCTCTTCACCCCTGTCTCTTCGTGCAGCTCGCGGAAAGCCGCCTCCTCGACGCTCTCGCCCCTGTCGATGCCGCCTTGGGGCATCTGCCAGCGATAGGGGTTCACCTCACGGCTGCCCGGCGCGTTGAGGCGCTCGCCGAGCCAGACTTCGCCACGGCGGTTGAAGAGGCATATTCCGACATTGGGGCGGTAGCGATGAAGATCGGGTAGCTCTTTCATGGTCGACCGCATCTCCCCGAAACCGGGTGCGAGGGCAAGACGCCAGTCTGCGTGCCGGCTCCCTCAGCTCCCGTCCGGCGCACCTTCGATCGCGATCGTGATATAGGGAACCCTGCTCTCCGCCCGCTCGTTCTGTGTGAGTAGTAGAATTGGAAGGGCCAGGGCGGAAACCACGAGAAGGCTGCCAGCCAGATAAGGCGGAAGTTTCGCGGTCGGGAAGCGAAACGAAACGTTTCTGGTGTCTGACCTCGACATAGACCGGTTCTGTGCCTCGTTGCTCGATTTGACTTTTGAGCCTAAGCACGACCTCCGGTTTCCGAACGCAAAAGGTGCGCTATGGACGGCTCCAAACCCGTTGAACAGAACAAGGTTAACGAAGCTGCCTCCGACGACCCGGTCGTCGAGAAAGGCGCTGACGAACAGGCCTCTGCCGAACCGGTGAGCCAGCCGGCTGCGTCGGACGGAAAAGACAAGGCGAAGGACAAGGCAAAGGACAAGCCTGCGAAAAGGTCGAAGAAGGACGAAGGGCTCGTCGCCACCGCGGAGGCACGCGAAGCCGAGGCCGCCAAGAAGGCCCGGCAGAACGCAGCCAAGAGGTCGCGGCGCCTGATCTGGTCGCGCTCCCGCAGCTCGATTCTCGCCAAGGTCATCGAGGCGAAGAACAAGGTCGGCGGCAAGTCGATCGCCTTCATCGAGCCTGAGGGCCGGGAGATTTCCTACCAGGACACGGTCCGCGGGGCCTTCGCCCTTGGCAGTGCCTTCGCCCGCTTCACCAAGCGTGGTGAGAATGTCGGCGTTCTCCTCCCCACGAGCGCGGGTGGCCTGATTACCATCCTCGGCCTCCATGCCCACGGCCGGGTGGCAGCCATGCTGAATTTCACCGCAGGGGAGAAGGCTCTCTTCAGCGCTCTCGAGACGGCCAGCATCAAGCACATCATCACCTCGTCGAAATTCATCGAGGTCGGCGGTTACGAGAGCCTCGTCGATGCGCTCTCCTCCAAGGCGCAGGTTCATATCGTCGAGGAGATCCGCGAGGAGCTCAAGGGCAGCGACAAGCTGAAGGCCGCGGTGGGTGAGAAATTCCCCGGGCTGATGCGCCGCCCCCTCAGTCCCGATACACCGGCGGTCATCCTCTTTACATCGGGTACGGAGGGCGCACCGAAAGGCGTCGTCCTGACCCATGCGAACATCGTCGCCAATGTCGAACAGGTCCGTGGCCATGTCGAGCTCGAGCCCGAGGACATCATCTTCAACCCGCTGCCGATCTTCCACTCATACGGCCTGACCGGGGGGTCCTTCTTCCCACTGATCGACGGCAAGCCGCAGGTTGCCTATCCCTCGCCGCTGCATGTCAAGTTGATCCCCGAGGTCATCAAGAAGCACAAGGCTTCGATCCTGTTCGCCACCGACACCTTCCTTCACCGCTACCTGCGGCAGGCCAAGGACGGCGCACTCGAGAGCCTGCGCTACGCGGTCTGCGGCGCGGAGAAGGTGAGGGATGAAACCCGCCTTCTCGCCCGGCGGAAGTTCGGTTTCTCCGTACTTGAAGGGTATGGTGCCACCGAGGCCTCGCCCGTGATCGCGGTGAACCAGCCGGGAGACATCCGTCCGGGTACAGTGGGCAAGATCCTTCCAGGGATCGAGACCCGATTGGAGCCGATCGAGGGTCTGGCCAATGGCGGTCGCCTTTACGTCCGGGGGCCGAACATCATGGCTGGTTACCTCGACCCCGAGACCAGAAAACTGGTGCCTCTCGAAGATGGCTGGCACGATACCGGCGATGTGGTCGAGATCGATGGTGGCGGATACATGGCCATCCGCGGCCGGGTGAAGCGCTTCGCGAAGATCTCCGGGGAGATGGTGAGCCTTGCGGTGGTCGAGAACTGTGCTTCGGTGGTGTGGCCTGATGCGGTGCACGCGGCGATCATCCTGCCCGACCCGAAGAAGGGCGAGCAGATCGTCCTTCTGACCGAGGAAGAGAACCCCGATCGCTCGGAACTTCTCTCTTGGGCGCAGACCCACGGGGTGCCGGAACTCGCCGTGCCGAAGCGGGTCCTTCATGTCGAGGACATCCCGCTCCTGGGCACGGGCAAGGTCGATTACATGACCCTGCAACGCCACGCCGAGGACTATATCGCCGAGGCCGAGGCCAACGAGCAGCAACAGCAGGCGGCGGAGTAGCCGCCGCCGGGGCTCAGTCGACCGGCTTCAGGAGAAGCGCGAGAACCAGCCCCGCGACACCGAAAAGCGCCCAGAGGGGAAGGTCGATCGCGAGATTGACCATCCCCAGGAAACCTTCGGTGCCCAAAGGATCGATCGCGACGCCCGGCGCGAGGTTCATGATCTCCCGGGTCGTCCTGATGACGGGCCGCCCCATCTCGAGAGAGCTCACGATATCCGCTCCGACAAGTGCCAGTGCGAGCGAGATCAGCACCCAGGCCGAGATACGCAACGTCTTCATGGAATTCCCCTTCCGGGCGGCAATCTA
>CAZAFU010000013.1:0-592 GCA_964484475.1 uncultured Caulobacterales bacterium | reverse complement strand
CACGCCTGGAACGCGTGTAGGCGGGAAACCGTCTCGAGGGTTCGAATCCCTCTCCATCCGCCATCGCGTGTTGTGCCCCACTAAAATCAATAACTTAGGCACGTCGTTTTTTGGCGGTGCGCCCCGTTTTGTGACCCATTTTGTGCCCCGATTTGGCAAGCCCAGCGGCAACCCTACGTCAGCAGCGCGGTCATTCATGTCAGCCCTGTGGCGTCGGCAGATTTCCCTCCTCGAAAACGACCGCACCTAGTTTCTCCGGACAGCGCTGAGCCGGGCATCGCTACCGGCAAGATAGGCCGGCAGCGCCGCATACCTTGTGTGCTGGGCTACTACCGGCCCGAGCTGATTTTTGCCGATTGGGTCAACGCCCGGTCCTCGATCAACCGGAAGGCGTTCTCTTCTTTCTTTCCCTGGTTTCGACCCGACCTCTGTTTCCGCGCGAAGACGTCCGACGAGGTCACCACGATCCGGCTGCGGAACTCCTTAGGCTTCCTGCAAGGCCTGGAAAAAATAATGCCGGCATAGGGTCGGGTTACCGCCCCCTGATCGGCTGCGCTGGCCAGTTGATTGCCGCTAAAATACTGAAATGGTA
>CAZAFU010000012.1:0-38761 GCA_964484475.1 uncultured Caulobacterales bacterium | reverse complement strand
GGTGCCGGCCCTGACGCCCTCGACGGGCGGCCTGCCGACCCCCCTCGCCCGCTTCCTTCTCGGGCGCGAGGCCGACAGCACCCCCGATACCTATCTCGACGGCGAGGGCGCCTGGCAGCCGGGAAGCCGGAAGATCGAGGACTACGCCTTCTGCGGAGATCGGGAAGAACGGGTCTTCAAGAACGAAGCGCTCTTCATGCTGAACCCTGACCTCAGGGTCGGCGGCGCCACCGCGAGCTGGGTCGACGGCATGCTGACCTCAGGCAGGCTCGTCGCGCAGAGCGAAGTCCTCGCCGCCGAAACCCGGCCCGTCGTGATGGTGATCGCGGGGGAGGACGTGGTCGTGAAGAACGGGCCTGTCCGCAAGCTCTGCACGCAAACCATGCCGAACTGCCGCCTCGTCGAAATCGAGGAGGCGAGCCACTGCTTCTACCTCGAGGAGCAGGCGGTCATGGACGAAGTGACCGCCGCCCTCGAAGATCTGAGGAACGGACCGCTCCGCTAGTTCCGCGGGGGCTCTTCGGATCCGACCTCGTCGTCGCCCGTCATCAGGGCCTCGGGATCCTCCACGTCGTCCGCCGCGAGGATGCCTTCGAGATCCTCAATGGCCTCGGCGCGTTCCTCGTCGGTCAGCATGTCCTTGCCGCCGGGCTCTTCGTTGCCGGGCTCGATGGGCAGGCGCGTGGTCGCCTCGCCCGTATTCGGATAGTCCCCCGCGCGCGGGGCGTCCGGCGAGATCCGCGGTTCGACGGTTTCGACCTCTTCCTCCTCGGGAAGGGGGTTGCCGGGCTGGCGATCCTCGATTTCCTCGACATCGGTCGAGAAGCCGACGCCGCCCGCCATGGGACGGTCGTCTTCGGGCTCTTCACCGCCGCAGGCAGCGAGAAGCGCGATGCTGGAAAGGCTCAGAAGAAAGTGGCGCATGGGGTCTCCGGGTTGTCTGTCGTGCCCCATGAACACCCGTCGCCCTGCGCCGTTCAGAGCCTAGAAGTAACGTGCGTGGAGGATCTTCGCGAGCTCGCCCATGGGAACGTCCCGCAGGGCCTCGGCCTCGTCGTCATCGAGTTCGGCGAGCTGCATGTTGAGGATCACGAGGTCGGCAAGAGAGAAGAGCGCGCCGCCGAGGACAACGGCAAGGACTTCCTTCACGCCGCCGCCGATGAGCACCATGCCCACCGAAATCACCAACGCGGGAACCACGAGAGAGCGCCAGATCGCGATCAGGCTGCCCATCGAAAGACGGAGGTCCGCGTAGAGTTCATCGAGAAAAGAAGTATCCATTCCAGCCCTGCCAAGCTCACGGTCCTGTGATTCTGACCGCTGGAGCGGCGCATCGCAAGATGGAACTTCAAGGAAGGTGTGACGTCTCGGTCACGCTCAGCGCTTGCGTGCGCCCGCCCGAGGTTTCATGCCGGGGGGCGTGCCCGAACCTGAATGGAGACCACGATGCCGAAGCCCGATCCCATCACCGAGGCTCTGCAAGAAGCGATGGCGGAGCGTATCCTCGTCCTCGACGGCGGGGCGGGCACCATGATCCAGCGGCACAAGCTGGGCGAGGCCGATTACCGGGGCGAGCGGTTCGCCGACTGGGACCAGGACATGCAGGGCAACAACGACCTTCTCAACCTGACCCGGCCCGAGGTGATCGCCGAAATGCACCGGGCCTATCTCGAAGCTGGCGCGGACATCATCGAAACCAACACCTTCAGCTCCACCAGCATCGCCCAGGCAGATTACGGGATGGAGGACCTGGCCGCGGAGCTGAACCGCGAAGGCGCGCGGCTGGCACGGGAGGCGGCGGACCGCGCCGAGAAAGAGGACGGCAGGAAGCGCTTCGTGGCCGGAGCGATCGGGCCGACCAACAGGACCGCCTCGATCAGCCCCGACGTCAACGACCCCGGCGCGCGAAACACCGATTTCCAGGAACTGCGGCTCGCCTATCGCGAGGCAGCGCGCGCCCTTCTGGATGGGGGCGCGGACATCCTTCTCGTGGAGACGGTCTTCGACACCCTCAACGCCAAGGCCGCGCTCTTCGCGATCGACGAGATCCTCGAGGAGCGCGGCGAGCGGCGACCGGTGATCGTCTCGGGCACCATCACGGATCAGTCTGGTCGCACCCTGAGCGGGCAGACACCCACGGCGTTCCTCAACTCGATCCGCCACGCCCGGCCCCTGGCGATCGGGCTCAACTGCGCCCTGGGGCCGGACCTGATGCGACCGCACCTCAAGGAGCTTGCGGATATCGCGGAGTGCTACCTTTCGGCCTATCCCAATGCGGGGCTGCCCAACGCTTTCGGGGAATATGACGAGACCCCCGAAAGCATGAGCGTGCATATCCGCGAATGGGCCGAAAGCGGGCTCCTGAACATCATCGGCGGCTGCTGCGGGACCACGCCCGCCCATGTCGCGGCCTTCGCGAGGGCGGTCGAGGGCCTCAGGCCGAGGGAGCCGAAGGCGCCTTCCCATGCGATGCGGCTTTCGGGCCTTGAACCCTTCACCCTTGCGAGTTGAGCACGGCGAGCCGTTTCTCCCAGGCGATCGCGGTGCGGGCCATCTCTTCGAGACTGTCATGCCTTGGCTGCCAGCCCGGCAGGGTCTTCCTGATGAGGCTGTTGTCGGAGACCAGGACGGGGGCATCGCCCGGGCGACGGGGGGCGGGCCGCGCATCGATGATGCCTCCGGTCACGGCCTCGGCGGCGGCGATGACCTCCTTGACCGTCGCGCCGCGGCCATAGCCGCAGTTGAGGGTCACCTGGCCGCCGTGCTCGAGCACATGGGCGAGGGTCTGCACGTGGGCGTCGGCGAGGTCGGAGACATGGATGTAATCGCGCACGCAGGTACCGTCCTTCGTCGCGTAGTCCTCGCCGAAGATTTCCATGTGGTCGCGCTTCCCGGTGGCAACCTCGCTGGCGATCTTGAGAAGGTGGGTGGCGTTGGGTGTGGATTGCCCGGTGCGGCCCATGGGATCGGCACCGGCCACGTTGAAGTAGCGAAGGATGCCTGCTGACAGTCCGTGGGCGACGCCGATGTCGCGGATCATCGCCTCGGTCATCAGCTTGGACTGGCCATAGGGCGACAGCGGCACCTTCTCCGCGTCCTCGGGAAGGGGCGCGCCGTCCTCGCGCGGCTCGTAGACCGCGGCGGTGGAGCTGAAGATGATCGCAGGCACCCCGGCCGCGACCATGGCCTCCAGGAGACCGAGGCTCGCGACCGTGTTTTCGCGGTAATACTTGATCGGGTTTTCCACAGACTCCGGAACGACGATCCGCCCCGCAAAATGCAGGACCGCGCTGAATTCGTTCTCCGCGAAGAGCCGGTCGAGGAGCGCCCGGTCCGAAACATCGCCCGCGACGAAGCGCGCTTCTGCCGGGATCGCGGCCTCCATTCCTGTCGAGAGGTCATCGAGGACGGTGAGCTCGTAGCCGGCATCGACACACGCATGGGCGGTGTGACTACCAATGTAGCCCGCACCCCCCGTAATCAGAATTGAACGTCTCAAGAGAAGACCCCGTTATATTGCAACCAAGACTTGATGCTTGTGTGACGGTCCATTTTGGTTCAACCTTTTGTCAGGTAGGAGGGCGAATCACATCCAGATTCGTTGATGACGGCGGGGAAGGCACAGGCCGATGGCGATGCTGGCAACAGAACGAAGTCATGGCGGTGTCAACCGTCGCGTGCGTCTCACCAAGAACGACCGGCTGGTCCTCGCCGCCCTCGAACATGCGGGCGGCCCGTTGAAGGCCTATGACCTTCTCGAACGGCTGAAGGGCCAGGGCATCGGCGCGCCGATGACCGTATACCGCGCTCTCGACCGCCTGCAGAAACAGGGCCTCGTGCACAAGCTCGACGGTCTCGGCGCTTTCATGGTCTGCGAGCATGGCGAGCCCCACGAGGTCGAGACCTTCCTGATCTGCAAGGAATGCGACGCGGTTTCGGAGATCCAGGAACCGATGAGCGCCTTCCACGACGGCGCCCATCGCCTGAGCCAGGATCATGGCTTCCAGGCCGAACTGATACGTGTCGAGATCAGGGGCGTCTGCTCCAACTGCGCCGGATGACGCGCGGCCTCACCCGGCCAGAAAATCACTGATCCATGTGCCGATGAGACCGCGGTCGCTCTCGTGACGCAGGGTCGCCTCGCCATAGGCGATCCGGTCCGGAGGAATGCGATCGCTCCTCAGGCGGAGGAGTGCCCTGGCATAAGCATGGCTGAACTCGGGATGGGGCTGGAAGGTGAGCACCCTCAGACTGTCATGGGCGAGACAGCCCATGGGACAGAAAGGCGAGCCCGCGACGACCCTGAACCCCTCCGGAAGGGTCTCCACCTGGTCCTGGTGGGAGACCGCGCAGGCGAAACGGGCGGGCCCGCCGCGCCACGGGGTCTCTGACAGGACTTCGTAGCTGTGCACCCCGACGCCCCACCCGCGCGAGGACTTCGCGACCTTCGCACCGAAGGCCTGGGCGACGAGCTGGTGGCCGAAACAGATGCCGACCACGGGCCGCCCGGCATGGGCAAAGCGCCGGACGCTCTCTTCGAGAACGGGAATGAAAGCGCGGTCCTCATAGGCGCCGGCAGGCGAGCCTGTGACGAGCAGCGCCGAGCCCTCTTCGGGAGGCGGCAGGGTTTCACCCGCGGCCACGTCGACGCTCGTGACCTCGAACGCGCCGCCCGCCTCCTCCAGCATACGCGCGAACATCGACGGGTAGGATGGCCACGCGCCGCCGAGTTCGCCGGGCGGATAGCCCGTCTCCGCAATCCATAGCTTCATTGCTTGCGCCCTTTCCTGCGAGAGGGTTCATTGCCGAAGAGCGAAGGAGCTGTCGATGACCGAGCATGTGATCCTCAGCCGCGATGGCGGCATTCTCCATGCCCGCCTGAACCGGGCCGAGAAGAAGAACGCGATGACGGACGAGATGTACGAGGCGCTCGTCGAAGCCTTCACCAGGGCCGAGGAGGACGAGGAGGTCAGGGTCCTGATGCTCTCGGCGGAAGGCGACAGCTTCACCGCAGGCAACGACCTTTCGGCCTTCATGCGGCTGATGAGCCCCGAAGGCATGGAGAACCCGCCGGTCCTTCGCCTGATCGAAGCGGGATTGCGTGCCACGGTGCCCGTGGTCGCGGCGGTACAGGGATGGTGCGTCGGGATCGGCGCGACGATGATGCTGCATACGGACTTCATCTACGCGGAGAAGACAGCGCGCTTCCACATGCCCTTCACCCAGCTTGGCGCGGTGCCCGAGGCGGGGGCGTCGCGCCTGCTGACCCGGCGGCTCGGCCGGCAGCGGGCAGCCGAGTTCATGCTGCTTTCGGAGGTGATCCCCGCCCCCAAGGCCGAACGGTTCGGCTTCATCACCGAAGCGGTCCCCGAGGGCGAAGCCATGCTGTTCGCGGAGCGGACGGCCAGGCGCCTCGCCGAGCTTCCGCCCCAGGCCATGCGCGCTTCGAAGAAACTGATGCAGGAGGAGCTCGAGACGCTGCTCCCGCATACCCGTCACGAGCTCGAGGTCTTCGGCGAGAGGCTGAGGTCCGAGGAGATGCAGGGCATCATCGCCGGGCGGCTCAAGAAATAGGCGAGAGTTCCTGCCTCTGGCGGTGTTGTTCCTCCTGAAAAGAGGTGACGATGGCACGCGACGAGCCCCGTGGCCGCAAGGCCCACAAACCTTGGCAAATCCCTCCGCGCGGTTGGAAGGACACGCTTTTCCGTACCAAGGACCAGCTGGGCAAGGACCACGTCTCCCTCGTGGCGGCCGGCGGCGCCTTCTATTGCATGCTGGCGCTGTTCCCGGGGGTCGCCGCCGTGGTCGCGATCTGGGGCCTTGTGGCGGACCCCGCACAGATGGTCGATCAGATCGATGGCTTCACCGGGCAGCTCCCGCCCGAGATCGCCGACATCATCCACCGCCAGGCCGCCGACGCCGCGGCCAGCGACGGAGGCGCCCTCCTGACGGCGATCATCGCGATCCTGCTCGGGATCTGGTCCGCCTCCAAGGGCGTGAACGCGATGATCGAGGGCCTGAACATCGCCTATGACGAGACCGACGAGCGGAGCTTCGTCAGGAAGACCGCGTTGCGCCTCGTCCTCACCCTCGCGGCGGTTGTGGGGGTTGTGCTCGCTGCCGGACTGATCATCGTCCTGCCGCCGGTCCTCAAGGCGGTGGGTCTCGGAGGCGGCGTCGAGCTCCTGATCGGCTTCGCCAAATGGGCGCTTCTCTTTCTCGGCGCCACCTTGGGCTTTGCCATACTCTACCGCTTCGCGCCGGACAGGGATCGCCCGCGCTGGGCCTGGATCACCCCCGGGGCCGTTCTCGGCGTCCTTCTCTGGCTCGCAGGCTCGGCGGTCTTCTCGATCTATGTCTCGAACTTCGCGAGCTACAACGAGACCTACGGCACCCTCGGGGCGGCCGTGATCCTCCTGATGTGGCTGTTCCTGACGACCTTCAGCGTGCTTCTCGGAGCCGAGCTGAACGCGGAACTCGAACGGCAGACGAGGAAGGACACGACGAAAGGCCCACCCGAGCCGATGGGCGAACGCGGCGCCCACGCAGCGGACACCCTGGGAGAGACGTCGGCCTGAACCCTATTTCAGGGCGAAGGTCACCTGCACGTTGACCGTCAGCTCCTGCTCACCGGCCTCGATGCTCATTTCCTCGGCGACGTCAGCCGACGCCATACGCGCGGACGCCATCATCGGAACCGGGCGGCCGCCGCCCTGGTAGGCGGAAATGGTCATCACCTGCCCGAGGCTGGCGCCCGCGGCCTCGGCCATCATCTCGGCCTTGCGCCGGGCATCGCGCACGGCCGCGACCCGGGCCTCGTCTTCGAGGGCCTCGGTCTCGTCGATGGTCAGGGTGAAGCTCTGGAGCTCGTTCGCGCCCGAACCGACACCGAGATCGATCATCTCCCCGGCGGTCTCGATATCCCGCAGGCGGACGGTGAGCGTCTGGACCGCTTCATAGGCCACGATCCTGGCACGGTCCTGGTAGCCGCGCTCGTTCTGGGCATAGACGGGGTTGAGATTGACCTGCGCGGTCTGGAGGTCGCGAGGCTCGATGCCCGCCTCCTTGAAGGCCGAGATCACCGCGTTCATCCGCTCCGAGGAGCCCGAGAAGGCCTCGCCCGCGGTCTTGCCCCGATTGCGCACGGAGAAATTCAGGACCGCCATATCCGGCGTGCCGGTCACCCGGCCTTGCCCGGCCACGGAGATGCTGCGCACCCGGGCGTCTGTCTCCTGGCCGGAAGCGGTGCCTGTGCCGCAGGCAGCGAGGAGGACGAGCGATATGACGGATAAGGATAGGTGTCTCATGGGAGCCCGTTTAGGCCCTGATCCATCTCCTCGCCAGCGGCCTGTGCACATTTGCCCACCGGACGGGCGGGAACGCCGGCCACGGTGCAGAAATCCTGCACCGGCTCGAGCACCACCGAACCCGATGCGATCTTCGCTCCGTCGCCGATGGAAATGTTGCCGAGGATCTTGGCACCCGCCCCGACGAGGACGCCCCTGCCGAGCTTGGGATGGCGGTCGTGCTTCTCCTTGCCCGTCCCTCCGAGGGTCACGGAATGAAGCAGCGAGCAATTGTCGCCGACCCGCGCGGTCTCGCCGATGACGATGCCCGTGGCATGGTCGAAGAACAGGCCACGCCCAAGGTCCGCCGCCGGATGGATGTCCACCTGGTAGAGCTCGGACATGCGCGACTGGAGGTAGAGCGCCAGCGCCTCGCGCCCCTGCCCCCAGAGCCAGCAGGCGATGCGGTAGGACTGGATCGCCTGGTATCCCTTGAAATGCAGGAACGGCTGCGCGGTCGAACGGGTCGCGGGGTCGCGGTCGACATAGGCCTGGATGTCGGCGAGGGCCGCAGCGACGATCTCCGGATCGTCCTCATAGGCGTCGGTCGCGACCTCGCGCCAGAGCATGGCGTTCATCTCGCTGTCCGACAGCTTCTGGGCCAGCCGGTAGCTGAGGGCCGCCTTGAAGTCGCGGTGGTTGAGGATCGTTGCCGAGAGGAAGCTTGCGAGGATCGGTTCCTGCGCGGCGTCGGTGGCAGCCTCGACCCGCATGCGGGACCAGATCGTATCGACCGAGGCGAGTGCCGGTGAGGCACCCTGGGCGGAACTTTTGGCCATGATCACCTTCCGTCAGGCTCGCTTCGTCTCGTTCAAGATGAGGTCGCGGGCGGGCCGCGGCAACTCTCCGGTCAGGGCTTTGGAAACAGCCGTAAGAACAAGAAGTTGCGTCAGTGCGTCATCCACCGTCCCGGCGTGGACTTCCCGCAGGAGGGTCCCGAACGGCACGCGGCGATGGGTCAGGACCTCGTCAGGCTCGGGCGCGGCGGGACCCTCCACGAGGTCCCATGCAAGAAAGAGCAGCGCCCGTTCGTCGGTAACCGAGTTCGAAAGGTCGGCCGCGCCGTAGGGATGCCATTTCGCGGCCCTGAGACCGGTTTCCTCGCGCAGTTCGCGCTTCGCCGCCACGAGGGGATCCTCGGCCAGGGGACCGCCCCCTTCGGGAAGCTCCCACGTTTCCCGCTCGAGCGGGAGACGGTACTGCCCCACCAGAGGCACCGTGCCGTCATCGAAAAGGGGAAGGATGCCGATCGCGCGGTTGGCGAAGCGGACAACGCCGTAGATGCCCTCCTCGCCGTCGGGGCGAAGGACCTCGTTGTGCTCCACCCGAACCCAGGGGTTCTCGTAGCGCACGTCGGTCTTGCGGATGCACCAGGGGCCGCGGGTCTTCTCGGTCATGGCCTCCGGGTAGCGAATGGAGCGCCGGTGACAAGCCCTCCCGGTGTCCTCGGAAGGCAACCATTGGCGCCCGCGCCCTGTTGCAGGACCTATGAACAGGAACAGCGAGACCGACGCCTCGGAGCCTTCAGGCGGGCGCCGCGGACGTCTTGCATGGCAGCCCTGGCAGCTCCCCCCTCTTGGCTGGAAAGACACCGTGTTGCGGACGTGGAGCAACCTCCTGGGCCACCACACCGGCCTGATCGCCGCCGGTGCCGCATTCTATGCGCTGCTTGCGATCTTTCCCGCGATCGCCGCGATCGTCGCCATCTGGGGGCTCGTCGCGGAACCCTACGAGGTTGTGAACCAGATCGAGGGATTCGCGATGATCCTGCCCGACCAGGCCGCGAAGCTCATCATGGACCAGGCGACCTCGGCCTCGGTGCGGGAGCGGCAGAGCCTCCTGACGGCGATCTTCGCCATCCTGTTCGGGATCTGGTCGGCTTCCAAGGGGGCGAACGCGGTGATCGACGGGCTGAACGTCGCCTATAACGAACCGGAGACCCGCGGCTTCGTGGCGCGGCTCCTGCTTCGGGTGGTCTTCACCTTCTTCGGCATCCTTGGTGTGCTTTTCGCAGCGACACTCGTGGTGTTGCTTCCAGCAGTCCTCGAGGGCATCGGGCTTCCGGTGCGGGTCGAACTCCTGATCGGTGCCGCAAAATGGGTGATCCTCGGGCTGGGCGCGACGATCGCGCTCGCCTGTCTCTACCGCTACGGCCCCTCCCGGAAGTTCGCGCGGTGGACATGGATTTCCCCGGGAGCCCTGATGGGGGTCCTGATCTGGATGATCGGGTCGGCGGGCTTCTCCTTGTACGTGTCGAGATTTGCAGCCTATAACGAAATGTACGGGACCCTCGGCGGGGTCGTGGTCCTCCTGATGTGGCTCTATCTCACCTGCTTCGTCATCATGCTCGGCGGCGAGCTCAACGCCGAACTCGAGCGGCAGACCAAGAAGGACACCACCACCACCCCGATCCTGCCCATGGGCGAGCGTGGAGCCTATGCCGCGGACACGCTTGGCCGGGCACGAAGCTGACTTCCCTTTCGCCGGCCGGTCGAAGCGGGGTAGGCCGCCGGGATGGAAGAGCCCCCATCCCTCTTCGCCGTCGTGGTCGGCGGCTATCCACCGGGTGCCCATGGCGAGGTGCACGACACCCGCTTCGTGATCGGCCGTGAACTGAGCGACGGTTTCAGGGCCCTGAAGTCCAACTGGTGGGGCGGCCCCGACCGTTTCCATATCGATGCCTGGGGCAGGCTTCTCTGGGCGGACGGCCACGATATCATCGCCGCGAGCGAGCCTCCCGAAGGCGCAACGCAGGAAGCGAGGCTGCACTACGTCCAGCTCGGCGGCTACCGGAGGGGCGTCTTCGGCGAGCTTCACCGGGACCTTTTCATCGTGGCGAAGGACGCGTCCGAGGCGAAGAGGCGCGCGCTGGCGCAAGCCCCGGAACACTGGGATTCGGCGCACCGCGACGGACTTGCGGCGGTGGAGGCCATCGTCGACGTGGAACGTGCAGTCGACCGTGAGCGCGAAGACCCCGTCCTCGGCATATTCTGCGTGCCGCAACCCGAGCCGAGACCGTTCCTGTTCGAAGCGCGCTATCTCGCCCGCCTCGAGAAGGACTGATCACTCGAAGGGGACGTCCCTGACAGGAACGCCGACCTGGCAGAGGTCGACATGCCCGGGGCGGTGGACGAAGAAAGGTTCGGGCCGGGCCTTCCTGCTTTCGATCATCTCGCGGAAGGCGGGACTTGCGGTATCGATGACCTCGTAGCGGGGACGACCGGCCTCGGGCAACTCGGACGCAAACCGCATACTGATGATGGTCGCCCTGCCGTCGAAGTCATCCCGCCTGCCCGACTCGCCGACCACCCCGCGCGGCAACCGCTGCACGGTGGTCATTCCGTCGATCACCTTGCCGGCCACGGTGAGATTGCGGTCCAGATAGCGCTGCGGCTGGAGCGTGATGTAGAATTCCGTCGAGGCGCTTGCGGGATCATCGTCCCGGGCGAAGGCGAAGGCTCCGGTGCAGTGGGCGAGCCAGACGGTTCCGTCCCTTGCGCGCCCCGCTTCGTGGGGGCCGATGAAACCCGCTTCGTAGGCGTAGCCATCGACGCTTTCGAGCGGGGTGAAGACCGCCCCATCGGGCAGCGGCTCCTCGAATTCGGGGGCGAGGGCCTTGCTGGCCCGGCCCTTGTCCATCCGGTCGCTGTGGTCGCCGCCCTGGGCCACGAAACCCTCGATCACCCGGTAGAACGAGAGGCCGTCATAGAACTCCTGCTTCGTCAGGGTCCTGAGCTGCTCCACGTGGTCCTGGGCGAGGTGCTCGGACAGAAGCACCGTGATCGGTCCTTCGTCCGTCTCGATCAGCAGGAGGTGGTCGGCTGGAACTTCCCGCCACGAAGCCTCGGCAACGGCGGCATGGGCGAAGGCGAGGCCGGCGAGTTCGAGCATGGGAAGCCTTTCACGAAACCGGTTCCTTCTGCCGGAATCCGCGGCGCACGGCTAGGTCCCCGTCAGCCGCGGCCCCGGTAGGGCGCAACGCCGGGATCGGGTACGTAAAGCCCCTCCGGCACGGGCCCGGTCTGCCAGAAGACATCGATCGGGATGCCGCCCCGGGGGTACCAGTAGCCGCAGATCCTCAGCCATCTCGGGTCCACCGCGGCGATGATCCGCTTGCCGATATCGATGGTGCAGTCCTCATGGAACGCACCGTGATTGCGGTAGCTGCCGAGCAGCAGCTTGAACGATTTCGATTCGACGAGATGCTCGCCGGGCGCATAGTCGATCACGAGATGCGCGAAATCCGGCTGGCCCGTCACCGGACAGATCGACGTGAACTCCGGCGCCACGAAACGCGCAAGGTAGAGCGTATCGGGGTGGGGGTTCGGCACCGGATCGAGGGTCGCCTCGTCAGGATGGGACGGAAGGCGGCTCTCCTGGCCGAGTTCGGCGCGGCCCTTGTAGATGTCCTTGGTCATGGCGCGCTCCCTAGCCCTCCCTTCAGGGCCCGTCACGGGGTTTCGGCGCGGCTACATCGCCTTCCTGAGAAGCTTGAGCCCCTTCGATGAATAGGGAGGGTAGCGCAGTGAGACGTCCCCGAAGAACGGCCGCTTCATCACCGCCTTGAGGTGGCTGAAGCCGTCGAAACTGTGCTGCCCGTGAAAGGCGCCCATGCCGCTTTCACCCACCCCGCCGAAAGGGAGGTTGTGATTGGCCTGGAACGTGACGCAGTCATTGACCATGACGGTTCCCGAGCTCGTCTCCCTGACGAAGCGATCCGCAAGGTCGCCGGACCTGGTGAAGGCGTAGAGCGAGAGCGGCTTGTCGCGGGCGTTGATGAACGCGATCGCGTGATCCATGTCCCGCACCGGCAGGGTCGGAAGGATCGGGCCGAAGATTTCCTCCTGCATCGCGGGGCTGTCATCCTCGACGTCGCGCAGGACCGTCGGCGCGATATAGAGATCGGACCTGTCAGTCTGCCCACCGACGATAGGCTGGCCGCTGGCGATCAGCTTTTCGACCCTGTCGAAATGCCGCTCATTGACGATCCGGGCAAAAAATTTGGACTCCTGCATGTCCTCGCCGTAGAAATCCGCGGCGACTTCCTGGACCTTCCCGAGAAACGCTTCGTAGACAGAAGCCTCGATCAGGCAGTAGTCCGGCCTGACGCAAAGCTGTCCGCCGTTCATGAAGGCGCCCCATACGATACGCCGTGCACTGACCTCAAGATCGGCGTCGGCGGCGACGATGGCCGGGCTCTTCCCGCCGAGTTCGAGCGTCACGGGCGTCAGGTGCTCGGCGGCGGCGCGCATGACGATCCTGCCGACCTTCGCCCCGCCGGTGTAGAAGATCTTGTCGAAGCGCTGCTCGAGCAGGGCCTGGGTCTCGTCCGCACCGCCCAGGACGGTGCTCACCGCCTCGCAGTCGAGGGCCTGGGTGGTCATCTCCCTGAGGAGTTCGGCAGAGGCGGGAGCCAGTTCGGATGGTTTGAGGACGGCGCAGTTGCCCGCCGCGATGGCCCCTGCGAGGGGGCCGAAGACCTCCTGGATCGGATAGTTCCAGGCACCGATGATGAGGGCGACGCCGTAAGGCTCGGGCACCATCATCGAGCGCGAGGGCATGAGGCCGAGCGGCGTGCGCACCTTGCGGGGCTTCGCCCATTTCTCGACCTTGCCAGCAGCGAGGCGCGCTTCCTTGGTCAGGTAATCGACCTCGGCGATCACCGCTTCGGCCTCGGGTTTCCTCAGATCCTCGTGCAGCGCTTCGATGATCCGGGTCTCGTTCGCCTCGACAGCGCCGCCCAGGGCCTCGAGCTGCTGCTTGCGCCAGGCGAGGTCCTTGGTCTTCCCCTTCGCGAAGGTGCCGCGCAGGCGATCCATCATCGCGGTGAAATCTGGGGTCAGCGCTGCTCCGGCCGTTCCGTCCATCGGTGCCTCCATGGCATCTGCGAGGGTTCACCCTAGGCCGAATGCCGCGGCCACGCAAAGGGAGCCCCCGACGAGCCGGGCTATCGGCGCGCGCAGGCGCCATAGATAAATCCTATGGCCCTGTGACGGCCATCGCTCGGCCCGGGCCCTGTCCGGAGAAGATTTCTCAAGCTAGACAAGACGATGGAAATAGCAGGAGCCAGATTCAGGCCCAGGGCCGGGAGGACGTCATGTATTCGACGATGAAGAGAACCGCGAGTGCTGCCGCTTTCATCATACTGGCGGGGTGCGTCACGCCGAAGGCCGATTTCACGGCAGACAAGGCGCTTGGAGATCCAGAGACCTACGCGGTCTTCGCGCCGGACCCAAGGCAGGATGCTTCGATCGACTACACCCTCATCGATGAGTTCCTCAGCTCCGCCGTCCTCGTCACCGGACCGTCCCAGCGGGCACGCGCCCCACTTCCCGACAGGCAGACCGGGACGAAAATGCGTATCGGCCAGAAGTCGCCCCTGCGCCTTGAAGGCAACAAGGTGCTTTTCTCCCAGTTCTCCCCGCAGACCAAGGAAGCCGTCCGCAGCTATGCGGACAGCCTTCTCGAGATCGCCAACACGGTGGATATCCCGGCCCTGCCGCGGAACGAGCAGCTCGCCTTCTGGTTCAACCTTCACAACATGCTGGTGATCGCGGAGATCGCCGAGCACTACCCGGTGAGGTATCCCTCCCGCATCGACCCGATGGGCGACGGCGTACCGCTTCACGACGCCAAGTTCTTCACCATCAAGGGCGTGCCGATGTCCCTGTCGGACATCCGTACCGAGATCGTCTATCGGTACTGGAGCGATCCCCGGGTCATCTACGGGTTCTTCAGGGGGGATCTCGCCGGCCCGAACATCCTTCCCTTCGCCTATACCGGGGAGTACGTCGCCGCTTCTCTCGACATGAACGCCGAAGAGTTCGTCAACGCGCTCCGCGGCGTGAGGGGCGAGTTCGGACCGGTGCTCGTCTCGCCGATCTACAAGGAAGCCGAGGGCCGCCTGTTCGAGCGCATGCCCGAAGACCTCAAGGCGCATCTTCTCACCTACGCCGGGGGCGAAGCGCGGGGTCTCCTGACCTCCGATACCGAACTCGCCTTCATGGATTACGAGGAGAGCGTGGCCGATCTTGCCGGGGGAACACTCGGCAAGCCCATCGAACCCCAGAACGCCTTGGCCGGGACGTTCGGAGTGCCCGGACTGCCGGCTTCCGCCCGAGAGCTCTCCTACGAGCTTGCCGAAAAGCTTGACGCCCTGCGCCGCAGCGAGACGACAACGACGATCAGGATCATCGACGTCGCAACGCCCGGCGAGACCATCCGTTAGCGGACGGTCAGGAGGTCCGCCCGGGCTCGCCGGTCCGGCCGAGGATGCTGGACGTTGTCTCTTCCGCCTCGCCCCTGATGAAGTCGGCCTGCATGTCGAGGATCGAGGCGAAGATCTGCGGCGCGATGTTCCGCCCGAACGGAGCGTTGGCCGGCGCTCCGCCACCAGACTTCGGGCCGGTGACGATGGCGGCGGGCGAAGGCGTGGATGGCCTGGTCGGGACCGGGCCGGCGGGCCTTGCGGGACCATCGCTCACCGGCGCGAGCGGTCCGGCATAGACCGGGGCATCGGCGGGTGCGGGCACCGGCTCCATGCCGAGCTTGAGAGCCAGCTTGTCCTTGAACTCGGCGACCGAGAGCGCGCGACCGCCTTCGAAAAAGAGGGGCTTGTTGGCATTGGCGGCCCGGGGATCGACGCCGGCGGCAACCGCGCCCTCGCCCGCGTTCAGCATCCTGACGGCGCCGCGCTCGCCGAGGAAATGGGCCATGTAGACTTCCGAGCCCGAGACTTCGCGGCCAAGGGCCTGGGTCAGGCGGTCCTTCGCGGCCGAAAGGGTCTTGCCTGCGACCCTTGCCGCCACGGCGGGCCTGAACCGCATGTCGAGAATCTCCTGCCTGCGCGCAGGATCGGCGACGGTGAAGCCGTTCTCGGTGGCAACGATGTCCTTCGCGGCGTCGCCGAGGCCGAGCTCCTCGCCGTGGGCCTTGAGGGCACCAAGCCAGGTCTGGTCGATGAACTGGAACAGCCCGGAGGCCGAGGACGTCGCCGCCCTGGCACCCGGATCGAGCGAACTCTCCCGCTTCGCAACACCGAGCAGGAGGTCGAAATCGAGCCCCGACTGCTGCGCCGCCCGGTGAATGGCGGAGGTGATCGCGCCCGGCCCGGTGTCGGACCCGCGCAAGGACTGGAGCGGCTCAATGGTCATGGCGTGTCGTCCCATTCAAGCTTGCCGGTGAGGTGGCCGAGTTCGTCGACCAGCTTCTTCTCCTCACGCCGCCGTTCTACCGCGCGCTCCTTTAACTGACGTTGCGCCATGTAGAGCTCGAAACGCTTCTGGTCGGCGAAGCGGTCGAGGAGCTCTTCCCGCGCGCCCGCCTCGAGCATGGAGAGATGCTCGGCGGCCCGCTGGAGCTCGCCCGCCTTGCGAAGCGCCCTCTGCGCGTAGCTCGACGCGATTACCGCCGCGTCGCGGTCCGAGGAACTGACGTTGAAGGCGTCCTCGATCGAAAGCCTGACCTGGACCTGGGCCTTGAGGGTCCGGTCGCGCGCGTCGCGCAGCTCCGCCACCCGCCGGGCGGCGGTGTCCGACTTCGTCTTGAAGGCGTCGAGAATGCGGTCCGGTTTCTTCATCGGTCAGGCCGCGCCGCAAGGGGCGATCAGTACACCATCTGGCTTTCGGCGCCGCGCTCGATGACGATGACACCGGCCTCCGCGAGCTCCTTGGCCTTCCTGACCATGGTGGCCTTGGCGGCCTCGACGTCGCGCATGAGGACCGGGCCCAGAGTATCCATGTTGTCCATGAGAATGGCCCGCGCGCGTTCGGAGAGGTTGGCGACGATCTTGTTGCGGATCTCGGTATCGCAGCCCTTGAGCGCGTAGGTGAGGGTATCGCTCTCGCAGGACCTGATGACCGTCCTGAGGCTGTGGGGATCGAGCTCCATGAGGTCGTCGAAGGTGAACATGAGCTGCTTGATCTGGTAGACCTCTTCCTCGTGGTCGCCACGCAGCCAGGACAGGAGCTGGTCGGAACGCTCCGACTCCGTCCTGTTGAAGATCTCCGCGAGGTGGTTGAGGTTGTTCGATTCCGTCGCGGTCTGATAGTTGAGCATGAGGTCGCGCTGAAGCATCTCCTCGATATCCGCGAGCACCTCCTTCGGGACCGAATTCATGGAGATCATCCGCTTGAGGACATCCGGGACGGTGCCTTCGGGCAGGTTGGCGAGAACGTGGCTCGCCTGGTCGGGGTCGATCTTGGAAAGGACCACCGCGATCGTCTGGGGGTGCTCGCCGTTGAGATATTTGGCGAGCATGTTGTTGTCGACCATCGAGATCTTTTCCCAGGTGGTCGAACCCGCCGGCCCCCGGATGTAGTTCATGATGTCGACGACGCGGTCGGCCGGCAGGAAGCTTCTCAGCATCCGCTCGGTGGAGTCGGCGGACCCGATGACCGAGCCGCCCTGGCTGAACTGTTCGGTGAAGCGGCGGATCAGCTCTTCGAGGACCTCGCCGGTGATCGAACCCAGGGTCGCCATCGAGCGGGTGATGATCCGCACCTCGCTGTCGTCCATCCGTTCGAGAAGCGGACCCGCCTGGTCCTCGCCGAGGGTCAGCAGCATCACGGCCACCTTCTCGGGGCCCGAGAGGGCATCGACTTCGTTGCGGATTTTCACGTTGGCCATGGCTCGGGATCCAGCGCTTTCGGGTGGTTAGAAGAAGGACATGACCAGGCTCTCCGAGAGGAGGCGCCAGCCATCGATCAGGACGAAGAAGATGATCTTCATCGAAAGGGACACGGTTTGCGGGGGCAGCATCATCATGCCCATGGACATGAGAATTGCGGCGACAGCGAGGTCGATGACGAGGAACGGCATCATCAGGAGAAAGCCGATCTCGAAGGCCCGCGTCAGCTCGGATATCATGAAGGCCGGAACCAGTGTGGTGAGGTCCGGGAGCATCCGCTGCTCGGTCTGGCCCGGGTAGAGAAGCTCCTCGATCTCCTCCTCGGTCATCAGGGTGTCGGGCAGGCCGTCATCGGCTTCGTCCGCGGCCTGACGCTCCGCGAGGGACTGGAAGAAGAGGAGGTCCTCCTCGTCGGTCTGGGCTGCCATGAACTCCTGAAGGGGTTCGGCCGCGCGCCTCAGCCCCGTCTGGGTATCGACCTGTTCGTTGATGAGAGGCGAGATCCCCTGCTGCCAGCTCGCCTCGAAGGTCGGCGCCATGATGAAGCCGGTGAGGAACAGCGCGAGGGAAATCAGCACCATGTTCGGCGGTGCGGTCTGCAGACCGATAGCCGAACGCAGGAGCGAGAAGACGACCACGACACGGATGAACGACGTGGTCATCACCAGGATGCCCGGCGCGAGGCTGAGCACCGTGATCCCCAGGAACAGCTGGATCAGCCGTCCCGAGTAGGAGGATCCTTCGCCGCCGAGATCGACGCTGATGGACTGGGCCGCAGCGTCGGGCGCGATGATCAGCGCCCAGAAAATCCCGATGGTCAAGGCCGCGTTTATCGCAAGCCGTTTCATTGTGCCCCTTAGACGATCAGTGGAGGTTCGCTGCGTTGGTGATGATCTCCGTCAGGGTCACGCCGAGGCGGTCGTCATCGACGATGACGATTTCCCCGCGGGCCACCGGACGGTGATTGATGTGGATCTCCACCTGCTCGCCCACGCGGCGGTCGATCTCGACCACGGCGCCGCGGCCGAGCTTGAGGATGTTGCCGATCGGAAGACGCGCGCGACCGAGAACGACCTGCACTTCGACCGGGACCTGTCCGAGGGCGGACATGTTGTTGTAGGAACCGAAGCCGGCGCCGCCGCGGCCGGAGCTTTCCTCCGCATCGCCGCCGCCGCCGATCATCGCGTCCAGGGTGGCGGCGATATCCGCCTCCGAGGCCTGCGGACCACCGGCCTGGAATTCGCCGTCATCGGTTTCGGGAAGACCGAATTCGCCTTCGTTCTCGTCGGACTGATCAGTCATGATTTCTCTCCACTTTGGACGACGCGCCCTTGTCGCCCGTTAGACTTTCGAGTGTGCGGGTAAACACTTCGTCGATCGCCTCCGTAAATCCGTAGGGATCGAATCTTACTTTTCCGGTTAACCATGCAACCTCGAGGGGTGGCCTGGTTGCGTCCTCTTCCTCCTCGAAGACGATGCGGTGTGCGGCCGCGTCCTCATCGGTCGGCAGGCGGAGGACCTGCCGCAGCGCCGCGATGTTCTCGGCATCGGCCCTGATCGTGATGAGATGCTTTCCGCGGACAGCCTCGACCGCCCGGGTGGCGACGTTCTCGGCGAGCCTTTTCGCCTCGGCCTCGGAAAGCCGTTTGGCGAGCTGGTGCAGCAAGGCGAGCATGAGCCGCGCCGTGCGGGTCTCGAGATCGGCGAAGAGTTCGTCCTCGCGCGCCCTGATGGCTTCGATCTCGGCCTGGAGGGCGGACACCCTGCCTTCGAGGGTCGCCGCGATCGAGGAACGCTCGGCCTCCTCGCCTTCGGCCTTGCCCCGGGCGTAGCCTTCGCGACGGCCCTCCTCGCGCGCAGCCTCGATCAGTCTTGCCGCTTCTTCGGGGTCGATGCGGTCGTCGACGACCTCCTCTTCCTCCGCGATGAACGGTTCGGGTTCGGGCTGGGAGAAGTCGCGGGTCGGAGCGAACGCCCTTATGTTCACGCCTTGCCCTCCTGCTCGTAGATCCAGGTGCGGAGGATCGCGACCACCTCTTCGGGGTACTGCTCGGCGATGCGGCCCAGTTTGCGCACGGAGGATGCGCGCACCTTGCCGTCCACGTCCCGGATCTCGAGCATCTGGTCGAGTTCCTGGTCGACCGAACGCTTCGGAAGGGCAGCCTGGCCACCGCCGGACAGGGCGGCGACACCCTCCATCCCCTCTTCGCCCTCGGCGAAGTTGAGATCGTCGAGGCTGAGCTCGCCCATGGCCACCGGTTCGCCCTGGGCGTTGTAGGTGGTCTGGGGCATGACCCGGCTGATGACGGGGCGGGCGACGCCGAAGATCAGGGCGACACCGATCAGCAGAAGCGCGACGGCCTGGGTGATCGAGTCGAAGTTGCGGTAGACCACCTCGGTGATGCTCGAAGGCGCAAAGCGCGGCATGGTCTCGTCGAGATCGACAAAGGGCAGGTTCTCGACGGTGATGACGTCGCCGCGTGCCTCGTTGAAGCCGACCGCGGAGCGCACGAGGGCGGCGAGCTTGCCGAGTTCCTCCTCGGAGCGGGGCACGAAGGAGACTTCGCCATCCTCCCCGACCACACGCTTGTTGTCGACGACCACGGAGACCGACAGGCGTTCGACGTCGCCGGGCTCGATCACCTGCTCGGAGCGGACCGACGAAATCTCGTAGTTCACGACGCTTTCGGAGCGTTCCGCGGCATTGGTGGCAGAGGCCTCGCCTTCATTGCCGACTTCGGCCTCGGGCAGGTTCTGCTCCACGGTGACCGGGGCATCGGTCGCGTTCTCACGCGAGGTTTCGGTCTCGTCGATGATCTGGCGTGAGCGCAGGGCGGTCTGCTTGGGGTCGAAACGCTCCTCGCGCCGGATCTCGCGCTCCGTCCTGAGGTCGGCGGCGACACGAACGCGGACGCGGCCGGGGCCAAGCAACGGGGTGAGGACGCTCTCGGCGGCCATCGCCAGACGGTTCTCGATATCGGTCTGAAGCCCGTTCACGGAGGCGGCGCCGGCCATCGGCCCGTTCTCCTCGGCGAAGACGGCACCCATCCGGGCGTCGAGCACGGAGACTTTCTGCGGGTTGAGGCTCGGGACGGCAGACGCGACGAGATGCTTGATCGAAGCGGCCTGGTCGGCATCGAGGGAGCGCGCACCGCGCATCCTGACGACCACCGACGCCGTGGGCTCGGCCTTTTCGCGACTGAAGGGATCGCGCCGGGCCATCACGAGGTGCACCCTTGCGCTTTCGACGCTTTCGAGGGTCTGGATGGTGCGCGACAGCTCACCCTCCATCGCCCGGAGCCGCGTCATGTCCTGCATGAAGGAGGTCAGGCCGAGGCTGCCCTTCTCATCGAACAGTTCGTAGCCGACCGTACCGCCCGCCGGCATCCCCTTCTCCGCCATCAGCATGCGAAGCCTTGGGACGCGACCCGAAGGCGCGTAGATCGTCTTGCCGTCCGCGGACAGCTTGACTGGGACGTCCATGGTCTCGAGCTCGGTCACCACCGCGCCGGCATCGGCATCGCTGAGACCGGCGAAGAGCACCGACATCTGGGGTTTCGAGAAGGCGAAGATGATCGCAACGAAAGCTGCAATCACACCGGCACCGACGGCTCCTGCCATCATGAGGCGGTTCGCACCGAGATCTTTGATTTTTTGAACTATTGTTTCCACGCTACCGACATTCTGCCTAGCCGCCCATCCGGGGTACGGGCGGGGTTTTAAACTGGCGTCAAAGCCACCCGGTTACTTCTCCCTCATGGCGGAACTTTGGCGTCCGCACCCGAACCTTGCGAGGAAGCATGAGCGAGACGGCGCACCTTGAAGAAGACCTGCCCCGCAGCGGCGGCAAGTTCGGCCTTTCCGGCGACAAGCTCCGGCCCATCCTCTTCGCGCTGGTCGCGGTGGTGCTCGCGGCGGGCTCCTTTGCCGGGGGCGCCTTCGTGTCGCTCGGCAAGGAAGGCATCGCCGAGATGATCGAGGAACGCGACGCGGAGCAGACCGTGGCGACACGGCCCACCTTCGAATGGGTGGAAATCGACAAGACGATCTACCAGCTCGACCGCCGGGACGATGCCAAATACGTCCTCGCGAAATTCGTCATCCAGGTGCCGATCGAGCACGCAGAGGAAGTCAGGGCGCGCCTTCCCGAAGTGGAATTCGCCCTCCAGACCTATATCCGGGAGCTTTCGAGCCGTGAGCTGCAGGGGGCCATGGGCCTTTACAACCTGCGCTCCGCCTCACTTTTCCGGGCCCGCCGCATTCTTGGCCACAAGGCCGTCGAAGACATTCTGATCGGCGAACTCCTTGTGGAGTGAGCGTTAACCATTCCGCATCAGGATAAACCGATGATGAGGACCGTATGAAACGACAACAGCCCAACGGCGAAGCCCGCCAAGTCATGGAACGCCTCGCGAACAGCGGGGTCACCCATGAGCGGCTGCCGATGCTCGACATCGTGTTTGACCGGACGGTGCAGATGCTCACCGAGAGCTTCCTGCACCTGACGAGTACGGAAGTCTCCGTGCAGCTGGAGGAAATCCAGTACGCGCGCTTCTCGGACTTCATGCAGAACACCCCCGAAGCGCCGCAGATCGCGATCCTGAGGGCCGTCCAGTGGGACCAGTCCTTCCTCCTGATGATGGACGGGCGGCTGATCTACACCTTGGTCGAGATCCTGCTTGGCGGTAAGCCCGGCGCGAACATCACACCCAAACTCGCCCAGCGCCGACCCACCTCGATCGAACTGCAACTCACCCAGAGGATCTTCAGGCTGATCGCCGAGCGCCTCGCCGAGGCCTTCGAGCAGATCGCGGACGTGGAGTTCCGGGTCGAACGGCTCGAACAGAACCCGCAGTTCGCCGCCATCACAAGGACGACGAGCGCCTGCGTGCGGTCGAGCTTCAACCTGAACATCGCAAAATCCAAGGGCACCTTGCAGGTCCTCTTCCCCTACGCCTCCCTTGAGCCGGTGAAGGAAAGCCTGAGCCAGATGTTCGTGGGCGACCAGTTCGGCGGTGACCGCAGCTGGAACCGCCACTTCGAGAAGGAGCTCAACAAGACCGAGCTCGCCTTCGACGCGGTGCTGCACAGCCAGCTCACCACCCTCGCCGACGTCATGGCGTGGAAGCCGGGCCAGACGATCAGCTTCGAGACCAATGCCGAGACCGAAGTCCGCTTCATGCTCGAGGACATGGAATTCTTCCGTGGGCCCATGGGCCGCAAGGGCGGACGGATCGCGGCGCAGATCGAGGAAATCAAGCTCGAGGCCGCCGATGACGATGGCGGGACTTCGATGCCCTTCGGACTGGAGGTCGCATGATCCGCGCCGTCCTGATCGCCGGGGCCACCACCGCTTCGATCGCGGTTCCCGCACTGATCCTCGCCGCCCCCGACCGCGAAGCGGTGGAAACCGCGGTGCGCATGAACAAGGACGAGAGCGTAAGGGAGTTCGGCAGCCACGAGCGTCCCTGGGCGGAGAATGCCCTCTCCTCCGACTACCAGGCCGGCCTGACCGAAGAGGCCGCGCCGAAACGCGGGCTGATCGAGGCGCAGGAGAAGATCCAGGAGATGCTCGCGGCGAAGGAACCCAAGGTGCCGGCGGCCCGTGTCAGCTCCATGGCGGCGGTGACCGAGGTCCTCGCCACGATCTCCGCCGAGCGCGAGAAGCTTGCCGAGGAATGGACACGGCTCTCCGACGAGAAGGCCAAGGTCGCCCTCGCCAACCGCCGGGCTCTCGAGGAAATCGAGCGGCTCGAGGACCTGCGCACGGAAGTCTCGGCACTGATCTCCGAACTCGAGGTCAAGGAAGACGAGAACCTGCAGCAGGTGGTCGAGGTCGTCGGCAACATGACCGCCAAGAACGCAGCGCGCCTCCTCCAGCAGAACGAGACCCGCTTCGTGGTGGAGGTTCTCGACCAGGTGGGCGAACGCAACGCGGCGGACATCCTCAGCCGCATGCAGACCGCCAAGGCCAACGAGGTCATGGCGATGATGGCCGAACGCGGCCGCCCCGACGCGGCGCAGGTGGCTTTCTAGGCTCGAAGCCTCGTCCGGAAACCGTGCTGGAGGTCCCCTGCCGGGGTTTCCCATGGCCCCGGCAGGCAGATGTGCATCAATCATGCAAGGAACTGATCTTGTTGGAGGGTCGGTGCCGGCATGACCACGGATGCAGAATGGAGGCGCCGGCAGCACGCGCTTGCCGATTTCGGTCCGGCGACCTTGATGAAGTCCTCGAGAAGGCGGTCCCCGAGCCCGGTCAGGCAGGACGGCAAGACAGATCTCGTCGGCGGTCTGGTCTTGCGGCCGTCCTGTTGCTGCATGACGCGGTGCAGCGGGATACCGGGCTCGAGGCCAGTGCCGAGGCGATCACCTGCAACGCCGGTATGGCTGGCCCTCTCGGCCGGAGCTGCGCGGAATTCGCGACCAACAGCCTGAGATACGCACCCGGCGAGAATGGCGGGAAGGCCGGCGCAAGAACGAGCTGGCATTCCGACGGCGGGACCCGCCTCAGGCTCGAGTTGCAGAACTGCTAGTCGGAACCACGCCATGACAAGAGCCCTCCCGGGTGCGGGAAGGGCCGGGTTGCGGACGAAGGCGCCCGGCTAGCTGCGCTTGAGGCGGCCGCCGGCTTCCTGGATGAGGAGACGGTTGAGGAGGACGCCGGAGATGTTGTTCACGGCGAAGGTCGCTTCGAGGTCTTCCTTGATCGCCTTCTGGATCACCTCGGGCTTGATCGTGTCGGGCTTGATCTCACCGCGGCGTTCGAGCTCGAAGAAGGTCTCGAGCACCGCCGCACGCACGGCCGGCTTGTTGGCCGAGAGGAGCGAGACCTCGTCATAGGTCCTCACCTCGATATTCACCTCGGCGAGGAGGAAGAAGGGAACCCGTCCGTCCTCGAACAGGGGGATCGTGAACTGCCCCGCATTGAAGACGATGGAGCTCTGGTTCTCCGCTCCGGTCTTGCGCTGGTCGGCGGTTGTCTTGGAGATCTCGCCGAGCGCGTAGCCCGAGCCCCCGAAGACGGCCATCAGGATCAGGAGAATGACGGGTTTGGGCATGGTGCTCTCTTCTCCGATCGATCAGAACGGGACGACGAATTCGTAGAATTTCTGGCCGTAGCGCGGCTCCTGGACCCGGGAGATGGTCCCGCGCCCGCCATAGGCGATCCGGGCCTCCGCGATCTTGAAGTAGTCGATCGCGTTCTCGTTGGAGATGTCCTCCGGGCGGATGACGCCGGCGATCCTCAGCTCACGGAGCTCAGAGTTGACGCGCACTTCCTGGCGGCCCGCAATGACGAAGTTGCCGTTCGGCAGGCGGTCGGTGACCACGGCCGCAATCCTGAGATTGATCGATTCGCCACGGTTGATCTCGCCCTCGCCCCGGGTCTGGGAGCCGCTTTCAAGCTCCGCATTCGGCGTGAATTCCTCGGGCAGTGCGTTCTCGAGCCCCTCGATGAGGCCGAAGAGAGTCGGTGCCTCGAACTCGTTCTCGGTCTGCCGGGCCCGCCTCGTGGAATTCCTCAGGCGTGCATTATCTTCGATGTCGATCAGGACGGTGAGGATGTCGCCGACATTCCGGGCCCGCTGGTCACGGAAGAAGCTGCGCTTGTTCGCTTCCCAGAGGGAATTGGGCGAGGACATGCGCGACATGCCTTCGGGCAGCGGCATACGGACGACCCTGGCTTCTTCCATGTATTCGGGGTTGGAGACGTCGGAGAGTTCCGGCCCGTTGATGCTGTCGCCTATGGACGCGCAGGCGCTGAGGCTCAGCGCCGCACAGGTCACGAGAATGGGCTTCATCCGCATGGTTCTCAACTTCCTTTTCCGATGCCTAATGCACCAAGACACGATTGGGGGCCGCGACCTCGCCGCGCACGATCGTGCCGCCTGAATCCAGCATGACCCGGACGTTTTCACCCACGGCGCCCTCGTCGAGGGCACGTCCGCTGGCTGTCAGTTCGAGGCCGGCCTTCTCGTAGATGAGCGTGATCGCAGCGTTCTTCCGCATCACCACCGGGGCGCCGACATCATCCTGCCGGATGGGGCGGCCGGCAGGCAGTGAGCGGCGGACAGCGAGACCCTCGAGATCCTGCGGGACGGTATAGGCCGTCGGCGGGACCTGGGCCATCGGAACGTGCCTGACCTCGAGATCGGACATGGTGATGGGCTGCTCGCGGCGCAGGATCTGGCGGGCGACGACCACGGGGATGCGGACATCCGCCCGGCCCTCGATCGTCTTGCGCACCTGGCCATGACCGATGATCGCGTCGAAATAGCCGGTCTTCGGATCGAAGCGCGCGATCTCCACCGTTTCCACCGCCCCGCGCACGGGTGTCAGGCGGGAGATGGTGATCTGCGCATCATAGGGCAGAAGGCTCGCCGCACGCAGCGCCTCGGCCACCCTCATGTCCAACCCGCCCCCGGTCGCAGCCGAAGCCACGCCAAGAGCGGCAAGAACCGAAAGAAGAAGCGTCCGGATCATCCGGGTTACCTCATGTTGGCGATGCGTTGAGACATCTGGTCGGCGGTTTCGATGACCTTGGCGTTCATCTCGTAGGCCCTCTGGGCAGAGATGAGATCGGTCACTTCCTCGACCACGTTGACATTCGAGTTCTCGACATAGCCCTGGCGGATCATGCCGACGCCTTCCTGGTCGGGAAGCCCGAGGAAGGGCTGGCCGGAAGCTGCGGTCTCACGGAAGAGGTTGTCGCCCTGCGCCTCGAGACCGGCTTCGTTGATGAAGGTGGCCAGCTGGAACCGGCCTGCGAGCTGGGGCTGGTCCTCACCCGGCACGAAGGCGAAGACCTCGCCCGAGCGGTTGACCTGGATGTCCGAAACCTGCGGGGGCAGCGTGATGCCGGGCTCCACCTCGAAACCCTCGGGGGTCACGATCGCGCCTTCGGGTGAGAGCTGGAAGGTGCCGGTGCGGGTGTAGGACTGTGTGCCGTCGGGCATCCGGACGATGAAGTAGCCGCGACCCTGAAGCGCGAGGTCGAGCTGGTTGCCGGTCTGCTGCAAGGAGCCCTGCTCGTTGATGCGGGCCACGGCGGTCGGCTTGACACCGAGGCCGATCTGCACGCCGACGGGAACGATCGTTCCGGCATCTGAGGAGAAGGTGCCCGAGCGCTGCTGGCTCTGGTAGAGCAGGTCGGAGAACTCGGCACGGCCGCGCTTGAACGCGGTGGTGTTGATGTTCGCGATGTTGTTCGAGATGACTTCGACGTTCGTCTGCTGGGCCATCATGCCGGTGGCGGCGATTTCAAGAATTCGCATGGGTATGTCTCCTTAGCTCGTCGCCTACTTGTTGGATCCGAGACGCTTGATGCTGTCTTTTTTCTGGTCGTGAATGTCCTGCGAGCTGCCGGCGGTCTGGCTGTAGGCCCGGCTCAGCTCCATCAGCTCGATGATTTCCTTGATCGGATTGATGTTCGAGCTTTCGATGGCGAATTGCTGCACGCGGCTGTCTTCCGCGACCTGCGCGTTCAGCCCGTCGGCGTTGAAGCGGCCGTCGGCCTCGCGAATGAGGTTCTGGGGGTCGGCGAATTCGAAGATGCCGATCTCGCCGAGCTCGATGGGCAGGGGTTCGCCCTGGATCTGCACCGAGACCTGGCCAGCGCGGCTGATCGCGACGTTATTGGCTTCCTGCGGAATCTGGATGCGGCCGCCCTGGCGGTCGAGGATCGCGCCGCCGTCCAGCGCGGAAAGCTCGCCCTGCGCATTGATCGTCATGCGGCCGTCCCGGGTGTAGCGGATGCCTTCGTCGGTCTCGACCGAGATCCAGCCGTCACCAACGACAGCGATATCCAGCTGGTTGCCGGTCTGGGTGACCGATCCTGTCTTGAAGTCCGTATAGGATGCCCGGTCGATCACGAAGGAGACGTCCGCGGCGGGACCAGCCTTGAACGACGCGTCGTCGAACATGGCCCGCTCGGCCTTGAAACCCGTGGTGTTGAGGTTCGCGATGTTGTTCGCGACCAGCTCAAGCCGCCGGTCCAGCGAGCTTTGATACGAAAGATTGACGTAAAGGCTCGTATCCAAGGGTCTTCATCCTCTTGATCGGGTCCTGAAGCCTCCACCGGAGGGGCGGGTGAACCGCAGAACCTTGCGAAACGCAGGATTAAACTAGAGCGGTCAGTTTAAACCCGGATTTCGAGGAACAGCGATGCGTAGGCTGACAACGACCCTCGCCGCGATGATCGGCGTGCTTCCTATCCTGACGCTCCCGTCGGCGATGGCACAGAAGAGTGCCTATGGCGTCGACTGGGCCTGCGGCTATGAAGAGGGAAGCAGCTTCGTCGACCGCCTGAAACGGGGCTCGGAGGAAGATCTCTCCTGTCTCGTCGGCGCGGGTTTCCTCGAGGAGGCCCTCCCCCGGATCGGGCCGCGGATGGATCTTGAACGCCAGCGGCTCAAACGCTTCCTCGAATTGATGGTGAAGAAGGACGAGACCGCGTTCCAGTTCTTCGAAGTCGAAGCGCAGGAAGGAACGGACGAAGCTGTTCTCTGGCTCCTTATCGCGAGCGGCGAGAATGGCCTTCAGAGTTCCAACGTCCGTACCCGCAATATCGCGGTCAACCTCTTCGCCTCCCTGCCGCCGTGGGTCAGGAGCCGCTATGCTTCCGATCTTGCGGGGGCGCTGCTCGCCGAAGGGGACAGCCGCGCGGCGCTGGCCCTTGCGACCATGCTGCAGGCCATCGCCGACGGTCCCGACGAACGGGCCAAGGCGGCCTTGGTCCGGGGCCGGGTCATAGAGCGCTTCGGTACGGTGGACGAGGCCGTGGCCCTTTACGAAGAGGCGATCTCCCTCGGCAATGACCGGCTCCAGGCCGAGGCCGAGCTGCGCAAGATCGCCCTGATGTGGCGGACCGGGCACCTCAAGACCGAAGAAGCCGTCGTCGTCCTGCGCGAGCTCGTCACCATCTGGCGGGGCGAAAACCTCGGTGCCGGCATCACGCTGGCGCTGGCGAGAGCCTATTATTTCGATGGCCAGCTGGCACAGTCCCTCAGGCTTCTGGCCGGTCTTGCCGGTTCCAACGGCCCCGAGGAGATCGTGGCCGAGGCCGAGGAGCGCATGCGCTCGACTGCGGAAGACCTCTTCGTGCGCCGCACCCAGGCCTCGACCATCGGCGACCTCATGGATGTCTACGGCTTCGTCCGGCCACTGATCGGACCGAAGACGAAATTCTGGATGGGTGACCTGTCGCTTTCCGAAATTCTCGCGGAAGCTGGGCTTCTCGCCGGTGCCGAGGAACTGATCAGCGGCGTCGAGGCGCAGGAGATCAAGGCGGCCGGTGGCGATGACGCGCTTCTTCGGGCCGCGGACCTTTCGGTCGGGTTCGGTGACCGGACGGCCGCACGCATCTATCTCGGCGCGATCGAGGAACGCGAGCTTACGGACCGCGACGCCAGGACCTTCCACAAACTCGCCGCCCACGCCGCGGAGATCGAGGATCTCAAGGCGGTTCTTCTTGCCTACCCCGAACCGGACGTGATCGCGATCGTCGAGGAGCGGGCCTGGCGCGAGGGAGCCTATGGCCTCTACAAGCAGGCGCGGCTCCTGACGGGCGAGACCCCATCGGGCTGGAAAGAGCCCACCGCCGCCTATCTCGCCACGGGAAGCCGCCTCGCCGAAAGCGAAACACAACCCGAGGACCCCCGTCTCAAGGCATTGTCGTCCGCACCGCAACCTTCCGTTTACCATGCATCGGATTTGCGTCCTCTGCTGGAGACTAGCGCAAAGGTTGCGGACTTAGCCGTCACTTTAACCCCGATGGGGCATGGTGATGGAAAATCCTCGTCTGGCCCGGCCTCGGCAGGGGAAGGCGTCCAGTCTGAAAACGAGCAAGCACTATGAAGTTCGGCGTCGGAATTATCATCGTCATTCTCTCCGTGATCGGAGGCTACATGGGCGTGGGCGGAAAGCTCTCGGTCCTCTGGCAGCCCTACGAGATCGTCATCATCGTCGGCTCCGCCATCGGTGCCTTCGTCATTTCCAACCCGAAGGACGTCATCTTCAAGACAGGCTCCACCCTCTGGAGTTCGGTCAAGGGCGACAGCCTGAAGGACGAGGACTACCTCGAGCTTCTCTCGCTTCTCTTCACTCTCTTCCGCGAGGGCAAGTCGAAGGGCGTGATGAGCCTCGAGAACGACATCGAGCATCCTTACGAAAGCGCGATCTTCAAGAAATATCCGCGCGCTCTCGAGAACAAGCGCTCGGTCGCCTTCATCTGCGACTATCTCCGCCTGATCTCCCTCGGAGCCGAAGATCCCAAGGAGCTCGAGAGCCTGATGGACGAAGAGATCCATACGATCACGAAGGACCTTTCCCGTCCCGTCAGTGCGCTGAACTCCGTCGGCGAGGCGCTGCCCGCCTTCGGTATCGTGGCCGCGGTCCTCGGCATCATCAAGGCGATGGCCTATGTGAACCAGGCGACCGAAATTCTCGGCAAGATGATCGCCGGCGCCCTTTGCGGCACCTTCCTGGGCGTTCTTCTCGCCTACTCGATCGTCATGCCCCTCGGTGCCCTGATGGCCGCCCGCCGTGACGAGATGGTCAACTATTACAGCTGCATCAAGTCGGGTCTCGTCGCCTTCCTGCACGGCTACCCGCCGCAGATCGCCGTCGAGTATTCGCGCAAGGTTCTCCTCGACGAGGTCCAGCCTTCCTTCGACGCTGTCGAGAAGGCCACCTCCGAAGCGATCCGCGCCGCGGCTGCCGACAACGCGTAACACCGAACTCCTACCGGAAAGAACCAGGTCATGGCCAAAGCATCAGAGGACGGCGCCAACACAGGCATCTGGAAAATGGTCTATGCGGACTTCACCACCGCGATGATGGCCTTCTTTCTCATCCTCTGGCTTGCCAACACCGCTTCGGATGCGGAGCGGGACCTGCTCGCCGACTACTTCAACCCGATTTCCATCAGTCGAGAGAAATCGGGTACGGAAGGTGTCCTGTCGGGCAAGGCCAACGACTCGTCGGGCGTGCAGACCAATGACCGCGCCGAAAGCCAGGAGCCCCTGCCCATGGGCTCGGCCATGGAAACCATGACCGAGACCGGTCCCTCCAAGCTCGACGACATCTCGATCGGTTCGGGCGACAGCGGCGCCGACAACGGTCTTGCCGCGCTGGAACAGAAACTCCGTATCGCCCTCGAACAGCGGGTCGATCCGCTCGGCCTCAACGACGTGATCTATGTGGAGCGGACAGCCGACGCCGTCCTGATCCAGATCCACGACGACCGCGGCTTCTCCATGTTCGCGAAGGGCCAGTCCGGGCTCAATGACGAGGCCACGCAGATCTTCTCCGCGCTTGGCGAGGTTCTCCGCACCGTGCCCAATGTCGTCAGGATCGCAGGGCATACCGATGCCCAGCCTTTCCAGCGCGACCAGCGCGGCAACTGGGAACTGTCCACCGAGCGGGCGAACGCCGCCCGCCGGGTGATGGAGACCGCGGGTCTTCAGACCGACAGGATCGAGGCCGTCGAGGGACGTGCCGCACGCGAACCTTTCGTCCCCTCGCGCCCGGAAGACCCGCGCAACCGCCGCATCACTGTGTCCGTGCACGCCAACGTTGCACAATCAGGTGATCTTCTGTTTGGAATCAGTCAGTAAGCGCCCACGTTCATAAAGCGTCAATTGTACACTTTATGCCGGTTTAAACAGCCCAGGATAGGACAGTCCCCAGTGGGAGCCCGAAGCTCCGGATGAACCGAGGACTGATCAATGTCGATTGGCAGCGCACTGCAAACTGGCGTCAACGGGCTGCGTGCCCAAGCTACCAAACTTGCCACCCTTTCTGACAACATCGCGAACTCCGCGACTGTCGGGTACAAGCGCGCCGATACGCAATTCTCGACCCTGGTCATCAACAACGGCTCCTCCACGAGCTACACCGCAGGCGGCGTGACGACCAATGTCCGCACCGAAGTGAGCCAGGCCGGCACCATCCTCGCCAGTGATACGGGCACGGACCTCGCGATTGCGGGCAACGGCTTCTTCGCGGTCTCCGACTCCGCTGCGGGCGGCGAGAACTCGCTGACCCGCGCAGGCTCCTTCCGCATGGACGATTCGGGCTTCCTGCGGAACGCGGCCGGCTACTACCTGATGGGCTATGACGCGGGACCGAACGGCCCCCTCGCCGGGGGCGGCGTGCCGAGCCTGACGAGCTTCGACGGTCTCGAGCCGATCAACCTTGCCGGCATCCAGGGCTCGGCCAGCGCGACCACCGAGGTCACCTATTCGGGCAACCTCCCCGCCCAGGCACCCACCGGCGCCACGGCGCCCGTCGACTACCAGGCCAGCATCCAGTACTTCGATGACCTGGGCGCGGCCAAGCAGCTCACCATGCGCTGGGTCCAGCCGACCGCCGCGGATATCGACACCAACATCTGGCAGCTCGAGATCTATGACGGCAACGCCACCACCGGCACGCTGATCGGCACCCTCGCCGACGTCGATTTCACCGGCTCGGGCGCGGCCGCTCCGGGTACGCCTGAATATACGGGCGGCGTGACACTCTCCGCTCCGGCAACGGATTACGGCATGGCGGTCGATCCCGCGACCGGCGTCCTGTCGCTCACCGTACCGGGCCCGGCGGGCCCGCTGAGCCAGCCGATCGCCATCAATCTCGGTGCCCCGAACACCCTCGATGGCACCACCCAGTTCGGCGGCGACTTCAGCCCGCAGACGATCACCGACGGCTCCTCCCTCGGCAAGCTTCAGAATGTCGAGATCGGCGAGGACGGCACCGTCTCTGCCATCTTCGACAATGGCGAGATCCGCGAAGTCTACAAGATCCCCCTGGCTGATGTCGTCAATCCCGAAGGCATGACGCCGATCGACGGCAATGCCTTCCAGCTTTCGGGCACGTCGGGCGATCTCCGCCTCGCCTTCGCAGGCTCGAGCGGCATCGGGTCGATCCAGGCCAATGCCCTCGAAGGCGCGAATGTCGATATCGCCGAAGAACTCACCACGCTGATCGAAACCCAGCGGGCCTATTCGTCCAACGCAACGGTCATCCAGACCGCGGACGAGATGCTCGAAGAAGTCACGAGGCTCGGACGCTAATCCTCCCTCAACGGACGGGACCTGAACCATGTCGCTGACAACTGCGCTCAACAACGCCAAATCCGGCCTCGCCTCCACCCAGAGGCAGGTCGCAGGCGCCTCGAACAACATCGCCAACGCGCGCACGCCGGGCTATGTCTCGCAAGAAGCGCGGATCACCTCCCGGGTGATCAACGGCTACGGTACGGGCGTCTCGGCCACCATCGAACGCAGCCAGGTCGACGAAATCCTGCTGCGCGACGTCAGGCTTGAAGCGGCGAAGCTCGGTTTCCTCGACGTCAGGGCATCGATGACCCAGCGGGTGTCCGAAGTCTCGGGCGATCCGGCGGACGAGCGGTCGCTCGCCTATGCCTACACCCAGCTCGAAACCACCTTCCAGGAACTCTTCGACTCACCCGAGCGCGAAGACCTGCAACGCCAGGTCTATTTCGCGGCGGAAGAGATCGCGACCCGCCTGAACGACGTCCAGTCTGCGGTCCAGGGTGCAAGGACGGAGGCCGACCGGAAGATCGAGGAAGGCGTCAACATCGTCAACGAGGCCCTTCTCCAGATCGAGAAGCTCAATATCAGGGTGTCGGAGGGGACGTTCGGTGACACCGATATCGCCAGCACCCTCGACGAGCGCGACAGGCTGATCGATATCGTGGCCGAACAGATCGGCATCAGGACGTTCGAACGCTCGACCGGTGAGGTCGTCATCACCACGCTCGAGGGGGTCACCCTTCTCGATGGTGACGCCCGGACCCTTGAATTCAGCCGCACCAACACGGTGAACCCCGACGCGGTGATCGGCGCAACGCCCCCCGCCCCGGCCCTTTCTGGCCTCACGGTGGACGGGTTCGAGATCGCGCCTTCGGCCAACCAGACCCAATCGATCCGCTCAGGGATGATCGCCGGGCTCTTCGTGGCCCGTGACCAGGACCTCGTCGACTACCAGGCGCAGATCGACGCCCTGGCGAAGGAGACGATCCGCATGTTCCAGGAGACCGACGCAACGGTCCCCGCGGGCCCGCCCTTCCAGGCGTCGCTGTTCTCGATCGATGCGGGCGCGCCGCCCAACGGCGTCGATCCTGCCTGGGCCGCGGCGGATATTGTCGGCCTCGCCGGCACGATCCGTGTGAACCCGCTCTTCGATCCGGCCACGGGCGATCCTGCGAGGCTTCGCGACGGGGTCAACCCCCCGGTTCCCGGCAATGCCGCGGGCTTCAACGGACAGATCGAGGCGTGGCTCAACGCCCTTTCGTCGGACCGGACCTTCGCGCCGGCCGCGGGGCTCACCGACCAGATCTCGCTGCAGGGCTACGCCACCGAGCTTTCCACCGGACACCAGAGCGACCGCGCCGGCCTCGAGAACTCCGCCGACCGCGTCAGGACGGTGTTCGAGACCCTCGAGCTTCGCCGCTACAACGAGAACGGCGTCAACGTCGACGAGGAGAGCGAACGCCTCCTCGAACTCGAGCAGGCCTATACCGCGAACGCGCAGGTCATCAATGTCATCGCGAGGATGTTCGACGAACTCCTTGCACGGATCGCATAAGGGACGCGAAGGATGATGAAACCGATCTCGACATTCGGACAGACCGCAGCACGCAACGCCAATCTGCGCCGGCTCGAAAACGATCTTGCCATCGCCGACCAGGAAGTCGCGACCCAGAAGAAATCCGACGTCGCCAAGTCGCTGGGTTCGGACCTCCTCAATCTTCAGAGCGTCCGCAACCAGATCGACGAGAACGCCGCTTACAAACGGTCGATCGACCTTTTCAAGCAGCGCTACGAGATGATGGACTCGAGCTTCGGCCAGATGACGAGCTCCATCGAGTCCCTCGTCGAAGTCGCCGCCATCAACAGTGCCGATGCTCTCGATACGGCGGTGACCGTGAAGCTCGTGGCGAAGGGTGTGCTTGACGATATCACCACGTCACTGAACCTTTCGATCGGCGGGCGCTATCTTTTCTCCGGAGAAGCAGTCGATACGCCCCCCGCCCGCCGTCCCGATGATGCCGGCGCCGGGCCGGAAAGCCCGCGGAGCGTGATCGCGGCGGCCATCGACGGCACCATGCCGGGCGCCGCCCTTCCGGCGACGGATCTCAGGGTGCCCACCACCGTAGCTGAATCCGACGCCCTTCTCGCCCGCTTCGACAGTATCTTCCAGGGCGGGAACTTCGCCTTCGGTCCGCCTCAGGACGATTTCAGCTTCGAGAATGTCTTCTTCGACGGTGAGATCGGCGGTATCCTGAGCGAGGTACGCCTGCCGGGTAACAACTACACGAGTGTCCAGAACGACACGCTGATTGGTGCACTGCGCGATGTGATGCAGGGGGCCTGGATCCTCAACGAGGTCAACCTCGAGCAGATCCCGGACGATGCCGCCTACCAGCGACTGATGACCGGCGACGGTGCGGGCGTGCGCGGCGCTCTCGATCTCATCAGCGAGGGGCTCGACACGATCCGCAGCGTACGCGCCAATATGGGCATCACCTACCAGCAGGTCGATGCTGCCGAAGAAACCCTCGGCACACAGGACGCCCTCCTCTCCGCACAGCGCAACACCTTCGAAGGTGTCGACGGCGCCGAAGCGACATCCAGGCTGCTCGAACTCGAGAACCAGCTCCGCATCAGCTACGAAGCGACGAGCCGGGTCATGAACCTCAGCCTCTTCAACTTCATCCGTTAAAGCGCGAGAGACCACCCCCACCACCGATCCCGCGCTTGGGGAGCCCGCCCTCGGAGAAATCCGGGGGCGGGTTTCCTGTCTTTGGGGCTTGAACGGTCCCGCTGGATGGTCAAGGCCGGCGGCTCCAAGGCAGCAGCGGACGGATCATGCCCGCGACCAAACCTTTTCCCCTGTCGTTCGAGGCCATGCCTGCCGACGGGGCCTTGCGAATATCGCAGTTCGGCACCTTTTGTCTCGGTGCTGTCTTCGCATGTTCGGTCGCAGCCTCACCCGCCCTCGCGCCCTCGCTCGGCATCCTGGCCTGCATCTGTGTCCTGATCGCACTGGCATCGTGGCTGTCGGAACCGGTCGGCTACGTCATCGAAAGCGAGGACCTCGTCTACCGCAACCGCCTCAGGTCGGTTCGAAGGCCCCTGCGCGCCTATACCTGCGCACGCCATACGCAGACGGACAGTCCGGCTGAACGGGTAAGGCGGTTCTGGGGTGGGCCTGGCGTGGGGCTGCGCCTCCGGCCCTCATCCCTCGGCAGTGTCGGCGTCCTGTCGCAGACCGATGGATGCTCCGTGGAGGTTGCCGCGCGCAACCTTACCGTCGCTGTTCGTCTTGTCGGCAGGGATCGGCGCGATCTCATCGTGTCTCCGCGCGACGCGGAGGGCTTCATCCGGGCCTTCGGCGAGGCTTGCCGCGCCCCTGACCGGGACGACGCAGGCTAGGACAAGCCCCTTGCAAGCCCCAAGGCGGGGTCTTCCCCGGTGGGTGCGAAACTCCCCCGGGAGCCGGTTCTACAGGATCAGGATTTGTCGGATGTCACCAGGGACACCGCAGCCCCGCGCCTGATTATCTAAATGCGCGTACGAAAAAGCCTCCCGCGGGGGGCTGTCCCCGGGGAGGCCTCGATAAGAGAAAACGGTGAGAGGGGGCGATTACGCAGCCCGGGTCTTCTTTTCCGGAGCGGCCAGGGCCTTGCGACCGCCGCCGCCCAGGCGCTGGACCACGGTGTTCTCGGGCTTGTCCATCTTGTAGCCGCGGCAATAGACGGTCTCGATGAACTGTTGCCCATCGGTCGCATCCGCGAGTTTTTTGCGCAGCTTGCAGATATAGACGTCGATCACCTTGTCGAAGGGCTCGCAGTCCATGGACCCGTAGACAGCGGAGTAGACGCTCTCCTTCGACACCACCCGGCCGACATTATTGGCGAGGTAGGAGAAGATGGCGTGCTCGCGGTGGGAAAGCTTGATCCTCTTGCCGCCGACTTCGGGGTCGCGACCATCATAGAAGATGGTCAGCTTGCCAAGCTTGAATGCCGTCGAGGCGTTGCCGAGAAGGCGGCGCGAACGCGCGAGAATCCTGGCCTTGAGCTCGGAAGCGTTGAAAGGCTTGACGACGAAGTCGTCGGCACCGGCGCTGAAGGCCCTGATCGCGAGCTGCGGATTCTTCATATCCGACAGCATGATGATCGGGGTCTCGCCGCAGTCGCGCCGCAGGGTCTCCACCAGCTCGCACGGGTCTTCGACCGAGCCTACGAGGATCGCCGCATAATGGGTCAGATCCTTGCCGGCCACGCCGGAAAGCTCGTCTTCGGAGGTCAGGAGGTCCGTGTCGATCTGGGAAGTCTTGCAACGCTTGACCAGCGCGTCGGCAATAATCTCGTTCGGTTCTAACAGGATAATCCGCATGCTCTCTCACCGTTATGTACTTCCGCCCTTTAGCCCTCGGACGGAGAAGGCCGGCCTCGCTTCTGCCGGTTTCGACCTTCGAGAGATGTTCTGACGGCAAAACGTAGAGAAAGAGTCTACAGCGCGGTAATAAATCGTTTGCGATTGAAACGGTTAGTCAAGCTTAACAGAGTCTGAACAGCGCGTTTTTTAAAGCCCGTTTCATGCCGGTACGTATGATGCGTGGCATGATGACCTTCAAAGACAGCGTAGCGGACCATCTGATCCGTCGGCGGCGAACCGCCCTCAGCCGTCTCCTCGCGGGGCTCCTGACGCTTGCGGCCATCGGCTCGCTGCTGATCGCGCCCTCCGAAGCGAGCCGTCTCAAGGACATCACCAAGATCGAAGGTGTCCGCGAAAACCAGTTGATCGGCTACGGCCTGGTCGTCGGCCTGCCCGGCACCGGCGACCGGACGCAGAACGCTCTTTTCACCGAGCAGTCCCTGCGGGCCATGCTCGAACGCTTCGGCGTCGCGCTCGGCAATGACAGGATTCTCCAGACGAGGAACACGGCTGCGGTGATGGTCACCGCGTCCCTTCCCGGTTTCTCCCGCGCAGGCGACAGAATCGACGTCACCGTCTCGGCACTCGGCGATGCGCGGAGCCTCCAGGGCGGGACGCTTCTTGTCACGCCCCTGACCGCGGCGGACGGGAACGTCTATGCCGTGGCGCAGGGCCAGCTGATCATCGGCGGGTTCCAGGCGCAAGGTGCCGCCGGATCGGTCCAGCGGGGCGTACCGACCCAGGGCCGCATCCCGGAAGGCGCCACGGTGGAACGGGAGCTCGCGTTCCCGCTCAACGATCTCGAACGTGTACGCCTCATCCTGAAGAACCCGGACTTCACAACCGCCAACAGGATCGCTTCGGCCATCGACAACCGCCTTTCGGGACGTTTCGCCAAGGCCCTCGACCTGGCGACCGTCGAGGTCTCGGTGCCTACAAATTATCGCGGCGAGGTCACGACCATGCTCGCGGCGCTGGAGAGTATCGACGTGGAGACCGACGAGATCGCCAGGGTCGTCGTCGATGAGAGCTCGGGCACGATCGTCATCGGTCAGAATGTCCGGGTCTCGCCGGTCGCCATCGCGCATGGAAACATCACGATCCGCATCTCAGAACGCCCCATTCCCTCCCAACCCTCGCCTTTCAGCCGGGTCGGCCAGACCGTGGTCGTGCCCCGCACCGACATCGAGGTGGATGAGGAACTGGGGACGGGCTTCAAGGTCGTCGAACCGAACGTCACGCTTCAGGAACTGGTCGATGGGCTCAACGCCATGGGCGTCAGTCCCCGCGACATGATTTCGATCCTGCAGACGATCAAGACTTCGGGGGCGCTTCAGGCAGAACTGGTGGTACAATGAGTATTGATATGGTGGGCGCCCTGAAGGGCGTCGATACGGCCGCACCGCAGGCGGACCTGACAAACCTTGCCCGGAAGATGGCGAACACGCCTGCGGACCAGGCCCGCGAGGCCGCCGAAGGTTTCGAAGCCGTTTTCCTCAATCAGTTCGTCGACTCCATGTTCAAGGGCATGAAGACCGATGGCCTGTTCGGCGGCGGCCAGGGCGAGAAGATGTGGCAGTCCTTCCTGACGCAGCATATTTCCGATGCCTTCGCCGCACGCGGGGGGCTCGGCATTGCCGACATGGTTGTTGCGCAGCTGACACAAGGCACCGAGGGATCCAATGAGTAATCATCATCACCGCCGCCTCGAAGACGCGGACCGCGACCATCTGTTCCCTGAATTCCGTCGTGGTGAGGACGAGGTTGCGGACGAGGCTCCCTCCACTCTGGACGAACGTCCCAAGCGCGAGCCTGCCATCCTCTCGGTGATGCGCAAGCTTGCGGACCTGCTGGCCGACGAGGCGCGGCTGATCCGTGAAGGGAATTTCGAGGCCTTTGCCGAGTTGCAGCGCGAAAAGGGCATTCTCATCCGCCAGGCCGAAAGGCTCGAGCGGAACCCCTCCGCACTCGAAGCCGTCGAGGCGCTGGAGCCGGAGGCCCTGAAGGAGAAGCTCGAGAGTTTCAACGATACCGTGGGCAGGAACATGCGGGCGATCGGCGCCGTGAAGGACGCCATCACCCATGTTCGCAGCCGCGCCATCCGCCGTCTCGAAGAAGAAAAAGGCGACGGCGTCTATAGTAAAGACGGCGAACGCAAGAGTCTGCACCGACTGTCCCTTAATGAGACACAGGTCAAACTTTAGTTTTCACGACGGCTTAACTCCGACTTCCTAGAACATCACCAGCACTCGGTTCGTGAGGGACCGCACTGCCCGGCGTCAGAAGGCGCTCCTGTCAAACTTGAGAAACCAAGGAGCCTTGAGACA